>CAJQQZ010000084.1 GCA_905480575.1 uncultured Alphaproteobacteria bacterium | reverse complement strand
CGTAGTTTCCTTTGTTTGATGTTTTTGGTTTGCACCTACATCAAAACCGGAAACGGCTGGCTCCTTCAAGAGCCGAACGTAGTCCTTCCAGCTAGCTGGAAGGACTACTATGTCAGATTAAGTCGGAACTAATTCAATTGAGTTGTTATCCTGCGGCAGGCCCAACAGATGAATTTTTCTGGCTTCAGTCACAATGCTAGCTTCTTTCTTCTAATGAGATCAACAGTCTTTCGGCTTCCTCCAAATCGCCCGGGCGATTAGCGTTAAAAAACGGATCAACACCCAAGACATTGTGGAATTCTACCAAGTTAACCTTATAGGATGCCGTCCATTGATCCACCTTCCGAACACCTTGCTCTAAAGCATCAGCCAGGTCACTACAGAGACGCACAGGCCACAATCCCGCAACCGGATGTGTTCTGCCGTTGGAACAGGCCATAACGATTTCATTTTCCTCTAACCCCTCCACCATCTTCTCAGCATAGTCTCTCGGTAAAAAAGGACCATCACAAGGTACAGTTAGAATGTGTGTTGCCGTTGGGCGATTTACCTTCGCCCAGGTCATGCCAGTCAAAATGCCTGCCAAAGGTCCTGCAAAACCCTCGAACACGTCAGGAATGATTTTCCTTTTGAGATGAGCGAAAAGGTTAACATCCCCATTAGCATTGATGATTACTTCCGGAACCTGTGGATCAAATCGCTCCAACACTCTTTCCACAAGAGTTTGCCCCGCTATCTGTTTGAATGACTTGTCACCGCCTTCCATCCGGCGCGAGAGACCGCCGGCAAGAACCACCCCTATGACCTGATCAACTTTCATTGGTTACTTCCTCAAGATGATCAAATTCGATACGTTCTTGCCCGGACAAAACCGTGAAGCGCTTGCCTTTGGCACGACCAATCAACGTAAGCCCGGTTTGGCAGGCAAGTTCCACGCCCCAAGCGGTAAATCCTGACCTGGAAATGAGGACTGGTATCCCCATGGACACCGTCTTTATCACCATTTCCGACGTCAAACGACCAGTGGTAAAGAACACCTTGTCATCAGGTTCAATCGAGTTCAGGTGCATGTAACCCGCAATCTTGTCGACTGCATTATGCCGCCCCACATCTTCCATATAGACCAACGGTTGGTTTCCCTTGCACAAGGCACAACCATGTATTGCCCCTGCTTCCAAATAGAGGCTGGGCGTTCCATTGATTTTCCTCAAAAGCGCGAACAAGTCAGTTGTTTTTAGCCGATTAGAAGAAATGAGTTTCACCTCTTCTAACTTCTCCATGATATCGCCAAACACGGTGCCTTGAGCACAGCCAGAGGTCAGCGTTTTTTTCTTCAACTTTTCTTCGAAATCAGTTTGCCGGTTCGTGCGAACGACAACAGTTTCTAAGTCGTCATCGTAATCGATAGCCTCAATTTTATCATCGGGTTGAAGCATGTTTTGATTGAGCAAATAACCAACGGCGAGAAAATCTGGGTAATCTGAAATCGTCATCATCGTGACAATCTCCTGGCCGTTCAAAAAAAGAGTTAGGGGGCGTTCAACAACAACTGCCGACCGACTCTCATTGCCATCTTGATCAAAACCAGCAACGATTTCGGTTAGATCCTTGCGACACATATCAGGTCGCAACAGAAATCCAGCCAGTTCCTCTTCCGAAGTGGCTTTCGCGACGGCGCGGCGTGGTGGGGCTTTATCGACCAAAGGCTCGTCAATCCTCGTAGATTTTGCTAATGGCTGTTTCAAGCGGTTAAAGACCGCTCTTTTTATGATGGTAGTATAACGCGAATGAAAAGCCTCTGGGAAGCAGCAGCGACAGCTTTCGATCTAATCTGGTCATTTGACACTGCTCTGGTCGAAATCGTGGTCTTGTCTCTACGCGTTAGCTTCTTTGCGCTAATCTTCGCGGCGGCTATCGGTTTGCCTCTGGGTGCCTTCTTGGCGGTAAAGTCTTTCCCAGGCCGATCTTTTTTTGTCGCCATCCTAAACGCTTTGTTTGGTCTACCCGCTGTCGTGGTCGGGTTGCTGGTCTACCTGATGCTGAGCAGAACCGGACCACTCGGCATCTTTGGCCTACTCTATACACCTGCCGCAATGATCATCGCCCAGGCTGTACTGATAACGCCTCTTGTTGCTGCACTTTCCCGACAGACGGTGCTAAGTTTTCATCAGGAATACGACGAGCAGCTCCGTTCATTTGGCATCACTGCTTTGGGCTCCATCCCAACACTTCTGTGGGAGGCACGGTTTTCTCTTTCAGTGGTGCTGCTCGCCGGGTTTGGTCGCGCCATCGCCGAAGTCGGCACGGTGATGATTGTCGGTGGTAACATCGAGCATGTTACAAGAGTTATGACGACCGCGATTGCCTTGGAAACCTCCAAAGGTAATCTCAACCTTGCTGTCGCACTTGGCATCGTTTTGTTGTTGATCTCCTTGTTGGTTAACTTAGCCAGCCAAGCCGTCACAGCGCTTAGCAATCGCTGGCAAGGGGTGTCGTCTTCATGATCTTACCTTTGACACTGGAGAACGCCTCATACCTCGCCAACGGACGAGAACTGCTTTCAGACTTGTCGTTGACACTGAGTGCTGGCACGAGGACGGTTGTTTTAGGGGCCAACGGCGCAGGCAAATCATCCTTTCTCAGACTTTGTCACGGTTTGATCAAGCCCACTTCAGGTATCGTGAAATGGCACGCTTCAGAAAACACCAGGAGACACCAGGCATTCGTCTTCCAACGTCCTGTCCTTTTGAGAAGATCAGCCTTAGCCAACTTGGTTTTTGCTTTGAGGGCAAATGGTGTTGCACGTTCTCGCCACAAGGAACTGGCGGAAAAGGCCTTGTTGCAAGTTGGATTAATCGACCAATCCGCTCAGCCTGCGCGGTCTCTCTCCATCGGTGAACAACAAAAACTGGCGATTGCTCGAGCCCTTGTTCTGTCCCCTGAAATACTTTTCATGGACGAGCCAACATCCAGTCTAGATCCAGAAGCCACTACAGAAATCGAAAACCTGGTCAACGATTTGCACACCGCCGGTACAAAGATCGTCATGAGCACACACAACCTTCGTCAGGCCAAACGCATTGCGGACGAAGTGATCTTTATTCACAAAGGTAGAATGGCCGAACAAACCCCTGCTGAAGAGTTTTTCAATTTCCCCAAAACCGACGAAGCAAAGAAGTTTCTAGTTTAATCTTCTTGCTCTGCGATGAATTTCTCAGCTTCTAGAGCAGCCATGCAGCCCATGCCAGCCGCCGTCACCGCCTGACGGAAGACTTTGTCTTTCACGTCGCCTGCCGCGTAAACGCCTGGAATATCAGTTTTCGTCGAATCAGGTCCCGTAATCAAATAACCGGACTCATCCATCTCCAGTTTGCCTTTGAACAAAGCTGTCGCTGGGTCGTGGCCAATAGCGACAAACACACCGTCTAAAGCGAGTTCAGAATTTTCGCCAGTTTTACGGTTCTGCAGTTTTACGCCGGTCACACCAGCGCCTTCTTCGCCGAGGATTTCTTCGACTGTTGTATCCCAAAGAACTTCGATCTTTGGATGTTTGAAAAGACGCTCCTGAAGAATTTTTTCCGCACGCAATTCATCACGACGATGGATCAAAGTGACCTTACTTGCATGGTTTGTCAGATAGAGCGCTTCTTCCACAGCAGAGTTTCCACCGCCTACCACACAAATTTCCTTGCCTCTGAAGAAGAAACCGTCGCAGGTTGCACAGGCGGAAACACCAAAGCCTTGGAATCTCTGCTCTGATTCTAACCCCAACCAACGCGCTTGTGCGCCAGTACATATGATCAACGTGTCACCGGTGTACAATGTCCCTGAGTCACCTTTCGCAACGAAAGGCCGTTTGTCTAACTCAACTTCGACAATAGTGTCAAAGACCATTTCTGTACCAACATGACGGGCTTGTGCCTCCATCTGTTGCATCAACCATGGTCCTTGAACAGCTGCCTCAAAACCCGGATAGTTTTCAACTTCGGTTGTGATCGACAATTGGCCACCTGGTTGTAGCCCTTGGATCAACATCGGCTCTAAACTAGCGCGGGCAGCATAAATTGCGGCGGTGTATCCTGCCGGACCAGAGCCAATAATGAGAACGCGACTATGTTTAGTTTCTGCCATGGTAATGAGCCTTTGTACGGGGCGAATCGTTGGGGATTCAGCACTACTTGAATCGTCAAAGAGGATCAATGTGACTCTTACGAATCAACTAAATTTGAACCGGCCCTTTAGCCGTTCCCGAACAAAGTCCGCGGCTCTTTCAGTTTCACGCAAAGGCTCGTAGTCCCAATGCGCCAACTTGCCAGCAAATTTCTTCGTGATGCCATAGTTTTCGAACGAATCATGGAATTCAAAAAACTTCTTTCGCCCACCTGGCCAATGGTAAACCTGTACTGGTTTGCCGGTAAATGCTGGCTCACAAGCCATATTGACCGAATCAGACGTCACCACGAAGGAGTCAGATAGAGCCAAAATCCCTTTGTAAGGGTTGTCTCCTGGGTCTTCCGCACCAGCGTACCAAACGTCAGCCTGTAAGTTCCGTTCTGTGATTGCCCTACGAAGGGTTGCCTCTAGCTCAACACCAGACCGCCTGGATGTCGTGATGGCCAACCCAGCTCCAGCTTCTAAAGAGAGGTTAGCCAGCATATCGACCAATTCTTTGATGGATTCACTGGTCACTTGATAAGCGCCGTTCCCGCCGCCGATCAAAACCCCAACGAGTGGACGTGGCAGATTTGCGAAGCGTTCCTTATAGGCCTCACGAGCGATGTCTAGATTTACATCAGACAGGGCATTCAATGATCCTTTGAGCCTTGCTACATTGTCGCCATGCAATCGGTCATGCTCAGAAACAATGACGGTATCAAAGAGAGCAGGCGAAACATAAGGCTCGTGAATGTAGACCGTCGCTGTCTTACCGCTCGTGGCTTTTTTGATCGCTAAAGCAATAGGAACCGTTTGCCGTCCACAGGCAATAACTAAATCCGGATAGGGACCACTCAGATCGGAAGACCCTCTTGAAATCAAAGAAGTTGATCTGGGACACAAGCCTGTTGGCAACTTGTTCCAAGGAAAGCTTAACTCAACTGTTTTCAGAGTAGGAGACAGACCCAAAGCAGTCGCGAGTCCTTCGCATTGAACAACATTTCCAATGCGTCCATCGTGGAGAATCCAACAACTGGGTGATGTCATCCGGGTACCTTCCTTACTCATGTTAGTGTCTAACGGCAGCGTGGGAACGAAGCAACAGAACAAAACAGATTCGAGAATTATTATGACTCAGTCTTGAAATTTTATTACAAAACTTTATGACTCCGAGCTGGGAGAGAATTTGACTTATGACCGATCACAAGATTGATTCTATCGACAGACAAATCCTAGCGGAGCTGCAAGAAGATGGTCGTATGACCAACGTCGAATTGGCGGAGCGTGTAGGAATTTCGCCACCGCCGTGCCTTCGTCGGGTAAGGAACTTGGAAGACAAAGGTTACATCAAAGGCTTCAATGCTGCGGTTGATCAAGAACTTCTCGGCTTCAGTGTGACTGTTTTTGCCAATGTTGGTTTAGTAAGCCAGGCTGAAGCAGATCTAGTTGCTTTTGAGAACCTGATGCGATCCCTGCCGGAAGTGAGAGAATGTCATATGCTTTCCGGGGAAATCGATTTTCTGCTCAAAATCGTTGCGCCCAACATGGACGCGTTCCAACGTTTCTTAACTGGACAACTGACTTGCGCGCCCAATGTTAGCCAAGTGAAAACCTCTTTGACTGTCAGGGCATCCTTTCGCAAGCCGGGCGTTCCAATCGCTGCGGCTTGAACGGCTGACAGAAAAAACCGGCTAGTCCTTCAGAATAGCCGGTTTTACAATCAGTCTAAATTTCTATCTGATTATTCAATCGCAACAACGCGTGTTCCGACATTAACTTTCTTATAAAGCGCCGCAACATCTTTATTGTACATGCGGATACAACCAGCTGAAACTGCACGTCCAATAGAACTTGGGTTCGCTGTGCCATGAATGCGAATGTATTGCCATCCAAGATAAAGCGCATGTGTGCCGAGCGGGTTTTTTGGACCTGGCGGTATAACAGAAGGCAATTTAGGATTAGCAGCAAGCATGGACGCTGTTGGACGCCATGTTGGGCCGACAACCTTGCGATTGATCCTGGTAGAACCTTTCACACGACGACCGTAACTTTTACCAACAGCGATTGGATAGATGATCGCCTTACCATTGCCTAGCGTATAGTAAAGGCGCTTTTCCTTGTATTGAATAACAATAGTGCCCTTACCGTATTTGTTGGTGAAATCAACCTGACGGCCACCAACACCTCTTAAGTTTCCGTATCCACCAGATGTGGATTTGCTAAAAGCTGCCTCGTCTGCATTTCTGCCACCAAGTGCAGAAGCCTCAAAAACTGGCAACGCCAGAACAGCCACGAAGAAAGCAAAGATGCCAAGTGACTTTTTAAACAAAAACATAGTCTCCCCCAAATCAAGACGATAACAATTGAGGCGAAAACTGCCATTTTCTCGCCTTTATCGCAATTAGGAGTTTGAGAAATGGACAATTTGTGAACTAACAGGCAGCAGGAATCGCAGGTTTCACTCGTCTAGCCCAACTGACGAGCCGAATTTGGCCCTGCGGAAGGGTGGACCGCCTTTGAAGAAGGAGCGAATCAGTCGACGAACAGCAACTGATTCTCATTTCTCTTAAGATCAGATGTATTGAATGTTCAGGATCTCATAGTACTTAACACCCTTCGGTGTGGAAACCTCGACCGAAGCTCCGACTTTCTTGGACACCATAGCTCTCGCCAATGGCGCTGTGATTGAAAGCTTGTTAGCTTTAATGTCAGCTTCGACTTCACCCACGATTTGATATGTGGCTTCCTCATCTGTGTCTTCATCAACAACCGTCACTGTAGAGCCGAACTTAACATCGTCTCCTGTCAGCTTTGTGACATCAATGACCTCAGCACGAGAAATTTTGTCTTCAAGCTCTAGCACTCGACCTTCGATAAAGGACTGCTTCTCGCGGGCTGAATGATATTCAGCATTCTCCGACAAATCGCCGTGCTCACGCGCTTCAGCAATCGCCTTAATGATAGAAGGTCGCTCAACTGTTTTCAGCTGCCACACTTCTTCTTCCATTTGTGCAAAACCTAAAGCGGTTACAGGTACCTTATCCATCGTAATTCCAAGTCCAATTCAAGTGAGTTGCCTAATTCGGGCGCGCTACAGTAGCTGATTTTTTTCAATCAGGCACTAAAATAAGATTGCAAAGAGGCAACTTCAAGGTTCTCGTGTTGTTTAACCCTTATTGCTTCCGCAACTGCAAATGCCCCGGCCAACGTGGTGGAGTACGGCAATGAAGCCGTTAGGGCTGTGCGGCGAAGCGAAAAGGAGTCGGCTATGGCTTGAGCACCTTCGGTCGTATTGAGAACCAATTGCACCTCATCCGACTTCATTGCGTCCACAATATTGGGACGCCCTTCGAGCACCTTGTTTACGATTTGAACCTCAAGTCCCGCTTTTGACATTGTTTCAGCGGTTCCGCGGGTGGCCATAACCGAGAAACCAATGTCGATGAATTTCTTAGCAAGATCAGCACCTTTTGGTTTATCGTGATCACGCAGTGATATGAACACACAGCCGCTTTCAGGCAATTTGTTGCCAGCTGCCAACTGTGCCTTCAGGAATGCGTGACCAAAATCGTGGTCCAATCCCATGACTTCACCCGTTGACCGCATTTCAGGGCCAAGAACAATGTCTACACCAGGGAAACGTTCAAACGGGAAAACAGCCTCTTTTACTGCGATATGACCAGACTTCATTTTCGACGTGAGGTCAAAGTCGGTAACCTTCTCACCCGCCATTACACGAGCGGCGATTTTTGCAATTGGAATGCCTGTTGCCTTAGCGACAAAAGGCACGGTCCGGCTGGCACGTGGATTAACTTCAAGTACGTAAATTTCAGAACCACGAACCGCAAACTGAATGTTCATCAACCCGACAACATTCAGAGCTTTTGCCAACTGGATAGTCTGGTCTTTCAACCTTTCAACCAACTCACCAGCCAGGGTCCGTGGTGGCAGCGAACAAGCGGAATCGCCGGAATGAATACCAGCTTCTTCAATATGTTCCATGATACCTGCCACATAGACATCTTTGCCGTCTGAAACAGCATCGACGTCTACCTCGATAGCGTCGCGTAAATATGAGTCGATCAGAACTGGATTATCGCCGGACACAAGAACCGCCGACTGTACATAGCGTTGCAACGCGGGGCGATCATGAATGATCTCCATCGCCCGACCACCCAGAACATAAGACGGGCGCAATAGAACAGGATAGCCAATTTCTTCAGCCACTTCCTGCGCCTGCTCGGCGGTAAAGGCTATGCCGTTATTCGGCTGTAACAAGTCCAGCTCTTTGAGAAGTTTTTGAAATCTCTCTCTATCTTCAGCCAAATCGATAGCGTCTGGTGAAGTCCCAAGAATAGGAATTGAAGCCGCCTCCAGAGCGGCCGCAAGTTTCAAGGGTGTTTGCCCACCGAATTGCACGATTGCACCAAGCAGTTCCCCTTTGCTTTGCTCAACCTTCGCGATTTCGATTACATCTTCCGCTGTCAAGGGCTCAAAGTATAAGCGATCTGACGTGTCATAATCCGTTGAAACAGTCTCTGGATTACAATTTACCATAACTGTCTCGTAACCGGCCTCTGACAAAGCATAAGCCGCGTGAACACAACAGTAATCAAATTCGATGCCCTGGCCGATACGGTTTGGTCCGCCACCAAGAATCATCACCTTCTTTCTGTCACTTGGTTCAGCTTCGCTTTCTGGTGGGTTAATTCCGTCGCCCTCATATGCCGAGTACATATAAGACGTCACAGAAGGAAACTCAGCCGCGCAAGTATCGATGCGTTTGTAAACTGGAGCAACCTTTGTTGCTGCCCTGGCAGCAACGACTTCATCGACGCTAACGCCAGTCACGCTCGCAATCCGACGGTCTGAGAAACCTAGCTTCTTGAAACGCAACAACTCTTCGCTGTCACTTGGTAAGCCAGACTGTCGCAATTCAGCTTCCGCAGATACCAGCTGCTCGATTTGTCTAAGGAACCAGTGATCAATTCTGCATGCCTGATGGATTTCATCGACCGAGAGGCCATGTCTGAATGCTTGCGCAACTGTTATCACGCGGTTTGGTTCAGGCTTGGAGAGCGCAGCGATGACAGCTTCTTTGTCAACTGATCCCTGGCCAGTGACGGCGCCTGGGATATCAACTTCATCAAAGCCATCAAGGCCGATTTCCATAGAACGGAACGCCTTCTGAACGGACTCAGCAAAGTTACGCCCGATTGCCATTGCCTCACCAACAGATTTCATTGCTGTTGTTAGGTGCGGCTCTGATCCCGGAAACTTCTCAAATGTGAAACGTGGAATTTTGGTCACAACGTAATCAATCGATGGCTCGAATGAAGCCGGCGTGATTTTAGTGATATCGTTATCAAGCTCGTCCAAATGATAACCGACCGCCAACTTAGCAGCGATTTTTGCAATCGGGAAACCAGTCGCTTTTGAGGCCAAGGCGGATGAGCGAGAAACGCGTGGGTTCATCTCAATCACGATCAATCGACCGTTGTCTGGATTAACCGCAAACTGAACGTTAGAGCCACCCGTATCAACACCAATTTCGCGCAACACAGCGATCGAGGCATTTCGCATGATCTGATATTCTTTGTCCGTCAGTGTCAGGGCTGGCGCAACCGTAATGGAATCACCCGTGTGGATGCCCATCGGATCGACGTTTTCAATGGAGCAAATGATAATACAGTTATCGGCTTGATCGCGGACAACTTCCATTTCATATTCTTTCCAACCGATGACAGACTCTTCAACCAAGACCTGACTGACTGGCGATAATCTGAGACCCTGCGCGATGAGATCGAAGTATTCATCACGGTTGTAAGCGACACCGCCGCCTTGCCCACCAAGAGTGAAAGAAGGTCGAGAAATCACAGGAAGACCAATAAACTCTAGGGCTTCTTCGGCTTCATCCATTGAAGAGATCAAACGGGATCGTGGGCTTTCAAGGCCAATGCGGTCCATCGCATCGCGGAACAACAAGCGATCTTCGGCTTTGTTAATGGTTTCGGCATTTGCCCCTATCAACTCAACGCCGAATTTTTCCAACGTACCATCGTCAGCGAGAGCCAATCCTGTGTTCAGGCCAGTTTGACCGCCCATCGTTGGCAACAGAGCGTCTGGACGCTCCTTTTCTATAATCTTGGCAACGATTTCAGGCGTTACAGGCTCGATGTAGGTTGCATCTGCCAATTCTGGATCGGTCATGATCGTCGCCGGGTTGGAATTGACGAGAATAACACGATAGCCCTCTTCCTTGAGAGCTTTGCAAGCCTGGGCACCAGAGTAATCAAACTCACAAGCTTGACCTATGACAATGGGTCCAGCCCCGATAATCAGGATGGATTCTATATCTGTACGTTTTGGCATAACAGGAGTTTCTTCAGCTAAGAATGAGCAGCGAACGTTGCCACCATATGGGCAAATCAACGCCTTATAAGACTAGAGTCATTCAGGCTCAACGGTCTTTATTGCCCCAGGGTTCTTTTTATGATCGCAAATCAGGCTCTGGGAAGAGCTCATTGCTTTTTCGGAGTTCAGGACAATAATCACTCCATTTCATGCCCGTTACCATAAATAAACAATCATATATTTCAGGAATCTAAGTACTGTTTTTGGCAATAGTCCATCCACGAAGTCATTCTGAAATCAAATGGACTCCAACACGAATCCATTACTTCGATTTTTATCAATTTTATCTGCTTTAACGACTCCAGATATTCGGATTCCCTAATAAGTTCTTCTTTAAATACACAAATATTTCAGCGATACTTCTCATCACTTCTTACAAAAAAGCTGTTGATGGATGTATTCAAAGATTGCGAATTTAGCTGCCGTAACTCTTGTTATGGTGGGACTAGTCTTTTCAGCTTGGGTGTTTACGAAAACGCCCGCGCATGGTCGCACAGACTTGGACAGACCCGAATCGGAAGCTGTCGTTGAAGTTTTTGACGATTTTATTGCGGTCGAAAACTTCCACCGGTTAGACGATCAGGCCAATCGAATTCTCTCTAATGAAATACTGGACTTAAGTCAGGTCAAGACGGTCGATCTGGTTCATATCGATCCCAGTAGTGAAGAAGAACGGCATCAACTCGCCCTTAGTTTTGGCTTTTCTGATGGGCGTTTTCTTGCTGTGAAACTAATTGCTTCTGGTAGCTCTGATGCTGATTATTCTCTGTTACAAGCGTTGGTGGGTGGCCACGAACTAAGTTTCATTATCGGCAGTGAAACAGCCGTCATCGGACGCCATAGCCACCAGAAAAAAGATAGAGTTTACCTCTACAAAGTATATGAAAACGAACTTTTTGCCCGTTCCTTGCTCCATAGCCTGGTGACAGAAATCGCACACCTGAACAGTGCTCCATCGCGCTTCTCACCCTTTGGGCGCAATGGCCGGAACGGTTTGTTGCATCGCGTGCTTGAAACTAAGGCGACTGAGAAGCCTATTTCTCTCAAAAGTTTGATGCCTAGCTACAGTTCTCAAATGGCCTATGATCTGCATCTTATCGATACAACGAAGCCATTCTCAGAAATCAAGCGTCGTTCGCTTATCGATCCCCAGTCCATATCTTTGGCGGCTCAAAGCTTCTCTCTAGACATCAGAAAATAAGCAAAGACGTTCTCTTGGAACCGATGCATTTCGAGATTGTCTAGTTTGTTCAGCGTATCGTCGAGATCTCTGGCAATACCAGCTATCAAGTAAAGGCGTTGAAGGTCATCAAAGTTTGAGTGTCTTTGATGTTATCGATTGCGTGTACTTTTTCGTTCACAAATCGGCCAATATCGTAGCCGTCATCCAAGTGAACTTTGGCCATCAAATCAAATTCACCCGAAATTGAATAAACCTCTGACAATTCAGTCACGTTGTCCACCAGGTCAGCCGCCACTTTGTAAGCCTGGCCCAGTTCGCATTTCACAAACACAAATATCGTCTGCATAGTCTATCCTTTGATTAAGGGGCCTTTCACGGTCCGCCACAGTCCTATGCCAATCAAATAGGTCAAGCAAACAAGTGAGATCACCATAAGCCAACCTGGCTCCTTACGTTCATAAGTAATCAGAATCACAAGATTGGCAACACCCCAGAGTATCGTCACAGGCAGCGTGATTTTCCGCCAGAAAACAACCCGAGCAGGGTGAACAAAGTAGATTGGTACAAAAGACAAGATCACACAAAGAGTAAAGACACCCAAATTCACCCATAGGCTCATTTGCAAAATATAGAGGTAGAAAACAACAATGTTCCAGACGACGGGGAAACCCTTGAAAAAATAGTCTTCCGATTTCTGATCGGAATTGCCGTAGTAGTACAACGAAGACAACAGGATCATTCCCGCAGCGACGAGTCCCCAACCGGCAGGCACCAAGCCAACCATATAGGCAAAAATCGCCGGTATAATCGCGTAAGTGAAATAGTCGATCACTTCATCCAGGGTATTACCGTTAAACCCGGGCAACACCTTGGTCACATTGAAATGTCTGGCAAGAGGGCCATCGATCCCATCCACGAACAGCGCGAGCACCAGCCACCAAAGCGACGCATGGTAGTCGCCTTCGAAAATCGCCAATAAGGCCATCATCCCGATGACCGCCCCTAGAGCCGTCAGCAAGTGAATAAGCCAAGCAATGAGTCTATGGCCTGAGCCAGATCCTGAACCTGTCATCGAACCCAAATCTTGAAAGTCAACATGTGGTCACTAAGCTTATGCTTGGGACACGAATTAGAGTCGATATTAGAGCAGGTCGCCAAACTTCAAAAGCTTTTTCGCGAGCTTGCTTAGCAATTTGGGTTAAAATATCACAATCAATCGACCAAAGAACCTAAAGTTCAGCAAATGGACTATCTCACAAACATCACTTCACGTCGGAAATTTGGCTCCTAGTACCAGGAGGCATGGTTCTGCCGAGGCGTATTTCTTGTGATATCTTATCATCCCTCTTCCCTACCACACGGCTGTGCGCTAAAAGCCGCTCTTATTCCTTTATTCGTCAAATTCGAAAGCTAAATCATGGCCTCCTATCAATACGTCTATGTGATGAAAGAACTCCGCAAAGTCTTTCCAGGCGGCAAAGAAATCCTCAAGAACGTTTATCTCTCCTTCTTACCTGGCGCGAAGATTGGTGTCGTTGGTCATAACGGTGCTGGTAAATCCACAATCCTCAAGATCATGGCTGGGTTAGATAAAGAATTCTCTGGGGAAGCTTTTTCCGCCAAAGGTGCCAAGGTTGGCTATTTGGCTCAAGAACCTGAACTCGACGAGACCAAAGACGTTGAAGGCAATGTCATGGCGGCTCTTGCTGACATCAATGCGCTGGTTCAACGGTTTGAAGAAGTCAGTCTGAAGTTCGGCGAAGAAATGACTGATGACGAAATGAATGACCTCATTGCTGAACAGGCCGAATTGCAAGAAGCCATCGATGCAGCAGATGCTTGGGATCTTGGACGCAAGGTAGATATCGCAATGGACGCGCTTCGCTGTCCCCCCAAAGACGCTGATGTCACTAAGCTTTCTGGTGGTGAACGCCGCCGCGTTGCACTCTGCCGGTTGCTACTTGAACAGCCCGACCTGCTATTGCTGGACGAACCAACCAACCACTTGGACGCCGAATCTGTTGCTTGGTTGGAGCGACACTTGGCCGAATACCGTGGCACGGTTGTTGCCATCACCCACGACCGTTACTTCCTCGACAACATTGCTGAATGGATCCTAGAGATCGACCGCGGTCAGTGCATTCCGTTTGAAGGCAATTACTCTGCGTGGCTGGAAGCCCGCGAGAAACGCTTGGTGCAGGAAGAAAAATCAGAAGGTGCGCGCCAGAAGACACTTACTCGGGAATTGGACTGGATCCGTCAAGGTGCCAAAGCACGCCAGTCAAAATCTAAAGCCCGTATCCAGGCCTATGATGATTTGTTGGCGACAGCAGCCAAAGCGTCGCCCGAAGCAGGTTCGATTATGATCCCGGCTGGTCCGCGTTTGGGTGACCTTGTGGTCGAAGCAGAAGGCCTCACCAAAGGCTTCGGCGATCACTTGTTGATCGATGACTTGAGTTTCAAAATTCCCCCTGGAGCAATCGTTGGTATCATCGGCCCCAACGGTGCAGGTAAAACCACCTTCTTCCGTATGCTAACTAATCAAGAGAAACCTGACAGTGGCTCCTTCCGCGTCGGCGATACTGTTGTTCTTGGTTATGTTGATCAAAGCCGCGATACCTTGGATGCAAAAAAGACTGTTTTTGAAGAAGTCTCAGACGGGCTCGACCAAATTGCTCTAGGCACAAAGACGATGCCTTCCCGTGCTTATGTATCTTCCTTTAATTTCAAGGGCCCTGATCAACAGAAAAAAGTTGGCCAGCTATCAGGCGGTGAACGTAACCGTGTTCACCTCGCAAAGATGCTTCGCTCTGGCGCGAACTTCCTACTGCTCGATGAACCGACAAACGATCTGGATGTGGATACATTGCGTAGTCTTGAAGATGCGCTTTTAAACTTTGCTGGCTGTGTCATGGTCATCTCTCACGATCGCTGGTTCCTTGACCGCATTGCCACTCACATCATCGCCTATGAGGGTGATTCACATGTTGAGTTTTTTGAAGGCAACTATACCGATTATGAGGCCGACCGGCGGAAGCGTCTTGGTTCCGATGCGGACCAGCCAACCCGTATCAAGTACAAGCCTCTAACTAGATAGATCCAAAAACACACTTTAAAACAACAAGGGCAGTTCAATGGCTGCCCTTGTTCATTAGAACCAGATAAAGCTAATCAATTAGGATCTTTTGCTTTTTGATCGTGCTACCAGAGTTTTCATTTGTTCAACGAGATCCTGCAGGTCTCCGCCATTGCGTGATAAGACGGACTTATATTCCTTACGGATCGCTTGTAACATCGATAAGCCTTTAGGCTTAACGTCGATGGCAAGCAAACGCCCACTTCTTGAACGCAGCCTCCAATCAACAGGGATTGAATTTCCATTGCTCATCTGCACAACAGAGGAGACGTTGTAGTATTTGCCGTTGTTCGCATCCTTACTTGCGCGGACCACGCGAATGGTTTCGCCCGAGTAGTCTTCGAAGATGTCTAGCATGCGCTCAACAAGCGTGGCTTCAAAGGCTTTGATGTAGGCCGATTGTTCGCTTTTAGAGGCTTTCTTCCAACCACTGCCAAGCGCAAAACGGCCAGCGCCCTTCACATCAAAACGCGAGGATACAATTTGACGGGCGGCGGACCGTCTGGATGACCAAGAACCACCATTAGCAATATTTGAAATCGCATAATCGGCAACCGATTCGATGACGCGCTTAGGGTCTTCGGCCTTTGCCTGCTCCGTCAAACCAACCGAGCCAACAATTGTCACAAAAAATAATAGCAGGAACTGAACCGAAATTCTGGTCATCATAGCGGGGGCCTCCCTCGTTTAACTTAGAAATAGATTGAATCAAATATGTCGGGAAAATACGGGCTGATTAAGGCAATTGCTAGTCTTTTGCGACTTAGGTGCACGGAATTCCTCGTGAGAATCCAAAAAAAGCACGCTACCGTTTTATTCAAATACAGACATCGATCAGAGACTCTAACCGTTTGGTCGTGATTCGCTAAGCTAGGCGGTTGTATTTTTTCAGTATTGTTTGAAGGCGATCATGATCAATGGCTTTCGCTTGGTACCCTGACGGTTTCACAAAAGTCATCGTTTCAGCGGCTATCACCGCGTTCAAAATTGCCTCTTCGATTGAATCAACAGCTGCCGAATAAGCCTCTTCAAGATAATGGTCACTCAGGCTTTGCATTGCATTGAACATCGGCTGATTTGCCTCTGACATCGGCGGCATCCCAATATCGTTCGCTGTTGAAAAAGCCAGAAAAATATCACCTGAATAATGGCCTCCTGGCGTGCCTGTTCGGCTGATTCCAATTGAGGCTCGTTTGGCCAACCGTTGCAGTTGGTTTGGCAAAAAAGGTAGGTCTGTACCAAGGATAACAATGATTGATCCCTGCTCTTGTAACGCCAACGCCGTCAGCGGAGCATCTTCCGGCCATTCTTTTCCAACTGGAACACCGCGCACCGTAAAATCTGCACGACTGCCAAAATTCGACTGGACCAGTGCTCCCATCACAAAGTTCTGTCCGCCCAGTTCTATTTTCCGTGAGGCCGTTCCAGTTCCACCTTTAAACTCATAGGTCAACATTCCGGTGCCACCGCCACTATTGCCCTCTGAGACAGGACCGGTTTCAGCACCGTTGATCGCTGCTAGCACATGGTCTTCTGTCACATGACGCCCGACGATGTCATTTGTGCACCCATCATAGGTTTCAGCAACTACGGGCATGGCCCAACCGTGGTCGTCTTGGAAATGGCTAGCGTAATTTTCCGCCATCCAACCAACGGTTGCGTGGTGCGCCATTCCGACAGAATGAGTATTGGTCAAACAAATCGGCCCGAGAAAATAACCAGCGTCATTGATCCAATGGCTGCCTGTCATTTCCCCATTTCCATTGAGCGAAAACTGCCCCGCCCACACTGGACTGGGTTCTTTACCTTTTCCGCGGGGCAGTATCGCCGTCACGCCGGTGCGAACGGGACCTTGGCCGACGACCAAAGGAGCGTCATCTTCAAGCAGTGTCGTGGCACCAACCTCGACGCCCGGGACGTCTGTAATCGCGTTGTACTTTCCCGGTACGCCGTCAAAGGGTATTCCAATATCTCTTGCTCTAGGCTTGCTCATTCCCGGCTCCTGAATTTCGACGCACAATCTAATTTCATTCTCTTGGGCAACAATCCCATCTATCCTTCTCCCTAAGCAAGGGGAAACAGGAAGGGAGACAGAAAAAGGTGAGGCAAGCCTAGGCTAAACCCCACCTCATACCTTTAGAGTTTTAACGCCAGGTCGACATGATTTCTTCAGTCGCCTGTTCATCAAGCGGTTCTGACTCCGTCATAATCAGGCTATTCTCAATGACGCTTTCAACGTCGTTTGCTGGCATTGCATTCAACTCTCGACCAACAATCGGATCTAAGCGACTTGAACCGAGAGCTTTCAAAGCGTCGACGGCCCAAAGCGCTTTCTTTTTACCTTTCAGCAAGTCTTTGATGATCGGGAAACAACCGTCATCGGCTCCTGGTTCAGAGCCATCAGGACATTTAGGCATAGGACCGGTTGAATCGTCACCACCGCCAGCGGTAGTTGGATCGACATCAATAACACAACCTCCATCAATCGGGCTAGGCTTGGTTCCGGCGGGGCAAATCACTGTCCAACCATCGCGCGTTGGGACTGCTCCTAAAACAGAAATCTTTGGTTTACAGCGATCATCATGACCTCGTTCTTCGCCAGGAGGACAACCATCTTGGGTCTGAGACGGAATGCCAAAGGACTGAAATAACTTAACACAAATTCCAAGCGCATTTGGCCTTGTTCCCGGTGTGCAAGGCTTGCTGGGATCACGCATGTCTGGAGATCCATCGCCGCCATTGTCGCCGCTCCCTGTATTGTTCTTCAGGCAAATCTTGTATTGCTCATCACAATCCTGCCGACATTGATCATAATCATCCTGAACCGACTGGGGTGTTTCATTACGAATTTCGTCGTACTTGGACTGGTTGCGTTGGGCGTCGAGGGCCGATTGATAATCAAGATCGGCTCTCGCTCGACAGTTGGCATGTTGTGTCTGGGCATTAGCGTCAGCAAAGAACTTGAACGTTTCTGCGCCAAAGATACATCGATTTGGGTTAGGCGAGACTCTCCGGCATTCAAACTTAGCTGTTTCGTAGTTAGTTTTGATGTTCTTTAATGACCGATCTCTTTCAGCGTTACATCTGGCGTACGCAGATTGCGGTTTTGTCTCGGCACCGGATTGCGCGTTAGCAACATCGTTTTCCCGCTGCAAGAAAAGAAACTCCTTGTCTTCTTTGGTTTTAATGCAGGGTTTCAGACAGACCCGTCGTTGGTCGACGCATTGCTCTGAATCATCCGCGTTTGCTTGCGGCAATGAAGCGATAGAAACCGCCGATAAGCCGAGCATAATAAATGGAATAGTAACTCTTCTGCTTTTGGTCTTCATGGCTAAGTCCTCCTTTCCTGTAAGAAAAAGCCATTTGTCGGATTGACAATTTGAGTCATAGTGCAGAGCACAATCCCAGAACGTAATAGACATCACAAAACAAGGTTTTTCTTAAAATGGCTAATTTCAACCATCACCGTAGCAAAACCTATTTGCCTGATTTGCCTGGCAAACAACTAAAGCGACTGTACCGACGATATGTTTGAACTTTTACCGCTCTTCCTCGGTGTATTCCTGGCCCAAGTCGCACCTGGACCAAACATGCTTGCGGTCTCGTCTATTTCATTAAGTTCAGGAAGACGGGCTGGATTGTTGGCGGCCTGCGGCGTGGCGGTTGGTGTCTTTCTAACCGCAATCTTCTTTGCTTTTGCCATGAGGGCATTGCTGGAGAGTTTCCCCTTCCTGTTAAACTTGATGAAGATTGTTGGTGGCGGATACTTGCTGTTTTTGGGCCTTAGATCTCTTCACTATATTATAAAAACCAAAGATAGCGTGACTTCACACGCTAGTAGGCTGAAGTCAGACGGCAACGCCTTTATGACGGGCCTTTTCGTTGTGTTGACCAATCCGAAAGCACTAATGATGTGGGTTGCCATTTCGATGTATGTTGCCTCGCTGGAATTCGGAAGTTGGGGCTTCCTACTCGTCGGTGGCGAGGTCGCCTTCTCTGCCTTGCTCATATATGCGGCTTATGCCTGGCTCTTTTCAACAGGTGTGGCGGTTCGAAGCTATCAACGATTTTTCAAGGGGGTTGAGGCTTCTTTTGGACTGATCTTTGGAGCCTTGGGTGTGAAGTTGCTGATTGAAGGACTGGCATCAGTTCGTGCATACTAAAACCATAAAAAATAAGAATGGAAGGTTTTCGTTTTACCATGAGTGCATTTACTGAAGACATGATTGTCAGTGCAACTTCCGATCCTAACCGCAGAAAATCATGGATGCCGCCGGGGTTTTTACCGCAAAACTGGGTCGTTGAGAAAGAACTCCCCTATGCTGTAGGGTCGCTTGAACACCCAACCGAAATGATAATTGTGCCAAAAGGCTTTGTTTTCAACGGGCATTCTGTTCCACTTGGATTACGTTGGCTTTTCCCACGTGCTCATTCAATTTATCTGCAAGCGGCTGCCCTTCATGATTATCTCTATCATGACCGTCATTGGCCGGGTACAAGGCGAAAGGCTGACGCCATCTATTTCGAAGCGCTTCATGAAGTTTTGGGAGTCAACAGGTTTTGGGCAAAAACGATGTGGCTTGGCGTTAGAGTTGGCGGATGGATTCCCTGGCGAAAGGCCCGTAGATACAAATCGGACGGTCGAGAACAACTAGCAAAATAGAAGGACGATTAACCTGTGAGCGCTAGTTTGCACGCCACCATTTTTCAGGTTTAGCCCGTTCAGCGCGGTCACTCTTGTTATCCCACCACAGGGCCAGTTTCCTGAAGCGGCTGAACGCGACTTTCAGGAACAAACGATCTTTCCAACTGTTGTAGGGCCTGTTGAAGGGACAAACACGCATACAGATGGCACAGTCGCTGGCCATGGCTGCCCAAAACCCAAAACACTTTACGCAATCGGCTGTCCACTTCTTCACGCCCTTCATTGACGACTGATCAACCGGCTCGGCTTTCGGAGGACCATAAGGCAGCGCCTTTACCGGACAGGCATCCGCGCATTTGGTGCAGATATCACAGAACTTCTGAACACCAGGTCGCTTGGGTTGATCAATTTCCAGCGGTGCATTGGTGAATATCTTTGAGAACCGGACACGCGGTCCAAATTCTGGCGTGATCACCATTTGATTACGAGCGTACTCTCCCAACCCTGCCTTGACCGCGTAGGGGATGACCAATGCTGTGTCGTTCATTGAGCCGTGGGCCTCAAAACCCAATTGGCGCAGAAAGGTCACCATCTGTGTAACAATGGCAGCCTCATGGGAATATTCGGCTCCCGTTGCGGCTCCGGCCAATGCAGAGGGATAGGTTTTCACCAAGTTATAGTCCATCGCATGCGCCATCATAATGACCGTCGTCATCCCATCTGGCAAATCCGGATCCGTCTCAGAAAAGTCACGCACATCAACGCGAGTTCTGTAATGCCAACGCTCATCAATCTCTGTCACACCCACAAGGTCCGCACCAAACAACTTAGCAGCTGATTTCACTTCATTCGTGAACTCAGCCTCATCATCGATTTCGATTTGATCTCTAGCGACTGGGCTGTCGACTTCCAGCAACGATTGGAAGCCTTCCCTTTTACCTTCATCGTTCGAACGATTGGAAAAGAGGTCAGAGACAGACCAGGAAGCATTGCGCAGCGCTAAGTCTTTACGACTAAACCCAGCGCCTTTTCTTGGCTTGAAACCTACTCTGTAAGATTTAAAAAACTGTAAAGTCTTTTTGGAACTAACGCGTTCATCCCAAAAAACTCGGTTGAAAACATCATTACGCTGGGTAAAGGGTTCAAAATCTTCGGTGATTTCAATGCCCGCGGCCTTATCACTCTCCGCAAAACGAGTTTGCCAATCCGGCTGGTTCGACGGCCAATTTGAAGAAGTCACGTGTCTAAATCCTCTACGCCCAAAGCTTCGACAAAGTCTTCAATTGCTTTGGCTGTTTTGGTTCTGGTTTGGCGATAATAAAGCATAAAAGAAATCAAACCGGTAGCGGCGATGGAGGCCGCGGGACTGACAAAGAGAAACAAAGCGGGAATAGCGTAGTAGTACCCCCTGATCCCAGAGTTGAAGGATTTGATGGCTTCTGAGAGTACCGTGGATGCCGCGACAAACAACGCTTGCTGACGGGGATGGTTATCATCTGTTGGCAGGGCCCCCATGATGGCCACGAGGTAAACAAACTTCCTCAATGAATAGGTAAAAAGGAAAAAGCTGACCGTTAGAAGAAAACCAATGACCAATAGATTAATGGCAAAAATTTCTGCTGTCATTTGAGCCGCGAAAGGCAGGCTTTGAACCACCGCATGGATTGTGCCCATCGAAGCAAAGAGGCCAATCACGCCCGCCAAGACCAAAAGAGTTGCAGATCCAAAGAAAGCCACTGAGTTAATAATATGTCCTAGCAACATACCGTCGAAGGGCTTTTGAACTCTCCCTGCGGAGGCTATCACCCACCGCAAGCGTACGAACGATAGTTTTGAACTTAATGTACCCTTAGCGAACTTCCCCAACACGAAGCCGTAGCTCACCCAAGAGATAAGCAAAACGGCAATAGCAAGAAGATGTGGAAAGGTGAGAGAATGAAGCATAGACTCAAGGTTTGCCTTAATTTTCGATAGAATGGCATGAAGATATTAATCTGTCACCTGCTCTAAACTCAAATCACGGCCTCTCAGGATTGAATTCGATAGTGCAGCAGTTTAGAAGATGGCAGAATCGAAAAGGACTCCCCAGTTTTATGTCAGACAACAAAACCACCGCCCAAATTGCTGCCTCTATTCTCCTCGAGATCGAAGCCGTTCTCATTCGACCTGAAGAGCCATTCACCTTTACGTCCGGTCGCAAGAGCCCGGTTTATGTGGATTGTCGCAAAATCATTGGCTTTCCTAGAGCAAGAGCAAGGCTGATGGATATGGGCGTTGAAGCCCTCTACAACAACGTCGGTCATGAAGCCTTTGATGTTGTTGCCGGTGGAGAGACTGCTGGTATTCCTTTTGCAGCCTTCATTGCAGAACGCATGGGACTGCCAATGGCCTACATCCGGAAGAAACCAAAAGGGTTTGGCCGTAATGCCCAGATTGAGGGCGTTATTAAAGAAGGTGACCGCGTGTTGCTGGTTGAGGATCTGGCTACTGACGGCGGCTCGAAGCTCAACTTCGTCAATGCTATTCGAACCGCAGGTGCTCAATGCGATCACACTTTTGTTGTCTTCCACTATGGGATCTTTCCAGAGGGCATTAAGTTACTGAACGATGAAGGTGTCACACTCCACGGTTTAACAACTTGGTGGGATGTCATCGAACTGGCCGAACAAAAGGGTTATGTTGATGAAAAGGGCGCGGCGATTGTTCGAGACTTCTTAAACAATCCAGATAAGTGGGACGGATAAGAAAGCCAGCCTTTCTTCTAGATTCCATTCGATCGTCAAAAAAAGAAACAGGAACGACAATGCTCATCAAGTTCTCCCCCTTCAAATCAATCATGGCAGGTCTGTTGTGCTTGGCTTTTGCTATAGGCTCTTCCGGCTCCGCTTTGGCAGAAGAGAAGAAGCCTTCCTCACCCGGTCACCAACTCGACGGCTTTGCCATGGTTGCTGGCAGCTGGTGGTTGGAACAGCGGTGTCGCACATTACAGTTGCCGGAAAGAGGTGAATTCGAATGGCGGGTTGGGCAGGTAAACCAATTGTTGCAGCGATCCCTTCAACAGCCGTTGATCTTTCAGATCCAAAAGGCTGCTCAGCTGGAATCAGAAAAAATGGGCTGTGATGGAGATGCAGCTGGAAACATGGTCGCTGCGTCACTTGATGTATCTCGAGGCCTGCATCTAGAGCTCGACCCTGAAAGAGCGAAAGACACGCAGGGTTGGCTCACACATACATTCAACCAATTGTATTTGACTTCGGGCCTGACCGGTATCGCAGCGCGTTGTAAGTTCGTCGATGCCGAAGAAGTTGAAACTCAGCGAAAACAGCTCACGAAAATCAGCCAGGCATTCGCCGATTATATTTCAAAGCCAGCACTAATCGATTTGATCCTTGAAGCCAGGGCAAAAGGCTTGGCTGGCCCGGTTCCAGCTTGCAATCCCACAGTCGAAAAACAGGTGAAGCCACTGACGGTCCATCTCCTCGGTTTGGAACGAATTTTTCTTTAGACGTAGCTCTGGACACCGATCTGATCTAGTCTTCAGTCCATGGAATCAGAATACGCAATTGTCGGTGGTGGTATCGTTGGTTTATCACTCGCCTATGGTCTGCTCGATCTCGGGAAAAGAGTTATAATCTTTGACGAGGGCGATTTGGCCTTCCGTGCTTCCAGAGGAAATTTTGGCCTTGTCTGGGTCCAGGGCAAGGGATTGAAACAACCCGCTTATGCGCGTTGGTCCAGGGGATCAGCCGCACTTTGGGGCGATTACGCAGCGGAATTGGAAGAGGCGACCGGGCAAAGTCTGGCACTGCAACAAGACGGTGGTTATGGGTACCATCTAACCGACGAAGCACTTGAGCAAGAAATCAAAGACTACACTTGGCTCAAAGAACAACTAGGCGGCAACTACCCCTTCGAAGCCTTGCGTCCAAACGAATTGAGACGAGAAGAGCCGAACGTCGGCACCGACATCGCCGGAGCCGTCTATCATCCAGAGGACGGTCACGTAAATTCCTTACGATTGTTCCAAGCTTTAGCCTCTGAAGTCAGGCGTAAAGGTGCTAGGTTCGTACCCAAGGTTACTGTCACGAACGTCGTGCAACAACCGGATGGTTTTCAATTGACCTATGGCAAGTCGAATCATCATCTGAGCCAGAAGGTTATCTTGTCTGCCGGATTAGGCGCTATGACACTAGGGCCGCTGTTAGGCTTCAAAGCCCCTATCCGCCCTCAACGTGGTCAGGTGATGATAACTGAAAAGTTGCCAAAGCTGATGAACCGCCCATCTGACACTTTGCGCCAAGTTGACGAAGGCGGCGTTCAGATCGGCGCGTCGGCTGAAGAGGTTGGTTTGGATGACCGCGAGACACCCGGGGCACTGGCGAAATTAGCGAAAGACGCCATACGCGTGTACCCCGCGCTCGCCAACGTGAAAACTGTGCGCAGCTGGAGTGCATTGCGGATCATGTCCCCAGATGGCCTGCCTATCTATCAGGAATCATTGACCTGCCCCGGCGCATTTTTGGTTACGTGCCATTCCGGCATTACATTGTCAGCGGCTCACGCGCGACTTCTCCCACAATGGATGGAAGGTCAAGCGAACGCGCCGGATCTAACCCCATTCAGCGAGGATCGTTTTGATGTTTAGACGATTGGATGAAGCGGGAAAGAAAGTGCGTTTTACTTATGACGACCAGGACATCGAGGCCATTGAAAATGAGAACTTGGCCGCTGCCTTACTCATCGCTGGCAAAACAAGCCTTCGCGTTAATCCGGTTTCAAAACAACCGCGCGCACCTTATTGCATGATGGGTGCCTGCTTTGAGTGCTTGGTTGAGATTGATGGTATTTCTCGGCAAGCTTGCATGGTTCAAGTTTCGGAAGGGTTGGTTGTAAATTCGATCCTGGACATTGGAGGTAACGAAGATGTCTGACGAGAACCAGAAAACCTACGACATCATCGTGGTCGGTGCTGGCCCTGCTGGCATGTCAGCGGCCACAGCCGCCGCAGAAGTTGGAGCCTCGGTGTTGCTGCTTGATGAGCAGCCTTCACCCGGCGGTCAAATTTACCGTGGAATTCTATCTGCACCAGAAGCCCGCGCGAAAATTTTAGGGTCCAGCTACACCGAAGGTCTTGCGATCACCAAAGCATTCAGTCAATCCAGCGTCACCTACCAACCCCTGGCCACTGTGTGGCAGTTTGATGAAAGTGGTAGCCTGATTTACTCCGTTGAAGGCGAGGTTACCCAGGCCAAAGGGAGCCATATTCTCTTAGCTACTGGCGCACTAGAACGCCCGGTTCCAATCCCCGGATGGACGCTTCCTGGTGTGATGACCGCGGGTGCAGCACAGATCCTGCTGAAGTCTTCCGGTGTCGTTCCAGACAATGCCGTTCTGGCCGGTTCTGGTCCTCTTCTGTACTTGTTGGCAACTCAGCTGATACGCGCGGGTTCACCGCCCAAAGCTCTCGTAGAGACACAGACCTTCAAGGATGCTTTAGCGGCAATGCGGTTCTTCCCTTTGCGGTTTTCAGCTTGGAAGATGCTTGCCAAAGGTTTTCTCATGATGCGGGAGATCAAAAAGGCAGGCATCCCCCGTTACAAAGCAGCCAAAGGTTTCCGTGCTGAAGGCAGCAAACAGGTCGAGGCCCTGAGTTTTGATCATAAGGAAGAACGTCTTCGCCTTGAATGTGAAACGCTGCTGCTTCATCAAGGTGTCGTACCAAACACCCAAATCACACGATCACTGCGCGTCCAACATCGTTGGAACAAAAGACAAGCTTGCTTCCATCCCTTTACCAACGGCGTTGGCTTGACCACAAATTCAAACTACTCGATCATTGGTGACGGACGTGCCATTGCTGGCGCGCAAGTCGCCGTGCTTGAAGGGCGAAGCGCCGGTTCTTTTGTCGCTGCATCGCTCGGGTTTAACGTCGATCCCGCAGACGTGTTCAAGCAGCAAAAAATCATCAAAAAGGAGCGCGCCGTTCGCTCCTTCCTGGATCGTCTTTATCAACCGCCAAAAGAGATACTTACGCCAGCAAATGGCGCCACCGTCTGTCGGTGCGAAGAGGTAACGGCTGGAAAAATCCGCGAGTATGCCACTATTGGATGCCTCGGCCCCAATCAAACAAAGGCCTTTGGGCGTTCAGGCATGGGACCTTGTCAGGGGCGTTACTGCGGCCTAACTGTTACTGAAATCTTGGCTGAAGAAAACAAAAGCTCACAGCAAGAAACTGGCGCTTACCGCATTCGCTCGCCCATTAAACCGGTGACATTGAGTGAAATCGCGCAATGTTCTGAAGACTAGAATCGCCCCAACCCTGCCATTTTCAAGCCCTAGTTCGCCTCTAAAATATCAGCAATACAGATTTATCAGGATTCGAGATGAAGTTTTCTCTGCCCATTTCTATAACCCTTGTCTTGTTGCTCTCGTCTTGCATGTTGCCCTACCGGTTCGACGTTGGCGGTGGATCCAGCGAAACAACATTCGACCTCTCACCAGATCCAGAAATTGCCGTAGAGAAGCTGGCTCTAGGTGTTTTCAAGATAAGAGTACAAGGTGCCAAGGGTGGCTCGTTTGAATCCGTGGAAGAAGCCTTTGATGAAACCGCCTCAAGGCTTTGCCACTGGGGTTACAGTGGAGGCAGCAAAACCAACCTCAAAGTCAGAAGTGGCTTTGGGGTCCATGTCGCTAAAGGCACGATCAAATGCCATGGGTACGACTAGACTTTGTAACGGCCAAGTATCCAAGATAAATTGAGGAGGAGACCACTATGAACCGTGCGATCCCCTCCCCCTACAGTAAACCAGTTCGGCCTACTGCAGTTTTGCCACGTCGTTCAGCAAACCTGCTGTACCGTTGTTGATGGTCAGGCGTTCAACCCGCCCTGCAATGGTCTCCAACGCTTCCAATTCTTTCAGCCTCAACATGACAGGGTTTTCCGCCATGACTTTAGCTGTGTTCAGCAAAGAACGGGTTGCGTTGGTTTCTTCGCGGCGCCTGATAATGTTGGCTTCAGCCTCCTTTTGAGCAGAGACAACTTGGTTCAAGATCTCCCTCATCTCTCCGGGTAGGATAATGTCCTTCAAAACAATATCTCTGACTTCAATGCCAATCGCCGCCATGGCTTCGCGAACCTCTGCCGCTGTTTCCATATCCACGGAGGCCTTTTGCTCCAAAGTTTGGTCCAGGGTTCTGTAACATCGGCAAAAGTCCGGGTAATTTTTTTCCGTAGAGAGATTCACAAGGGGCACGAATTGTGCGAGTCTCTTCGTTGATGACACAATTGCTTGCTCCTATTGATGATCTGGATATTGAAGAGTTAAAGAAGCTGCTG
>CAJQQZ010000083.1 GCA_905480575.1 uncultured Alphaproteobacteria bacterium | reverse complement strand
ATCGTAGTTTCCTTTGTTTGATGTTTTTGGTTTGCACCTACATCAAAACCGGAAACGGCTGGCTCCTTCAAGAGCCGAACGTAGTCCTTCCAGCTAGCTGGAAGGACTACTATGTCAGATTAAGTCGGAACTAATTCATATTAACGGAGATATGAATTTGACGGCTTCCCGTTTCATCGATGCGTTTGTCTCTTCTGCACACCACTTCCGTAAGATTTTGAAAGCATGTCGAAGCGTCATATCTTCTTCAGATTGATTTGTTGAGGTCACTAGCCGCTACCTGTAAAGATTGTTATAGGAATAGAGATTAAATTCTACACTAACAAATAGCTGCATAAAAAGATGAAAACCTGTGCGTTCTATAAATGATTAACTTCCGCTTATTTCCAAAAGCGGAAGTAAGAACTACCGGGTGGCTACCCAAATAAGTACATAGTTCGGACTTTGGAACAAGAACTGTTCGTAAGGTGTTACCTGATCGGTTATCGCAAGCTTACTCAGCCAGTTCTCAACAACGCCCTTCCCCCGCCCTCAAATCTTCAACGCCGTCGTCTCCTTCATTGTCTCCATCGACAAGCTTGACGTCACATTGAACAGGTTGATGCGTCCGATGAAGCGTTTGTAGAAGGCGTCGAATTCTCGGGTGTTGCCTACTCTGACCTTCAAAATGTAGTCGATTTCTCCGGTTAGGCGGTGGGCTTCCTGGATTTCGTCCATGTCGGCCAATGTTTCCGCGAAGGCTTTGGACCATTCTGCGGAATGTTGATCGGTGCGAATGGCGACGAAGAAGGTGTCGGTCAGGCCGAGTTGGTCGGCATCTAACAAGGCAACTTCTTTGGCAATGATGCCGTTGGCTTTCAATTTTTTGATGCGGTTCCACACTGGGGACTTCGAAGAGCCTACTTTTTCGGCGATTTCTTCCAATGCGAGGGAGTTATCACGCTGTATGACGCGTAAAATTTTCCGATCCAGATCATCAACCAACTATTTTTTCCTCCATAAGACGTAAAAACCAGAACAGAACAACAGAATTTCAGCTGCTTATTGCCACTTAGTGCTTATTATTTCCCGCATATTGCAAAATAGTGGGAAATTATCCATTTAGTCAAGGAATAGAGAAACACAATTCATGGGGTCCTGACTGTGAAAGCCTTTCCGATCTTTCTGAGCGTAGAAGACAAGACCATCATCGTTTTTGGCGGTGGGGCTGACGCTGCGGCGAAGCTCCGGTTGGTTCTCAAGACTTGTGCCAACGTGCTGGTCGTCGCTGAACACTTGGATAGAGATGTTTTAGAGCTTGGCCATGCGACCTGGGTCAAATCAGAGCCGACCAATTTCGCTCTGCCTGAAAATACTGCTTTCGCTTTTGCAGCCACCGGTGATCAACGGCTTGACCGCGCGCTAGCCGACAGCTGCCGGGCCGCTGGCGTCATTGTTTGTGCTGTCGATCAACCAAGTGTCAGCGATTTCTCAACCCCTGCTATCGTCGACCGTGATCCTGTCATCGTTGCCATCGGCACAGAGGGAACCGCCCCGGTATTGTCGCGCCAAATCAAGGCCTCTGTTGAAAGCCTGTTGGAACCCGGGCTGGGCCTGATCGCGACAGCGGCCAATAAGCTCAGACCTTGGGCGGCCAAACATATCGCGCCGGGTAGAGCGAGAAGAACCTTCTGGAACAAATTATTCGAGGGCGCTCGCCGCCAGCAAACCACTTCAACCAGCGCTTTGATCGAACTGGCACAGGACATCGAAGGTGAGCATTCAGAGCCAGAAAACGGTTTCGTATCTTTCATTTCTGCCAGCAATAGCGACCCAGAATTGTTAACTCTCAAAGCCCGCAAGGCTTTGGATCAAGCAGATGTGGTTTTGTACGACACGGAAACGCCCGGCACAGTTTTAGAGCTGTGTCGTCGCGAGGCCACTCTCATTCTTGCTCCTGCCTACGACCGTACTGCTTTGACCTTGGAACAGGCCTCATCCGGCCAACAAGTGGTTTCAGTCCGTGGTTCACGTCACTCCAGCCATTTGGACGAACTGAGCCTTCTGTTGGATCGAGGTATAGCGGCACAGGTCATTCCTGGCGTTGCGACCGCCTCAGTTACCCCAATTACCTCCCCTTCACCCCTTATTCACAAGGAAGCCGCGTAATCATGGCTAAGAAAATCAAATCTGACCTCTCATACATCTTAACCGCAAACGAACTAACCACTGGCGACGTCGTCTTCTGGTCAAGAGAAAACAGCTGGACGGACACTCTCGCGAAAGCATCACTAATCTCCAACGATGAGACAGAAGCATTTGCCGAGATCGGCACTTCGTCCGAGCGTGCTAACGAAGTCGTTGGCGCATACCTGACACCGGTCCAGCAAAACGCCGCCGCCATCACTCCCGTGGAATTGAGAGAACGCCGTCGGGTGAAGGGTCCATCCATCGCCTACGGTGCTCCCTCTTTTTCTCACGATCTCGCAGCCTAGGACAGATCGGCATGTACAACTACGACAGTCATGACCAAGCCTTTGTTGAAGCGCGATCACGAGAGTTCCGTGACCAGGTCGAACGCCGTATTACGGGTAAGCTGAGCGAAGATGAGTTCAAGCCTATGCGCTTGATGAACGGCGTCTATCTCCAGCTTCACGCTTACATGCTGCGCGTGGCGATCCCTTATGGCACGCTGTCGGCGGACCAAATGCGCAAGCTTGCTTTCCTGGCTGAGAAGTATGACCGTGGCTATGGTCATTTCACGACACGTCAGAACATTCAGTACAATTGGCCCAAGCTGATAGATATACCCGACATGCTGGATCACTTGGCAGAGGTGCAGATGCACGCCATCCAAACCTCTGGCAATTGCATCCGTAACGTAACCTCTGATCCTTTTGCAGGTGTTGCTGGCGATGAATGGATCGACCCGAGACCCACGGCTGAATTGTTGCGCCAATGGTCCTCGCTGCATCCCGAATTCGCCTACCTGCCGCGTAAATTCAAGTTCGCAGTGACTGGAGCCGCCGAAGACAGAACAGCGCTCAAATTCCACGATATCGGCTTGAAGGTTAAGCCAGGCGTTGATGACAATCCCGCCTATGAGATTTGGGTCGGTGGTGGTCAAGGCCGCACGCCTCGGATCGCCGTTCTGTTCGAGGACAATGTCCCCCTTTCTGAGCTGCTCCCAAAGCTGGACTCAATGCTGCGCGTCTACAACCTTCATGGTCGCCGGGACAATAAATACAAAGCCAGGATCAAAATCCTTGTCGCTGAATATGGCCTCGAGAATTACCGACGCGATGTGGAGGAGGATTTAGCACTGCAATCCTTGGAGCCTTTTGAACCAGCGGTCGCAGAATACCACCGTATTGCCAAAGACTTTGAGCAATCTGATCTCACACCCCTACCATCTGCCTCGAACGGCGATAACCCTCCTGCATTGGCCAGTTGGATAAAGCAGAACGTCACGAGCCATAAAGTGCCTGGCTACGGAGTGGTTTCTATCTCGCTAAAGCCGAAAGGCGGCATTCCCGGCGATGCGACGGCTGAGCAAATGTATGCTTTGGCCGATTTGGCGGATCGCTACTCACAGGGCGAGTTGCGCGTCACGCATCGGCAAAACATCGTTCTACCATCTGTCGCTGCAAAAGATTTCGCGGCACTACATGAGGCGCTGGTAAAACAAGGATTAGCCGAGGACAACATTGGACAACTGAGTGATATCATCGCTTGCCCTGGTCTCGACTATTGCGCACTGGCCACCGCCCGCTCTATTCCAGTTGCACAGGAACTCAGCACCCAGTTGCGGGAAAGGGAGAAACGAGACGATCTCTCAGGTCTAACGCTCAACATTTCGGGCTGTATCAATGCCTGTGGTCATCATCACGCGGCATCCATCGGTATTCTAGGCCTGAACCGAGCTGAAACGGAAAGCTATCAAATCACCCTCGGCGGCAGCTCCAATGACAATGCATCCGTCGGAGGAATTCTTGGGCCAGGCTTTGCTCAGTCGGAGATACCAGGCGCCATAGACCGTATTTTAGATTTTTACATCGGCTCAAAGCAAGAAGGCGAAAGCTTCAATCAAACCTACCGGCGGCTCGGTAAAGCAGCATTCAGGGAGGCGGTTTATGTGGCTGCTTAAAAAAGATGGCTCTTGGCTACCGATTGATTCTTCGGAATTGATCACTGCTAATCGTGTGACGCCTGAGAGTTTTGATGGCGATCTTGAGCACATCGCGCAAACTGGACAGTCGGTGATTATCTCCTTCTCTGGCCCCCACGATGGGCGTGGTTTTTCTTTTGCCAAGCGCCTTAAGCAATTTGCCCCTGAGTTGAAGCTTATAGCCAGCGGCGGACTGACTCCTGACCACGCAAGGCTTTGTTTTCAAACGGGTTTCGACGAAATCTTGCTGTCCGAGGAACTTGTTGTGAGACAAAGCGCATCAGCCTGGCAAACAGCGGTGGAAATGTCCGTCGACAAAACCTATGTGGAAGGTAAGGTCCACTCCAACATTCCTTCAATCTGGCAAGAACGAGCCTTGGCTCAATCCATTGCGACCAACGAATAAAGAAAACTCATGTTTCAAGAAACTGTTTTAGCCGCTAACCATTACACCGAGAATTTGTTTTCTTTTGAGATCACAAGACCAGACTCTTTCCGCTTTCGATCCGGCGAATTCACCATGCTAGGCCTTGAGCAAGATGGTGGAAAACCCCTGCTCCGCGCCTATTCGATCGCGAGCCCCAGTTGGGACGAGAAGCTGGAGTTCTTCTCCATCAAGGTGCCTGACGGTCCACTGACATCAAAACTGCAAGCCATTCAGCCTGGCGATAGAATCGTCCTTGGGCGCAAGTCAACGGGTACACTTGTTCTGGATGCGCTTACTCCAGCGAAAAACTTGTATTTGCTTTCCACAGGCACAGGCCTAGCACCCTTTGCTTCAATCATCCGCGATCCTGAAACCTTTGAGCGCTATGACAATGTCGTGCTCACCCACACTTGCCGCACAGTGAAGGAGCTGAACTACGGTAAAGACCTGATGCAGGCAACGATGAGCGATGAGGTCCTTAAAGAAATCATTGGCGATAAGCTGAAACACTTCACATCTGTCACTCGGGAAGATTATCCCTACCAGGGAAGAATAACTGATCTTATCGCTGATGGCACCTTGGCTGACGCTGTAGGCTTGCCTGATCTCAACCCAGAAACAGACCGCGTCATGGTTTGCGGGTCTATGGGCATGATCAATGACATTAAAGGACTTTGCCTTTCTAAAAACTTTGAAGAAGGCTCAATTTCCAGACCGGGTCAGTTTGTATACGAGAAAGCCTTCGTGGAATGAGCGAAAGAAAATTGGCTGCTGAAACAGCATTAATCCACGGTGGACTAGAACGCTCCCAATTCGGCGAGACAGCGGAGGCGCTCTATCTGACCTCGGGTTTTGTTTATGAGAGTGCTGAACAAGCTGAAGCGCGTTTCAAGGGCGAAGACGACGGCTTCATCTATTCGCGCTATGGCAATCCCACGGTCGGTCTGTTTGAACAACGGATGGCTGAGTTGGAAGGCACGGAGACTTGCTTTGCCACAGCCAGCGGTATGGCAGCGGTTTACTCCGCCCTCACTTGCCAACTAAAGGCTGGCGATCACGTCGTTGCGTCACAGGTTCTCTTTGGATCTTGCTTACAGGTGATCACATCGATCTTGCCGAGGTTCGGTGTCGAGTTCACCTTAGTTGATGGCGCTGATCTGGCCGCCTGGGAAGCAGCCATTCGCCCCAACACGGCATTGTTCTTCTGTGAAAGCCCAGCCAACCCGACACTCGCTTTAGTCGACATCGCCGGCGTTGCTCGGTTGGCAAAGCAGGCGGATGCTTGTTTTGTTGTTGATAACGCCTTTGCTTCCCCTGCAGTACAGAATGCAAAAAACCTCGGAGCCGACGTTGTCGTCTATTCCGCGACCAAGCACATTGACGGTCAGGGGCGTTGCCTTGGCGGTGCTGTTCTCTGTTCAAACGACTTTTTCAAAGAAAAACTCCAACCCTTTGTGCGTCATGCCGGGCCAGCCATGAGCCCGTTCAATGCATGGGTTCTGGCCAAATCTCTGGAAACATTAGATCTGCGCGTCGATCGTATGTCGTCCACAACGGCTAAGATCGCTACTGCGCTGGAGGCTATGCCTTTTACAGAAAAGGTCTCTTATCCTGGTTTATCCTCCCACCCTCAATTTTCATTAGCTCAGTCCCAGATGAAATCCGGGGGCTCACTTCTGACGTTGCGCGTTAAGGGCGGAAAAGCAGAGGCATTCAAATTCTTGAACAATCTGCAAATCATCAAAATTTCCAACAATCTCGGCGATTCTAAAACTTTGGCGACCCACCCTGCCACCACCACTCATCGCACCCTAACCGGCGAAGATAGAGAGATTTGTGGCATTACAGACAATCTATTGAGGCTGTCTATTGGGTTGGAAGCGCCGGACGATTTGATTGCTGACATTGAACGAGCCGGAACTTCCAAAACTTAGTTAGCCAAGGGAGGCAAATCTAATGACGTATAAAGGCGACCTCACTTCACAAGAGACCTACGACGCCATTGCCAGCGATCCGAATGCCGTCGTCATCGACGTCCGCACAAATGCAGAGTGGAATTTTGTCGGCCTTCCGGCCATCGAAAACCTTCATCTCGTTCAATGGACAAGCTTTCCCACCGGTGCCAGAAACGAAAACTTTGTTGCCGAAGTGAAAGCCAAGGGCATAACAGAAGACCAAACCCTCTATCTACTGTGCCGGTCTGGGCAACGGTCCGCAGCGGCGGCTTCATTGTTGACCGCCTCTGGCTTTCCAACCTGTTACAACGTTTCTGACGGTTTTGAGGGCGACATAGGCCCCTCCGGTCACCGTAGTACCGTCAATGGCTGGAAACACGCAGGTTTGCCTTGGCGACAGGGATAACTCTCTATCGTCCGTCTTTTCTAATCCACGAGGAGCTTTAGTTTCTCAAACGCTGTTTCCGCACGCTCTTCGTAAGCGATTGTAGACTTAAACTGACCGTTAGCTTTGAACAGCAAAACTTGAGCACTGTGATTGTAGAGAATATCGCCAGACGCATCTTCGACTCTTTCAAAGAAAATTCGGTAGGTTTTTGCCATTCGAGCTATTTGTTCCTCCGTTCCTGAAAGACCAATAATTCGATCATCAAAGGCAGAAAGATAAGTGCCCAAATGTTCCGGCGTATCTCTTTCATGATCAACGCCAACAAAGACCATGTTCAACCTATCACCGTCGTCACCCAGCGCTTTGAGATGGGTTGTCATTTCCCACAGCGTTGTAGGACAAACGTCGGGACAATGGGTGAAACCGAAGAACATGGCATAGGGTTTTCCCTTTAAGTCTGCCTCGGTAAACCGCTCTCCTTTTGTATCCGTCAGGGTGAAAGCGCCGCCAATCGAGACCAAGCTGCCGTCACCTCTGTTCTTCTGCCAAAGAACAACACCACCGCCAACCAAGGCAATCAGAACCAGCGCCCAAAGAACAATCCTAACTTCTTTCATTACTGACTAAATTCCTTAGCACCTATTGGGGCCACAGGCAGAAGAAGATCCACTAAGCCAGCTTCAGAAAAGTCCAGCGTCATCGGGACAATGTCACCTGCCATCGGCTGTTCTTCCAAGCCCATGATCATCAGGTGATAGCCACCTGGTTCAAACGAAATTGTTTCGCCGGGTTGGATCGTTAGCCCATCTTCCAATTCAAACATGGACATGACACCGTCTTTCATTTCCATCTTGTGAACTTCTACTCGGTCAGCGAAGTCGACTTCACCGCCCAAAAGCCTTTCCGCAACATCACCATTGTTCTTGATTCGGAAATAGGCAGAACCAACGGTTACACCAGGAGGCGATTGCCTCGTCCAGGCACCGGAGATGAAAATCGTCCCAGCCAGAGCAACCCCTGGGATTTCGCTGTCGTACACTTTTGTGCCACTAGCAAACGATGCACTAACCAACATTGATGCAAACAAAGCACCTAAAACAAACCGCATGACCACTCACTCAGATAAATTGACCTCTGCACGCATGATAGTGGTTAGGACAGGCAAAGTCTATGCGACAGAATCTAAGTGCCTGAACGCTCCGCTTCGGGGAAGCGGTTAGCGAATGCTTCAGTTTCCAACTCAGCGACATTCGCGACAAAACTAACCGTATGATAGGTGCCGCACAGCGCGAAAATCTCGAGCTGTTGCTCTGGTGACCAATACTTGGCGAGTAACTTCTGCTCCCTGGGGCTTATATCTCCTTTGGAGCAAAGCTGATCGACGATTTCGATGAGCGTGAGCTCCTCTTGGCTCCAAAGGATCTTGTCTGGTGCAGGGGAACAGGTGTCGTTGAGGCGTTGAGCCGTCAAGTCAGCCGCTTCGCCAAACACTGCAGCATGCACACCCCACTCGTACTCACAATTCTGGCGAAAACAGGTTCGCAAAATCACGATTTCTCTCATTTTCAAAGGCAATGGGCTGTCTGGGTCCAAAAGATTAGGAACACCCTTGTCCAGAAAGCGAGCGCTATTGGCGAAAGTCCGAAAGAGGGCCAAGAGTTGACCTTGAATTCTTGGGTAAACGCTAAGCTTTTGAGCGACGTCGTCAGAAAATGGCTCGTTCAAGGGCTTCAGAAAATTGGACATGGAACCTCCGGCTTGCTACAAATAGTGTAACACAAACAAACAAGATTGCTACACTTTTTGTAGCACACATGCGAAATTGATGACCAAACAACCAGGGCAACAGTCAAGAGGCTCGACCAGCGGACGTCCAATTATGGTATTATTGGACGTGTTAGGACAAAAATGGACCCTTAGAATTTTGTGGGAACTCTATCAAAGTGACCGGCCTATCACTTTCAGGGCCCTGAGAGAAAAGTGCGATGCGGTTTCGCCGACGTCGCTCAATGCAAGGCTCAAAAACCTAAGAGAGCTCGCGTTCGTCGAACTTGGTTCCGATGGCTTCTCATTGACCACCAAAGGTGAAGAGTTAACCCAAAGGTTCATTGACCTCGATTGCTGGGCCGAAGATTGGGCCAAGCAATTGGAACAAAAGGACTAAACTTACTCACCGGTCCAAACGGGAGAACGCTTTTCTATGAAAGCAGAGATTCCTTCCTCTGCATCCTTGGCCAACAAATTCTGCGTCATGACTTCACTGCAATAATCGTAAGCCTCAGCCGTGCTCATTTGCTTCTGCCGATAGAAGGCTTCCTTGCCGATCTTCAGGACCAACGGGGATTTCGAAGCAACCTTCGCTGCCCAGGCCACAGTTTCAGTCTCTAAACTATCCGCTGAGACAACACGGTTAATCAAGCCAATTTCGACGGCGCGTTCAGCAGATTGCATCTCACCTGTCAGCAACATTTCCATGGATTGTTTGTTAGGCACCGCACGGCTGAGTGCAACCATCGGCGTAGAACAGAACAAGCCGATGTTCACCCCTGGTGTTGCGAATTTCGTTCCTTCTGCTGCTACGGCCAAGTCACAAGTGGCCGCCAGTTGACATCCCGCCGCCGTAGCTATGCCGTGGATCTGAGCGATAACAGGCTTGGACAAAGATTGTATCGTCAACATAAGGTGAGAGCAAAGCGCAAACAAAGCACGCTTCTCATCAACGTCATTCAGTCCACGGACTTCCTTCAAATCATGACCGGCGCAAAAGCCTTTGCCGGCACCCGATATCACAATGACCTTACAGGCTTCATTGTCGCCTGCTGTCTCCAACGCCGCAATCAAAGCGGACATCAACGGGCGTGACAAAGCGTTGTAGGCTTCAGGTCGGTTCATGACCAACTGACAGACACCGTCGTCGTTCGTCGAGCTTAGTACAAGTTCAGTCATTACTTGCGTCCCATTGTTGCATACTCGGGGTTCGGCTTCATATCGAGGCCGTGTGCCATCCGGTTGGAATAATTAAAGAAGGCAACCACGTCATTAATGTCGAAGATTTCAGCATCACTGAAGCCAGCGATTTTGAGGCGGTCACGGTCTTCGTGGCCGAAGTTTTGCGGTTCGGCGGTCAGTTTAAGAGCATAGTCCAACATGGCCCACTCGCGTTCTGTTAAATCCAGTCGGCGGTGATCTTCAGCCAACTGGCCATCCAACTCCGGATTACCGGAAAGCAAACGCACAGCCGCGCCATGAGAGGCCAGACAATACTCACAATCGTTTTGGCTGGACACAACAACAGCGATCATTTCTCGCTCGAGCTTTGATAAAGGAGACTCACCCAGCATCAGTTCGTTATAGGTCAACATGAAGTTCCGAAGCTTAGCCGGATGGTAGGCCATCACCTTCATAACATTGGGCACGAGACCTAGTTTGTGGCGACATTTAGCGTAAACCGTTTGAATATCCTCATCCAGATCGGCCTCATCAACCTCTGGCATGATCGAAATGGCCTCACTCATGATTGCAGCTCCTCGCGATTAGCAAAGTGTTCGAGTGCTTCTGGATTAGCCAGCGCCTCTTTGTTTTTGACCGGACGATTGTGGACGACTTCACGAACCGCAAGTTCCACAATTTTCCCAGACTTCGTGCGAGGGATATCATCTACAACCAAGATCTTAGCGGGTACGTGCCTTGGCGAGGCACCTACTCGTATTTTCGTTCTAATCGCTTTCTCCAAATCCTCGGTCAAGGCCACTCCGTCAGCAATGCGAATGAAGAGCACAACACGCGTATCCCCTTCCCATTCCTGCCCAACAACCAATCCTTCAAGGACTTCTGGCATTTGCTCCACTTGACGGTAGATCTCCGCGGTTCCTATTCTAACACCGCCTGGGTTTAGTGTCGCGTCTGAACGACCATAGATGATGTAACCGCCAGTCTCTGTGCTGCGCTCAATGAAGTCGCCATGGCACCAAACATTCGGGAACTTGTCGTAATAGGCACTGTGGTACTTTTGCCCGTCATCGTCGTTCCAAAAGCCAATTGGCATTGATGGGAACGGATTAACGCAGACAAGATCGCCTTTCTCATCAACCACGTTTTCGCCGGCGTCATTGAAAACCTGGATATCCATTCCGAGACAAGGAGCCATTAGTTGACCACGGTAAACCGCACCCCAAGGATTGCAACCAACCAGACAACCAACGAGATCCGTGCCGCCGGACACCGACGCCAAACAGACGTCTTCTTTGATCGACGAATAAACGTAGTCGAAGCCTTCATGAACAAGTGGAGATCCTGTTGATGATATTGTCTTGATCGCTGAGAGATCATGGCTGTCTTTTGGTACCAACCCGAGCTTGGATATAGCATCGATGTACTTGCCTGATGTGCCGAAATGAGTGGCTTTTTCTTCTTCTAGGAAATCAAAAACGATATCGGGCTTCGCAAAAGGTGAACCATCAAAGAGCAACAACGTCGTCTCGTAAGCCAAGCCGGAAACGAGCCAGTTCCACATCATCCAACCACATGTCGTGAAGAAGAAAACCCTGTCTTCTTCTTTCAAATTACAATGCAGCATGTGTTCACGTAAATGAGTGAGCAGCGATCCGCCTGCGCGATGAACAATGCACTTCGGAACGCCTGTGGTTCCTGAAGAAAACAGAATGTAGAGCGGATGAGAGAACGGCAACTGGAGAAACTCGATGTCTTTAGCCGCAACGGGGTCAGTCAAATCCGACCAAACGACTGCGTCACGAATGTTGGACAGATCCGGCCGGTCACTCAGAAGCGGTGCAACGATAACTTTCTCAAAGGATGGCATCGCGGCAGCGACCTCAGCCACCTTCCCCCTGATGTCTTGTTCTTTGCCATTGTACCAATAGCCGTCAGTCGTGAAGAGCAACTTGGGTTCTATCTGCCCAAAACGATCAAGCACACCTTGAACACCAAAATCCGGCGATGCAGTAGAGATAATTGCGCCCAGTGAAGAAGCAGCCAAAAGCATGATAATCGACTGTGGCATATTAGGGAGGTAACCGGCTATGCGATCCCCTTCAACCACACCCAAATCTTTCATGACCTGTTGAAGCTTTGACACTTCGTCATAAAGCTCTCCGTAGGTCATCCGGCTTTTCTTTTGGCCCTCGGCACTAAAGACCAGCGCGACTTTGTCATCGCGGCGGCGAAGTAAATTCTCCGCATAATTCATTTTCGCATCAGGGAAAAATTCAGCGCCCGGCATTTGGTTTTCGTTGATTAGATACCTTTCGCCTTTGGTTTCAGCGCGGATTGCTGTGAAATCCCAAAAGTCTGACCAGAACTGACCAGAATTCTCCACTGTATGGGCGTGAATTTCATCGAAGCTCTCTAGGCTAAGGCCGTGACGATCATTGATCATGTTTTTGAGTGCAAAAAGATTTGTGCTCTCAATTCGCTCTTTTGAAGGTTGCCACAAAGCGTCCATCGGCTTATCTCTTTTTCTCTAATCAAGGGTCAATTCAATTGGCCCGAATTTGCCCGCTACAGGAGCTAAAGTCTATGCGTAATTTCCACAATCCTGGCCGTTCTGCCATTCATGCGACCAATGGTGTCGTCTCGTCATCTCACCCTTTGGCCACACAAGCTGGCCTGGAGATTTTGAAAGAAGGTGGCAACGCCATTGACGCGGCCATAGCAACCTGCGCCGTCCAGTGTGTGGTTGAGCCACAATCAACGGGCATTGGCGGCGATTGTTTCGCGATCATCGCGCCACAAGGTAGTTCGGATCTCGTTGCTTTCAATGGTTCTGGCAAAGCGCCAGCGGGCATTACTGTTGAGAAAGGCCGGGCAACAGATGGCGACAGCCTAGGTCACCAAAGCCCCCACTCTATCACGGTTCCTGGTGCCATCGATGGTTGGGCTCAGTTGTTGAAAGACCATGGTACGATGGGGTTTGACCGCGTGCTCCGTTCCGCAATTGATTATGCTGAAAATGGATACGTGGTTCATGGACGTGTAGCTTTCGATTGGGCAGGAATGGTCGACATTCTGTCCAACACAAAGAATGCCTCAGATGTTTACCTAAAGGACGGCCGCTCATACCAAGAAGGTGAAATTCACAAACAACCCGCGCTGGGTAAGACTTTGCGTGCCATTGCCGAAGGTGGAAGAGACGCTTTCTACAAGGGGGACATCGCAGAAGACATGGTATCTTACCTGCAAGGCATCGGTGGCGTTCACACAATGGACGATTTCGCAGACGCCGTAGGTGAATATGTGGAAACTATTCGCACGGACTACCGCGGTTACACACTTCACGAAATTCCTCCAAACGGCCACGGCATGGTTGCGCTGGAAATGCTCAACATTCTCGATGGTTTCGATGACAAGGATAAAGATCCGTTGTCCTTTGAGCGTCTGCATCACCAAATCGAAGCTGCTCGCATTGGTTACGGCGACCGCGATCGTTTCACAGCGGATCCGAAGTTCGCCGATGTGCCTTTGGACCGTCTGTTGTCGAAAGAATATGCCGCTGAGCAACGTGCTCGTATTTCTGATGAGAAAGCCCTTGGTCCACAGTACGACGACGTTATGGATACCAACGCGGACACTGTCTACATCACAGTGGTCGACAAAGACCGGAATGCTGTCTCCTTCATCAACTCGATCTTCCATCCCTTTGGTTCTGGCCATGTAACGGATACAGGTGTCTTGTTGCATAACCGTGGAATGTCTTTCCGTCTTGACGACAGCCATCCAAACAAGATTGAAGGCGGCAAACGCCCAATGCACACAATCATTCCTGCAATGGTAACCAAGGACGACAAAGCGCAAATGTGCTTCGGCGTTATGGGCGGCCATTACCAGCCCCAGGGTCAAGCTCACGTGCTGACCAATATGTTGGATTACGGGATGGACATGCAAACGGCACTCGATACACCACGTGTTTTTGCCGATCCAGATGGGCCTGTCGATGTGGAGCAAGGCATTCCCGAAGATGTCGTTGCGAAACTTGAGGCAGTCGGCAATACGATCAACCGAGTAAAGACCCCACATGGCGGCGGCCAAGGCATTTGGATCAATTGGGAATCCGGTGTTTTGACCGGTGGCTCCGAACCACGCAAGGATGGCTGTGCATCAGGCTATTAAGACCACATTCAAAGCTAAACCCGTTAGAGAGTCCTTTTACGCAAGCAAAACGACCCTATTAACTTGCTGCCTGCGTATAGCGATCTGGTCTGATCGTAACAGAGGTCAGACTACGTTCGTTCAAAATCAACTTTAACTCAGGATGATCATTGGCATCTAGATCGCCGTCACCTGACAGGCTGACCGTCACAGACTGGTATCCCACGACGTCGTCCATCAATCGACCATCATCCAGCCGTGGTTGCGGGAACAGCCTCCCACGATGAGGATCGTTCATATCGCCCAAACCTGGCCCTAGTCGCACCACAAGTGATTCCATTTTGCCGCCACTTGCTGCGTCTCGGCTGTATGAATTCATCAGTTGCCCAAGTTTGATCGCAGTCTCAATATAGGTTTGTGCATGGGGGCGGCGCTCACTGCTATAGGTATTGAGCAGCTGTTCTTCTGTCTCGCCTTTTATGACCGCCGCTAGCTTCCAAGCCAGGTTAGAAGCATCCCTTATCCCAGTACACATCCCCTGCCCCATAAAGGGCGGCATGAGATGGGCGGCATCGCCAGCAACCAGCATTCGACCTTGCCGCCAGTCATGTGCGAGCTTCGATCCAAAGGTGTAAACGGCTCTGCGTTCGATTTCTGCCTCGCCCGGTTTCAGCCATTTCGATAGGAGCTGCAGGGCAAACTCGTCACCGACGGCCACCTCACTATCTTCTTCCTCAAACAAAGTGAACTCCCAGCGACGGCGCATCCCAGGACCATGAGCAAAAGTCGAGGGCCGTGCCGGATCGCAGTGCTGGATAGTAAATTCACCAAGCTCCGGTTTCTCTACATTCAAGAGTACGTCAACAACCAACCAGCGTTCTTCAAAGCCCAGATCTTCCCAGCCGACTGCCATCTTTTCTCGAACGATCGAGTTTGCACCATCGCAACCGACAACGTAGGCAGCACAGGCTGTACGTTGTGCGCCGGTAATTCTATCACGATAGCTACAGCGAACATTACTTTCTCCAGAGACTACATCCGTTACTTCCGAATTCAACCGCACATCAACATACGAACAAGTGTCGAGCTTGGATCTTAGCAAACGCTCCAAAATCGGTTGGTTAAAGCGATAGGACGGATACCAGCCATTTGGGCCAATTTCCTGTGGTCGCGGCCAATCCAGTAATATTTGGCCATCTGTATCAATAAACCTCATCCCTTTGTTAACGACTGTGACATCCTCTGTTTGGTCAGCAATGCCGATTGTTTGGAAAACCCGCATCACCTCATCATCGAAGTGGACAGCTCTCGGCAAGGGATAAACGTCGGCCTCTCGTTCCAAAACCAGGACGGACACATCACAAAGGTCCAGCAAAGCCGCTAAGGTCGCACCAACAGGGCCAAGCCCAACAATTATGACATCAAATTCAGTTTTCATTTCCGTTTCGTCAGCTCACTGTAAAGCCAAGGACAATCAACGATCGGTGGCGTTCTTTGTCCTTCAGCAGCTGCCGCCATCTTCATATCTTTCATCTTTTGCCGTGTGTCTTGGGGCATATAAGGACGATCATGCCCCCAAAAACTCGGGCCACAAAATGTCTCATGGGGCTCCCAGGTTTCTGTGTCGATCACCCTCACGCCCCAACCGCTCTCAATAAAGAAATCAGACGGCGTCTTAGTGTAGAAAGAAGTCGCGTAGTCGTTCGTGTGCCGCCCCAATGTATAGGCGATCATTTCCGGTGCTTCGAGTGCCAGATCATAGCCCTGTCCGACGTCATCCAGGTTACAGAATTCCACCATAAAATGATGAAACCCTGTCTGCCCCGATCCGATCATAGCAAAGGAGTGATGCCTGCCGTTCACATGAAAGAAGTACATAGGGTAAGGGGTCATGCCATAATCGCTGACCTTGAAATCCAAAAGGTCGCGATAAAATGGTAAAAGCCCAGTTGCATCCTGCACGTGCAGCACCGCGTGCCCCATCCCAAGAGGGCCAGTGTTAAACCCCGATATAGCACGACCAGGAACAAACGCTTCCTTGGTCACTTCAGGCTTCCAAAAAAGCTCGTTGCGATTGCCGTCAGGATCGTCAAAATGGATCAACTCAGAAACGAACCGCCTGTCGCAAAGTTCTTTGGATCCCAAGGATACGGCGGTGCCGGCTCCCTCTAGGCGGGCTGCATAAACCTGGAGATCGTTTTTCGCATCTACTTCCCACCCCATAAAAGCCAGAGTTTCGCCTGGTTCGTCGGAAACAACAAACCTTTGTTTCCAATCATCCATTCGGAAGGAAAGGTTCTTGCCAGCCTGGTCAACTTTTTGCATGCCGAGAAAACCGCCAGCAAAGTCAGACCAGTCGCCCAGCCGGTCAGAACGAACACCCAAATATCCAAGAGTTGTAATTGCCATCGACAATCCTTCCTGGAATTTAGGTTAACGGGTTTCCTGCAAAAATCCAAAACGAAAAGAGCTTCACACAAGGTTATTGCATGAAGCTCTTTCAAATTAGTTTGCTAAAGACTGATGCCCCTCTAAGGCCCCTCTGTATTGGATGAAGACTTCGACAATGTTTGCGTACGTGCCAGGCGCCGCAGCATTAAAGGAGCAATCGACTGTTTCGCTACTCCCTGCAACCGCCAGTTGGTGGGGCCATTGGCCGTCACACGATTGGAATAGACATCGTAATTGAGACCTGCCGAACAAGCAAAAGTAGGTTCCCGTTGTCCGCCCGGTTCGATGTAACTGAGTTGCTAACAGTGTTTGTGAAATTGAGCGCATGGTTTCCCATCTTCAATCGTCAAAGTCGCCATCATTGTTCCAGATACGGCTTGAGCATTAGCTTGAGCGATCCAACTAAATGTCGTTCTGTACAAAAACCGTCTCCAACAATAGCGACAACCACATTTCACAACCCCCTAAAATTGATAGCAAGGCAAATGAGAAATACTCCTTTACATGTTGCCAGATCTTACCAATACTACCTTTGTTCAAGTCTTAAACGTACATTTTAAACATACAAAGGAGAATTCGATGAAATTCGCTATAGCGTGCTTCACCGCAACGTTGCTTGCTTCATCTTCAGCTTTTTCGGCCTCATTTGAAACCGAGACGTATCCAATTCCAACAACAGAATTGATCATCATCGTTGACACCACAGGGCCTTGATTGGTCCTCATTCTCTCGCTCTAATGACTGATCGTTGAATTTTGTTGAGTAACACTTGTCCATGTAAGTAGAACGCTCAAACGTCCAACTGTGATTCTTGCGACGCTATTTCTTTGATTTTGAGGTTGTATTGGCGATCTCAAAACAAAACCCCAAAACAGTTCTCGTCGGTGATGAACCTGTGCTCAATGAAAGTCACAACATTATTGAACCTTAGAGCCGCGTCCAGGGACAATTCTTTCCAAATTGGACCCAGGATTCTTTAGCTCTTAGTCCTTACGAAAAACCCGAAACGTAGCACAGCCCCACGCGTAGACAACGCCTTCGTCATCAAACATCTTACCTTCGGAAGATGCTATCGTGCGGCCCACCGAAATAACTTTTCCTTCGGCATAATAGGTTTTATTTGGTGGTGGTGACCTTAACATTTTTGTTTGAAGGTCAATGGTCACAGCGTTAGATCCGCCCGTCAAAGCAGAGTTCACGGCAAACCCAGTTACGGTGTCCATAACCGTCGCTAAATATCCGCCGTGAACGTTGCCAGTCGTATTCATATGCTGGTCATCGGGCGTTGCCGTGATCTGTGCAAAACCGTCTTCAACGTGAATCGGTATGATATTCATTGTTTGAAACATGCTCGGCAAAGGGAGTTCACCCGACGCCCACATGCGCAACTTGCTGCTGCTATCCATTAAACACCCTACCAAATCTAATAGTATTAGAGAAAAATCCGAGTCACGCGATTGTGAAAACTTGACCAAATCCAAAGCGACTTTAGTCTGAGACAACAATAACAAAAACAGAACTAGTGGAAAACACTATGAAATACACTACTCATTTGTTCACTTTACTTAATCACAAGCGCAACCCAAGAAGCGGCCTCAAGTAATGGCTGTCTTTCATCTTACTCAACAGGCAACCGTCACCGCTGCACTCAAGCAACAACTTCGCAGGCTCGAACTGTTCCCAGGACTAGGACTCTGTTTGAAAGAAACAACAGAGCCCCCTTTCCCACATAAGTTACGTCTGAGTTTTCCAAACGACAGAAGCTTTTGGCAATCAGGCCTTCACGCGTTCTGATTTGGGATCCCACATCGGTTTCAATGAAACTTCGGCCTCGTAGAGCTCACCCGCGACATCGACTTCGAACTTACCTGATTTGAGGTAATCGAGGGTGACGCCTTCCTCGTTGTGGATGTAAGCAAGAGCCACGGCGCCATCAAGCATGTGCCCATACATCGCCGATGTTGTTTCTCCAACCTGAATGCCATCGCGGTAAATCGGCTCATCATGGTAAAGCATCGGAGCAGAATCCTTCAGCTTGATTTGGATCATCCGACGCTTCAGCACGCCTTCTGCCTTCTTCTCCACTAAAGCGTCACGACCAATGAAGCCGCCGTTCTTGCCAAGTTTAACGGCAAATCCAAGGCCAGCCTCATAAGGTGTATCTTCTTCCGCAATATCATCACCGAAGTGGCGGAAGCCTTTTTCCATGCGAAGAGAGTTCAAGGCATGCATGCCAGCGGGTTTGAGGCCGAACGCCTGCCCCGCTTCTCTCAGCACCTCATAAACACCGACTGCAAATTCAGCAGGAACATAGAGTTCCCAGCCCAGCTCGCCAACATAAGTGATCCGCGAAGCACGAACACGGGCAAATCCCAGGTCGATTTCCTGGCTCGTGCCGAATGGGAAATCTTCGTTAGATAGAGAGACGTCCACCAAGGGCTGGAGAAGATCACGAGACTTTGGTCCCATCAGACCGAAGATCGCTGTACCAGACGAAATGTCGGTTGCAAAACAATGGGCATCGGCTGGTGTGTGTTTCTTCAGCCATGTCAAATCGCGTGTTTGGCCTGCGCCTGCGGTCACAACCATGTACTCAGTTTCGCTAAGGCGTGTTGCCGTCAAGTCGGCCTCTATGCCGCCGCGCTCATTACACCACTGCGTGTAGACGATTTTGCCCGGCTCAACGGCCATGTCGTTAGCAGAAATGTTGTTAAGCACAGCCTCTGCGTCACGTCCCTGTACGAGGAATGCCGCAAAGGATGAAAGATCAAACAGACCGACATTCTCACGAACATTGCGGTGTTCTTCGGCAGAGTATTCAAACCAATTCTGACGGCCCCAGCTGTAATCGTATTTGGGTTCCACACCTTCAGGCGCGAACCAATTTGGGCGCTCATAGCCAGCGACTTCACCAAAACAGGCCCCCTCTTCTGCAAGCAAATGATGGATCGGTGAACGGCGAACGCCACGACCAGTTTCGGCCTGACGGAATGGGAAGTGATCGGCATAGAGAAGGCCCAAGCTCTCCTCTGCACGCACACGGGTGTATTCCTTGTTCTTTTGGAACGGCATGACGCGGCGGATATCAACGTCCCAAAGATCAATCGGTGGATGACCGTCTTTAATCCAATCAGCCAGGACTTTACCCGCACCACCAGCGGACTGAATGCCGATGGAATTGAAACCAGTTCCAACAAAGAAGTTGCTCATCTCTGGTGCTTCACCGAGGTAGTAACGAACATCAGGTGTGAAGGATTCAGGACCATTAAAGAACAGTTGAATTCCAGCATGTTCAAGGGCTGGCACACGGTTAAGAGCCGCCATCATGACGGGCTCGAAATGATCCCAATCTTCATCCAAAGCAGTGAATTCAAAGCTCTCAGGAATTGGATCAACATCCCAAGATTTGGCATTGCCTTCAAAGGCACCAAGCAACAACTTGCCCGTGTCCTCTTTATAGTAGGCGCAGCCATCTGGATCTCTCAGTACAGGAAGATCGCGGTAAAGGCCTTCCATAGGCTCGGTTACAATATAGAAGTGCTGACAAGCGTGAAGCGGGATTGTCACGCCGATCGATTTGCCAATTTCACGTGACCACATGCCGGTACACAGCGCCACATACTTGGCCTCGATAACGCCTTGCTCACACTCAACGCCCGTAGCTTTTTCGCCGTCGTGTAGAATTTTGGTGACTTTACAGTTTTCAAATATCTGCACACCACCAGCACGAGCACCCTTGGCCAATGCCTGGGTCGTATCGATGGGGTTTGTCGAACCATCGTTCGGCAAGTGGACGCCACCCAACAGATCTTCAGTGTTCACCAACGGCCAAAGTTCTTTGATTTCCTCGTTATTCAGGACATTAACATCGAGCCCGTACGACTTTGCCGTGGAAGCCCCTCTTTTCAGTTCTTCCATGCGATGAGCGGTCGTGGCGACAGAGATTGATCCGCGCTGGAGATAACCAGTCTCCTGGCCTGTTTCAGCCTCCAACTGCTCGAGCAATTCAGTCGTATATTGCGCTAGATTCGTTAGGTTTCTGGTGGCTCTTAACTGTCCAACCAGTCCAGCAGCATGCCACGTTGTGCCAGATGTGAGCGTTTTTCGCTCCAAAAGCACAACGTCGTTTATACCAATTTTGCTCAAGTGATAGGCCAGAGAGGTTCCCATAACCCCACCACCGATGATGACAACTTCCGCTTTTTTAGGGAGAGTCTTTGCCATTTTGCTTAATCCTCCGGAAAACCGACGCTTATCGGTCGCAATTGAAACAGTTAAACGCTTACAAAATTAACGTTCACAAAAACAGCTAAAGTAGCTTCTTGCAACCAAGTCAAGAAGACAAAATCAGCCTAACAAAGTGGCCCGTTGCCTTGAGTTAATCTGGCTCTATGACTGCGACGAGTTGTCTGTTCAAAGGCGTCCATCATCTACCCGGGAATAAAAGAGATTTACCATGCTTATTGGTGTTCCAAAGGAAATTAAGAACCGCGAGTACCGTGTCGGCCTGACACCTGGTTCAGTGAAAGAATATGTCGCCAACGGTCACGAAGTCATCGTAGAGACCAACTGTGGTGAAGGTATCCGCATGACGGATGCTGACTACGAATCTGCTGGTGCTAAAGTATTGGCAACGCGTGAAGAGATCTTCGCCAAAGCCGATATGATCGTGAAGGTTAAAGAGCCTCAAGCAGACGAGTGCGCGCTGCTTCGCCCTGGCCAGATCCTTTACACTTATCTTCACCTGGCGCCCGATCCCGCCCAAACGGCGGCTCTCGTCAAGTCTGGCGCGATCTGTATCGCTTACGAGACAATCACTGACAATCGCGGCGGCCTGCCACTCTTGGCTCCGATGTCGGAAGTCGCTGGTCGCATGGCTGTTCAGGCCGGAGCACACTACTTAGAGCGCGCTCACGGCGGTCGTGGCCTCCTTCTCGGCGGCGTACCTGGTGTGGACTGCGGTAAAGTCACAATCATCGGCGGCGGCATGGTTGGCACAAACTCAGCCATGATGGCTGTCGGTCTTGGCGCTGAAGTTGTTATTCTGGACCGCTCTCTTGATGTTTTGCGTCGATTGGAAGCGCAGTTTGGCGCTGCTGTTAAGACAATCTATTCTTCAAAGGATAGCCTGGACGAGCATGTGACGACAGCCGACCTCGTTGTCGGTGGTGTTCTAATTCCTGGTGCTGAAGCGCCTAAACTCGTTACTCGTGAGCATATCAAAGCAATGCAACCTGGCTCTGTCATCGTTGACGTCGCCATTGACCAAGGCGGTTGTGTTGAGACAGCGAAAGCGACGACACATGACGATCCAGTCTACGTCGTTGATGAAGTTGTACACTACTGTGTTGCCAACATGCCAGGCGGCGTGCCTCGCACATCTACATTTGCGCTTAACAACGCAACATTGCCATTCGGCTTAGCACTCGCAAACAAAGGCTGGAAAGCAGCACTTGCTGGCAATGCACATCTCGCAGAAGGCCTCAACGTGGCTGACGGTAATGTAACCTATAAAGCCGTCGCAGACGAACTTGGATACGATTACGTCCCAACAAGTTCACTACTGGGCTAAATCGATTTACACAATTGAGAATGGAGGGCGCTTTCGGGCGCCCTCTTTTTTGCCTAATCCTCTTCGGCGTTGGCCTTGGCGAGACCTCTTTGATAGAGCCACCCCAAACCAACAAGGCTCGCACCGAGCCCCATGAACGACACGGCTCTTAGAAGGCCATCCAGACCCGCTGTATCCAGCAAGAATACTTTAGCAGCAACAACGGCGAGAATAGCCAATGCGGGTCTCCGGAGCGTTTCACTGTTCCAAAGATGAGCAAGAAGAAACAAACCCACACCAATAGCCAAGCCCACCGCTGAATAAGTCAGGCTTTCACTTTGGAACACTCCTCCGTCGAGGTGAGTTCCGTGGAAAAGATGACGGATCGAAAGACCAATAAACATCAACGCCATAACGACGGAGGCCACTAGTGCGATAAGAGCAAAATTCTTCGGGCCGTTGTGTTTAAAGTCCCATGCTAACAAAGCCAACAAAATTGCAGGCGCTAAGTAAGCAAAAGCCAAAGCATTAAATAAAGGCCAATCACCAACTGGGGTACCGGTAAGAACCGGGTTCAAGGCCGTTAGCAAAGCGAAGGCCTGCATCGAAGCCACAATGGCGAAGAGCTTCCAACCGTAGTCAAACACCAAAGAATAGGATTTGCGGCTCAACCGACGTAACCCCAGAACAAAGCCCAACCAGGCGGTTGTCGTTAAAGCGAGTTCCAGATAACCGAGTTGCTGGCTCCCTAAGCTATCGGCACCAGCGATCACCCGAATAGAGAAACCAACTGTCAAAGAAGCAAAGACCAAACGTCCTATGTCCAAAGCATGGGTTGTCAGATCGGCTTTGGCGCTCTTGAAGTATTTTCCAGCAATGACAAAGAACAACAGTGGTAATCCGTAAGCAAACCACACCCAAGGCAGACGGCTCCAGCCATCCATCGGCAAGGAAAGCAACCAGGGATCAACCGCAATTCGTCCTAAGATGATGACGGCAAAGAACAAGGCCACCCACCTAAAGACACGGTAAGTATAGCGTGAGTAGATCCAAGCTAAGGCTGGTAACATTGCCGCTATAGCAACGGTCAGGCTGGCTTTCTCTAGGGCAAATGTCAGACCGAGAGAGATGGCTGCGATCACTGCCGCTGCCATTAGTCCCATAGCTTTCTCATCAGCTTCAAACAGTTTGATCTGAAGACGTTTATGCAGCAGTAAGACAACGACAAAAGCGTAGAGTGCTAAGATGAAGGCAACTGACAGCCAAGCGTACTGGTGACCGTAGCTAACAATCTTCAGCTTCGTAAGGGTAAAGAAAGCCACCGGAGCAAAAGCAGCAATCACGCCCCATAATCCGGCTTGCTGACGCTTGAACACTTTGTAGAGGCCCGCAGCGGCCATAATGACGGCCAACGACGCCATCAGCATAAGAAAAGAGTCTAGCGCACCTGACAGGACGGGAAATTGTTTCCAGAAAGGGAAAATGCCATAGCGAACTAATGGCCCAGCTTCAGAGGGAGCAGTTACCCCTGAGAAAGCCCAGAGGTAAGCCATCACAAGCGTGAGCACCAAACCGAGAAGAGCGTAAACCGCCAATGCTTGTCGCCAAAGAGCGATTGCCAGGTATGTCACCAGAGTTGCGCCGGTTATGATTGTGATCTCCGTAAATCCACCGATGACCAAAACAACATTCAAAATGAGTAAAGCACCAAAACAAAGAGAGCTGACAAAAGCGGCAGTCACCAGCGGTGGAATTTCACGAACCCATTGTTTGAGTGACTGGCTTTCGGACGGCAGAGCCCTATCCCTCCCCCAACAAGCAGCCAGCGCAAAGATAGCAATCAGTGCCAAGTTGTAACCACTTGAACTTAGAAGTTCATCGCCCTTGGCCGTGATACCCACAAGCATAAGTCCCCACAGAAATGAGCCTATCAATGCCACCCAACCAACGTGTGGTTTCTCAATGTAGCGCCCAACAAAAAGCGCGCTAGCGGCAGGGAAAATCAGGTAGAGGGAGAAGATGTAAATGTTTGGCGCTTCGGTGGAGACCAACAGAGGCGCAACGTAGGCACCAACCAAGCCAGCGACGATCAACAATGCCCCAAAGGAGAAGGCCGCAACAAAAGCCGCCGCCGATATGATCGCCAACAAAACGAATGCTGCCGTCGTTCCAACCATACCGTAGAGTGAAAAGGCTGCATAACAAGCGCCGTAAAGCGTCACGAGACCAGCAGAGGCCAAGATAACAGGCACCCAATCCCCCTGTGCACCAGCTAGTGTTAGTTTAAGCAACTTGCCTTTTCGCCGGGTCCATTCGCCCGCCGCAATCATTGCAAGACCGGCAAATACAGCAAACCCAATGCGCGCAGAAGGACCGAAGTAACCCTGTTCTGCCGCCACTTTCAATATGAACAAGCCACCGAGGGCGAGTGCAATGCCGCCGACCCAAACCATCCAGTTCGAGAAATCGCGTGGGGCTTTTTTGACCGGTTTTGGCTTAGCTGGGGTGACTGGTGGTGGTGTTTGTGTTTTTTCATCAACTGCTGCATCGGCCCGTTTCCAAATTGAATTCTCCGCCTTTACTTCTGGCGGGGGCTTAGGTGCTTCTTTTGACTCTGTTTGAACTGGCTGCAAGTGGGCTGCGGTTTGCTCCGCTTCTGAAGGCGGGACACCTACGGTTTTGATCTGACCAGTTCTCAAACTAGCAATCTCTCGTCTTAGTCCACTGACTTTTACGAGCGCAACGATTGACAAAATCAGAGGCGAAACAAAAACCAAAACCGCGAGTATAATGAGAAGACCAAACAGATCATCCATTTCTTTATCCTTTGAGCTGCACAGTTAGCTTCTGATACAACCTTCTAAGACATTGAAAAAGCGATCTATGTCACTTTCATCGTTAAAAACATGTGGTGCAAGCCGAACCGCTGTTCCTCGCACAGACACCATCACTTTGGCTTCGGCCATCTTTGCGGCGACCGCCTGAGGGTCCTGTCCAGCTAATCGGATGCCTAACATGTGTGGTGAACGGGCCGATTTAGGTGCAACAGACAACCCGAGATCACCTGCGGCTGCCGCAGCCTTATCTGTCAGCTTTTCAATATATTCTGCGACGGCAGGAACTGTCCATTTCTGGAAGAGCTCCAATGACGCCACTGTCATTGGCGTTAGGATAAAGTTTGAACGCTCTCCCTGGTCGTAGCGTTCGGCCCCTGGGCCATAGTCATCAACATAATCGACGAGACCTGCGAAATTTCCTGACCCTTTGCGTGTGATCCAGTTCTCCTCCAACGGCACACCTTTTTGCTGCCAAGGCGCGGAATAGAGATAAGCATAGGAGTAAGGACCAAGCATCCATTTGTAGACACCGACAGCGACAAAATCCGGTCGGATTGCTTTGACATCTAGCGGCTGAACACCAATAGACTGAGTGCCATCAATGACGAGAGCAGCTCCGACTGCTTTGCAAGCCGCTGACACTTTCACCAGATCGATTACAGAACCGTCTGTCCAGTGTACGTTACCGGTGGCAACCAGCGCAGTATTCTCGTCGATTTGCTCAATGATCGAAGCTGCCCAATCATAATCTTCGCGCCTCTTGGCAAACTTGATCGTCGCGCCATTTTCTGCAGCTTTACGACGCCACGAATAGACGTTTGACGGAAACTGCTCGTCCAAGACGACAATTGATTGACCTGGTTTTATCGTGAGGTTCTTTGCAGCCGTGGCAATTCCGTAAGAGGCTGAGGGCGCGATGGAAATATCTTGTGCGTTAGCACCAATGATAACGGCGAAAAGTTCCTTAGACCGTTTAACCTCGGGAAAAAAGTCGTCAGTGGATAGCTTCCAAGGTTCTTGTTTGACCTTGATCCCTCTTTGTCCTGCCTCAGCTGCCACACGAGGCAATGGCCCCATATAGGCGCAATTCAAATAGGTGACGTCCTCCGGGATATCGAAGAGATGTTTTTGACAGGTCAGCATTTTTATTTCAGATCATAGAGCGCGTCTTCGAGATGATCCAAACGATCATGCCCCCAAAAGACTTCATCGCGAAGAACATAGGAGGGCGCCCCAAAAACGCCTCTGCGGATGGCTTCGGCAGTGTTGTCTTCGAAAACTTGATCCTTCGATTGAGCTGCCTTCCAAACTCCGTCAAACGGAACATCATTTTCTTCTGCTATTTCCCGAAGTGTCGCTTCTTCCGCAATATCTTTCTCCTCTGACCAAACCGCCCGAATGACAGAAAAGCTGAGCGGCCCCATAGGATATCCAGCTTCCTGAGCGGCGATTAAGAATTTGGAAGCTGGAAGCGGATTAGTCGGCCAATGCGCCGGATCAACATTGAGATGCAGCTTTGCGCGCCGAGCCACACGCACGAGATCCGCTTTTCTATAGGCCTGACGTGAAGGGTGTCTTTTGGGTGGAGGCGTACCGCCAGTTTCACTAAACATTTTGAAAATATCCAGCGGCTTATGAACAACAGTCGCGCCATACTTGGCTGCTATCACATCAAGGCGGTTATCAGCCAAATAGGTAAACGGAGAAAGAACAGAGTAAAAATAGTCGATCTGGTAGGCCACTACAGGCTCCTTTTATGACTGTTCAAAAAAGATCGAGACACCAAATGCATCATTAGCGCTGATCTGCAATGCATGGTCGATCATTTTGTAGGGAATTTCGTTGGCGCTCAATACGGTTTGTGTTTCTGCTAAGTCCGAAACCATAATAGAAAACGAGCTAAAGCCTGGTCCAGAGTAAGTAGATAGCCGATCTCCTTGCTCAATGACCATTCCGCCTCTTGTGAGAGCGAGCGCATAGCCCCGACTATTTTCCTTGCAATTGTCTGCTCCTAACAACTTCTCGAAGAAGGTTCGTTGTGTTTTGGGGCTGTCACTCGTGACCATACAATCCCCAACTTGAAGAGCGCTGTTCGCGTGCTGCTGATAATCGGGTTTCCAAAAATACTCAGGTGCGCCTTGATGGCAGGTAAAGAAGGCCAACTCAGGCATGCTGAGATCTGTTGCGAAGGCCAACGAGAAGGAGACTTCAACCGACGACCCGTCCGGTTGCTTTGCCTGACGAGTAAAGTCAAACGGCTGGTAGGCACCAATACCTTTCTCGGCGAATTCTTTTTGGTCTGCTCGCGAATCAAACCCTTCAAAGACCAACATGGACAGCCCTTCCCGTTTGGCAAGGAAGTCGGCGTTATGTTGCCCAAAAGAGAAAAAGCCTTCTGCATGGGGTTTCAACAATTCTGGCCGTGTTACCGTCAAAACTTCAAGGAACGCGCCGTCGAATTGAACCAAGAAGTTGGACGTTCCCCAATCATGATGCCCTGTTGGTGTAGTTGTGAAGCCTAGACGCTCATAGAAAGCCCTGGCTGCATCCAAATCGTGGACGCAAAGGACGAGATGATCAATGCCGCGCTTCATGATACCGGCACCGCTTCTCTTGTGAAGACCCAATCTTTCGCGTTAGAAAGATCTTCACGGTATTCATAACCAGCAACGGTGAAGTTTTTCAGCGCTTCCGGATCGTTGATCTGGTTGTCGGCAATGTAACGCGCCATCATGCCTCTCGCTCGCTTGGCTGTAAAACCAATCATTTTGGCAACGCCATCTTTGATCTCTTTGAACTGAGGCGTTACAACTGGTCCTTCTAGGGCTTTCACTTTAACGGCTGAGAAATATTCGTTCGAAGCCAAGTTAACTAACGTCCGATCGTTGTGCGCCTTCGTATCTTCGTTGATCGCTTCAGCAAGTTTCATTCCCCAAAAATCGTAGAGATTGTTGTTTTTCTTGAACTTCAGCTTTGTGCCCATCTCCAAACGGTAGGGTTGGATCTGATCAAGTGGACGAAGCAAGCCATAAAGCCCTGACAGAATACGCAGGTGATCTTGCGCAAAGGCAAGCGAAGCCTCATCAGCCGTATCAGCATCAAAGCCGATATAAGTATCGCCACGGAAGGCAAAGATTGCCTCGCGAGCCGTATCAGGCGTCTCGTCAGCCACAAAATGCTGAAAACGTTGAAAGTTCAAGTCCGCCAGATTTTCGCTGATCGACATCAACTGCTGCAGTTTCTTACGGCTAAGTTTGGCCGCTACTTTTGACAACTCAGCGGTCTCTTTCAAAAACCTTGGTTCGATTTTCGCAGGCCCTGAAAATTCCATTTCAAAATTCAAAGATTTTGCCGGTGAAACAACCGCTAGCATCGCATTAGCTCCAAGAAAGTCATATCGGATTCTTTCTTAAAGCAACCCTCACTCAATTTCTATGCCTGAGCGTACATTTATCTGTTAGTAAAGCCAGCGACTAAAGGAGCTGTTGATGTACAAAGTCTATCAAGATTTCGCTGAAGAACTGGCTACACTGGCCAACCCCGTCGTAGGGCGCACTTTTCGCACCGCCCTTGAGGTCGAAGACAAAGCGGCCATGAACAATACGCCCGTTACCATTGCTGACAAAGAAATCGAGCGTCTCATCCGAGCAGAGATTGAAACACGCTTTCCAGACCACGGTATCTATGGTGAAGAACACGGCCAAATGGGTATCGATCGTGATTATGTTTGGGTAATCGATCCGATTGATGGAACACAGGCTTTTATCCTCGGCATGCCCACCTTTGGTACGCTGATTGGCTTGCAACACAAGGGCCTGCCAGTCGCCGGTGTCATTGCCATGCCTGCCCTAGGCGACACCTGGTCGGCTTCTGTCGGCGACGCCAGCCTCTTCAATGGAAAGCCCTGTCGGACATCCGAAGCGCGAAACCTAGAAGATATCCAGCTGGTCAGCACTTCGATAGACATGTTCGACGAGGAAGATCTAGAAGCCTTTGATCGCCTAAGTTCCGCCTGTAAACGTCGTCGTTTCGGTGGAGATTGCTTCAGTTACGGCCTATTGGCTTCCGGTCACGTCGACCTTGTGGTGGAGGCCGACCTCCAACCTTATGATTACATGGCGCTTATCCCTGTTATCGAACAAGCCGGCGGCATTATCTCAGATTGGGACGGCCAGCCCCTCCATTTACGATCAGATGGCCGTGTTGTGGCCGCAGCAACGCGTCAATTGCACGAATCAGCCTTGAAAGTCCTGGCGGGATAATGTTAGGCAGCCGGAAACTTAACTTACTCTCATAGAAAGATAGAATTATGGCCGATAGCGTTGGCGCTTCCCACATCCTCCTCATGTACGCAGGTTCTTCTCGCTCTACTGCAACACGCAGCAAAGACGATGCCCTGAAAGAAATCCAGGGCTACAAGCAAATGATGGACGACGGCATCGAGTTCGAAGCTTTGGCACGTGCCAACTCAGACTGTCCTTCGGGCAAAGACGGCGGCGCACTTGGTGTTTTCGGCAAAGGCCAGATGGTTCCCGAATTTGAACAAGCCGCATTCTCAATGAATGTTGGCGACGTCAGTGACGTTGTTGAAACTTCATTCGGTTACCACTTGATCAAGCGCACTAGCTAAATCAATCTTCCCAAACCGGCCGGTTGAGGGAGAAGACTTCCTCGACCGCCGCGTATTCCATGTATCCCAGTCGTGACAATGGCTGGATCAGGTTTGTGTCGACGATGCCGTTGGTGATTACTGCATCATCAATGTGCACACCAACCACCAGACCGATGACTGCAGTGACCGGCATGCCTTCATGATTGCTCGACACATCAATGATCTGATGAACCTTACACTCGAAAGCTATCGGTGATTCTTTCACTCTTGGCACACCAATCAATTCACACTTTACTTTCGTCAGGCCTGCGAATTCGAACTCGTCAACACCGGACGGAGCGTTGATGGAGCTGGCGTTCATTTGGTCAGTCAGTGACTTTGGCACAATGTTGTAAACAAACTCACCTGTTGCGCGGCAATTACTGATTGAATCCTTGTCGCCAATTGACGAAAACATCACGACTGGCGGACGGTCATTCAGCATTTGGAAGAAAGAATAAGGAGCAAGGTTAGCCTGCCCGTCTTTATTGACACTCGCGATCCACCCAATAGGTCTTGGAGCAACGCAGGCCTTCAACGGACTATGCGGCAATCCGTGTGGTTCTTTCTCTGGTTGGTAAAACATAGGTGATCGCTCCATTTCAAAGCTAATGAGTTGTTGCGTCGAAGACACGACACTGAATAAAAGGCTGCTTATCGGGACTGAAGAAGAAACTAAAGAGTAATTCCATCAAATTTGATGTAAACACCTCGCAAATTGGAAAAACCCGACGTCATACTGCAATTTGCAAATCGCATTCCACGTTAGAAACTGGTTATGTTACCTCAAAAATTTCTCACTCTCGCTCTCTTGTTCACGTTTTCCGCCTTTCTTACGTCTTGCGAGGTTAGTGGCGTTTCCACCGGCTGTGGTTCTGCCGAAGTTGGTCAAGAAGACAAAGATGGCTATTTGTCCGGTTATCTCTCAGGCGAACTAGGTCGGCCCGATGGCTTTACAAGTAGTGACATGCAAGCCATCAAAGCCTTTTACGCGGCGCGCGGGAACAGTTTCGTTTGGCGAGGACGGCGCGGTTGGACTAAACGAGCACAAGCGGCTTTCTCCGCACTGCAGTCCGCTGATCGTGAAGGCCTAAGTTCAGCGCAATACCTGGCTATTTCCTATGGCCTGCCTGACACAAAAGAACCAAGCTTAATCGCCGATGCCGAACTGAAATTGACCAAGGCAATGCTCGCCTACGTGCGGGATGTTCGCCACGGTCGTTTCAACCCTCGCAACTCTGTTGACGGAGGCGAGCTCTTAAGCAGCGGATTGAATGCTGGTAACTTTGGAGGCTGGCTTGCCGCCCTTACCCCTATCGGCAAAACATACCAAGAGCTAAAGCTAGCATTAGGCGGATCCTATGGTTCTATCTCCGAAAAGCAACGCAAGAAGATCCTGATCAACATGGAACGCCAACGCTGGCGCCATGAGCAAGTCAATGGCAGAAGAATTCGGGTTAACATTGCCGGACAGGAACTTGAAGCTTTCCACGATGATCGTGTGCAACTGTCCATGAACGTCGTGGTAGGACGCAGCAGTCGCAAGACACCAGCGTTAGAAGACCAGATCGTTAATCTGAAATTCAGTCCTGACTGGTCGGTTCCAGAAACCATCATGGAAAAGGATTACCTTCCCCGCCTCAAGAAAGACGCGAACTACGCAAGCAGCAAAGGCTTTAAGGTCTACAAAAATGGGAAATCGATTGACGCCAGTAAGGTCGATTGGTCAAAAGCAAACTTCAAGGATTACCAATTCCGCAAACCACCCGGCAAAGGCAACCCTCTAGGCGGCGTTCGTTTCTCTCTGACGAACGGACAAGGCATCTATTTACACGACACGATCGGTCGCAACCAGTTCAATAAGAACACGCGCTACGACAGCTCCGGTTGTGTGCGGGTGCAAAACGCACCGGCTCTGGCCTCTTGGGTAATGCTAGGGCAATCCAACCCTATGAGTGATGCAGAAATCAAGAAAGCCATGAAGCAACGCAAGTCTTCGTTCAAAAAGCTAGATACACCGGTTCCGGTTTCGTTGATGTATTTGACGGCTTGGGTCGATGGCGCGGGTCAGTTGAGATTTGCAAAGGATTCATACGGTCATGACCGCTGGCTTCAAAAGAAGATGGGGCTTTAAAGGTCGCCGCCTAGGAGAGCCTTGATCAAGGCAAATAGAGAAACTTAAACTTTTCCCAGCTTTGAGGGACGGCAGCGGGATCAAACCGCCAACGCGAAACTTCTTGCTTGGCTGCGGGAACTTCGCGCTTCACCGCCAACCACGTGGATTGTGCCTTGCTTGTAACGTCCTTGCGGGATGGTACATCCAGTTCATTTGACCAGTTTTCGAACTGTTGTCCCGTATCGCTGCCATAAATGGCTGTCGCCTGGACGGTATCTTCAAGAGCATAATTCACACCATCAACTTTGTCCCGCAGCAAAGCGCAAGCAGTTGCTTCACGGCAATCAAACCCATCTTGGGTGCAAGCCGAAACAACTGCTGTCGAAGCAATAAGAAGGAGTGGGAAAAAATATTTCCGCATCAAGCTAGATCAAACAAATAAATAGAATGGTGTTAAAATAACAAAAACTGCTACTAAAGTCGAGTCTATCTCTACTCTCGGTTCAGTTCCACCCCCATTTTATGCAGTCCATGACAGATTTCACACCCAACTACAGACCAAAACAGTCTCACCTCTCTTTAGGTGACGGCTTTTTCGACCCAGTAAATGCTCCGGCCTTTCCAAAACATCGTCTGATCTATCGAAATCAGCGCTGGGCACAAAAGCTGGGGTTAGATGGCCTAAGTGATGAAAAATGGGTTGAACACTTTGGGAAATTCACTCCCCTTCCAGACAACTTCCCCCAACCAGTCGCCCTTCGCTATCATGGCCATCAGTTCCAGAGCTACAACCCCGAACTGGGTGATGGTCGTGGCTTCTTGTTCGCACAACTCGAATCGTCGGAAGACGGGCGCCTGCTGGACCTCGCCACAAAAGGCAGCGGCCAAACACCTTATTCGCGCCAGGGCGACGGTCGACTGACCTTGAAGGGTGGTGTTAGGGAGGTTCTGGCAACTGAACTCCTTGAAGCCTTGGGTGTCTACACATCAAAAAGCTTCTCTTTGATCGAAACCGGAGAGGCCCTCCAAAGAGGAGATGAGCCCTCTCCTACTCGGTCATCGGTTCTTGTTCGCTTGGGACACAGCCACATTCGATTTGGCTCATTCCAACGCCATGCCTATCTCAATGAACTCGACAAAATGGAAGAGCTGCTTGATCACGCTATCCGGCACTACATGCCGGAAATTTTGAGTGCTGACCCAGCCAACACTGAATTGAAAGTCAAAGTTCCAGCCTTCCTGAAAAAAGTGGCTGAGAATACAGGTCAAGTCGTGGGATCGTGGTTTGCGGCTGGCTTCGTGCATGGAGTTCTGAACACCGACAACATGAACATAAACGGGGAAAGTTTTGACTACGGCCCCTATCGCTTCCTTCCAACCTATGAACCAGGGTTCACCGCCGCATATTTTGACCAGAATGGCCTCTATGCCTTTGGGCGCCAACCTCAGGCTTGTGCCTGGAACCTAGAAATGCTGGGTGGTGCTTTCACCCGAATACTTGACGACACAGAACTCTTAAGTGAAGCGCTCGCTTCTTATGGCCCTAGTTTTCAGCGCTCTTTTCGTGACAAAACCTTCCAAAGGTTGGGCCTAGAGACTTCAGCTATGGAAGCGGATCAGGCCTTCATGGTGACTTTGTTCAAGTTTCTTCATGAAAGCCAAGCCGAATATGATCTCTTTTTCTTTGATTGGTTCTGTGGTGGTGAAAGCGAAGCCCGTGCGAAAAAGAGCCCACAAAGCCATCTTTATGAAAACATTGGTTTTGAGGGGCTGCGTACTGAACTACTTGCCAGACAGGCAATCAAGCCAGAACGCTTAGAGCATGACTATTTCAAAAGAGAACGCCCTTGCTCCCTCCTTTATGAGGAAATCGAAGACTTATGGCGACCAATCCATGAAGATGACAATTGGTCGATGTTCGAAAGCAAACTAAAGGCCATTAGAAACTTCAAAGAAGCTACTGGCTTCTCTTGCGATCCAATCTAACGGTTGTCACTCTGTACGGATCTATAGATTGGAGTATCGCCAGTTTGGCTTTAGCTGAATTAGTTCCGACTTAATCTGACATAGTAGTCCTTCCAGCTAGCTGGAAGGACTACGTTCGGCTCTTGAAGGAGCCAGCCGTTTCCGGTTTTGATGTAGGTGCAAACCAAAAACATCAAACAAAGGAAACCACGATGTT
>CAJQQZ010000082.1 GCA_905480575.1 uncultured Alphaproteobacteria bacterium | reverse complement strand
CCGAAACCGGCTTCAGCGTCTGCAACGATTGGTGCGAAGTAATCGATGTGATCTTCGTGACCTTCTTCGATACCTTTGGACCACTGAATTTCATCAGCGCGCTCGAAAGAAGAATTGATGCGCTCAACAACTGCGGGGACAGAGTTGATCGGGTACAAAGATTGGTCAGGGTACATAGTGCAAGCAAGGTTTGCGTCTGCAGCAACCTGCCAGCCAGAAAGATAGATGGCCTTAACGCCGCCTTTAACCTGTTGAACAGCCTGGCCGCCAGTCAAAGCGCCAAGACAGTTAACATAAGAATCTTTATCGTTAACGAGGTCCCAAAGTTTTTCAGCGCCGTTTTTAGCGCGTGTGTGTTCGACCTGTGATGAACCACGCAGGTTAACAACGTCTGCAGCGGAATAGTCACGCTTTACGTTGGCCCAGCGTGGGTTTGATGCCCAATCTTTTTCAAGATCAGCAATCTGTTGTGCTCTAGTTTTAGACATAGCCCTCAAAATCCTTTTGAAAATGAACCCAGCGAAATGATCTCCGGGGCACCAGGCTCGAGGCTTAGGCCCCGGTAGATCTCGCAGCATCAACTGCTGGGTCAGGAGGTTGTATGAACACCAACAGCATGATGGCCGCCTTATGGCCGTGAACAAAAGTTGAGGCAACAAAGAATCACTGTAATCGTGTAGCGTTGTAAATTTATTACTTTTTCAATTTGGTAAAATTGTGTAATTTGTAAAATATTCTAGGAGTCGAATTAAAATTCTGACGCTAAATCAAAGGGTAAAGGCAGGATGAACACCAATACCGGCAGCAGAGGCAGACAGGATAAGAAATCTATGTTGGGGCACAAAGTTCGCCGTTTACGCCGAGAAGAGGGCCTCACTCAAGTCCAGATGGCAGAACAAATTGGTATCAGCACCTCTTATCTCAATCTGATCGAACACAACCAAAGACCACTCACTGTCAACCTCTTGCTGAAGCTCGCGCAGTCCTTTTCGATCGACGTAAATGTCTTTGCAGAGGACGAAGAGGGGGAGCTTCTGGCAGGATTGAGAGAGGTATTTGCGGACAGCCTGTTCAGCACCAGTGATGTGCGGCTACAGGATATGAGAGACCTGGTTGCTGTGTCTCCGCAAATAGCGCAGTCTGTCATGGGGCTTTATGCTGCGTACCGCGAGCAAAGGGAAACCCTGGAAGCGGTTGTCGCCAATCGGGGCACGGATCCTGCCGCTGCTCGGTCGGATATGCTGGACACCTCGTTGGACGAAGTGAGAGATTTCTTTCACTCGCATTCCAACTACTTCGGGGAAGTGGAGGAGGCGGCAGAGTCGTTGTGGCGAGAAGCAGAGCTCAACAGTGGTAACCTCTTTTCTGACTTGAAACGATATTTGGAGGCTGTCCAGGACCTGCGAGTGCAGGTTATTCCTGTTGATGTCATGGGCGATACGATCCGACGCTACAATCATCACAATCGTCGTGTGCTCCTCTCTGAAATGTTGCACACGCCTGCACGGACTTTTCAGCTGGCTTGTCAAATTGGGCAGAACAAACATGGCGAGCTTTTTGATGCCATTCTAGACCGCGCCAACCTGTCATCAGATGACAGTCGGGCTTTGGCGAAAATGGGCCTGACCAACTACTTCGCGGCGGCGGTTGTTATGCCTTACGAACAATTCTTGTCGGCGGCACGGGGCGCCCGCTATGACATCGAGGTGCTTGAGAGCCGGTTTGGCTCGTCTTATGAGCAGGTTTGCCATCGCCTCACCAGTTTGAACCGGCCGGGAAATCAGGGGCTGCACTTCTTTATGGTTCGTATTGATAAAGCCGGGAACGTGTCCAAACGCTTTAGCGCCGCTGGGTTCCATTTCGCCAGGTTCGGTGGCGCTTGTCCTCGCTGGAATCTTCATGACGCCTTCAGAACGCCGCGGGTGATCAATACTCAAGTGGTTGAGATGCCCGATGGTGCGCGTTACTTTTCCATTTCGCGGACCGTCTCAAAACCGGGCAGGGGATTTGCGACACCGCCCCAAGAGTTTGCAATTGGGCTAGGGTGCGATCTCTCCAATGCCGAATCTCTGGTTTATGCGGACGGCTTCCATCTGGAAAACACCAACGCGGTGCCGATTGGTATCAATTGCAGGCTTTGCGAACGCCTCGATTGTAACCAGCGCGCCTTCCCACCGCTGACACACAAGATGGTGGTCGATGAGAACCGCAGAGGCCACGCTCCCTTCTCCATAGAGGCCAAAGGTCGACGCCAGGTGCGTTAGAGCAGCTGAAAGAGGGGTCAGTTCTGCTGCTGGCTTCGTTCCACATGATAGCATGCAACGCTGTCGTCGTAGTCACAACCTCGCTGAAAGAACTTCATTACTTCCGGTGTGTAAACTTCACCATTGGCATAGAACGTCAGGCCACCTCTATCGAGACAGGCACTGATGTGCCCCTGATCGCAAGCTGTTTCGAAATAGCCTTTGGCGCGTTCTTCATCAACGACGACACCCAAGCCATCCCTGTAGCTTGTACCAGCCTCCCCACATGCCTCCCAAATTGAAGCTTCACAGAGGCTCTCAAAGGTCTTCGTAGCCGCGATTTCATTGGCGTTTGTGCCATCGCCCCAAAGGAGCGCTTTAGCTTTCATCAGGCAACCGTAATTGTTTCCTTGTTCGCAGCTACTTGAGAAAAACTTGAATGATGAGGCGGGGTTTCTTTCCACACCTGCACCAATTCTGTAACCTTCTGCGAGCTCATAGCACCCACCAGCAGAGCCTAGTTCACAGGACTGGCGATAGAGATCCATGGCTTTGCCAGGATTGCTTGGAACGCCGTCGCCGACTAGATAGTTGTAACCCAGCTCGAAACATTCTTCCGCACCAGCACAAACAGGGGCGGTTGAAGCAGGTGTTTTGATAGTTGCAAATTTCTCGCAAGCCTGATTGCTGCCGAGAGAACAACTTTTCTTGAACAAATCCTTCGCTTTGGCAGGGTTTAGCTCCAGTATTGTTTGGGCAAGATAGAGGTCGCCAAGTGTGAAACAGCTCTTGGCGTTGTCGAGGTCACAGCCACTGCGATACAGGTTAACCGATTTGCGGAAATCGGGTTTGAAACCCAGGCCAGAGAAATAGAGGTTGGCGGCGTCTTGGCAAGCCCAGCCCCGTCCTTCCTTACAATGGTGTGACAAATGGGATAGGGTCCATTTGACGAGATTTGAACAGCGCTTTGACTTCCCGCTGGCACAAGAGGTTTGATACATCGTCAACGCAATGCTGCCTGCTTTGTCACAAGAACCATAAAATGAGAGCCCACAGTTTTTTTGATAGTGGAAGGCCGCAAGGTAGAGATCAGCGTCGACGCCTAGACCTTTTTCATGCATTTTACCAAGGAGGTCACAGGAGGTTGAATTGTACTTTTGGCAGGCTTTCTTGAGAAAAGGCATTGCTTTTCCAAAGTCCTGGTCCACGCCGTTACCTTCGAAATAAGCTTCACCCGCATAAGCGCAAGAGGAGGTGTCTCCTAAATTGCACCCATTCACATAGAGATTTGCCGAAACAGCAAGGTCTTGCTCTACGCCCAAACCGGCAGAATAGCGGTAGCCCAAGTCATTACAGGCGTTCGCGTAACCTTCCTCACAACTGTAGTGATAAAGCGCAATTCCGGTCGCGACAGCCTTATCTAAACCCTGTCCTTCGATCGCCGCATAGCCTAGCTGATAGCAGGCACTAAGTTCGCCATCATGGCATTGTTTCGCCAATTCTGCGCTCTTGGTTTCTGGTGCCGCAGAGACGACTGTTTCCAAAAAGGCGTTGAGTTTTTGCGCCATCTTAGCGTCCGCATTTGCGTTTCCAGCCGCGGAAAGCGATAGAGTGAGAATAGCCAGACATAGAGTGACTTTTACGTGAGCGAACTTGCCAAAAGAGCGAAAATATTTAGAGGACATGAGTTTTTCTCATTTTTTTCTTAGCGGGTTTCGGATGAGCAGAACTGGTGAAAGGTAGAGTAACACTTAGCGCGCAACGAAAGAGATTTCGACGCGACGGTTCTTTGCTCGGTTCTCTTTGTTTGAATTCGCGACCATTGGGGAATGCTCCCCAAAGCCGGCAGAAAGAACTCGTGTTGGAGGGATAATGGGACTCTCTAAAAGCAGACGAATCACCGCATTGGCCCGGGCGGAAGAAAGCTCCCAATTGCTTGCCCATCTACTACTTTTCAAGGGAATGTTGTCGGTGTGCCCATCAACACGGAGTAAGAGGGGTTTGCCTTCAGGCACAGTCGCGAGCAGTTCGGCGATTGAAGCGGAGATCTCAGCAACCGCTTTTTTGCCAGCAGCCGTCAACTCAGCTCTGCCGCTTGCGAAAAGAACATCAGAAGGGAGAACGATACGATTGTTACGGCTCTGCGATTGGGAAGCCTCGCTTAGTTGTAGAAGTTCAGACCTGATCTGACAGTTTCCGGATTTTGATGCGGTGTCTGTCGGATCAAATTCAGTTTATGAACTTGGCCTTCCAGATTTCTTTGCCCTCTATCATTGTCTCAAATGGCGTTCTTCCGCAACATCTTT
>CAJQQZ010000081.1 GCA_905480575.1 uncultured Alphaproteobacteria bacterium | reverse complement strand
AAACAACACCCATCATAGGTCTCAATGACGGACAATGTCTTCTGGCCCCTGCAGAGGCCAGAAGACATACCCAAAAATCAAACAAACTGGCCTACTTTTGCTCCGCCCCAATGGCAGACTTTTACTCCGCCGTTGACACGTGCATCGGATCAAGGTCATTTAGGAGCCATGTTTTGGCTCGCCGTTGCTACATTTAATGGTCAGGGAACCGAACAGAATTATACAGAGGCCTACCGCTTGATGCTTATCGCGTCGCGTCACGGTCACAAGGAAGCAGAACGACTTTTGGCTCAAGTTCAGGCAAAAGTCGACATAACAGATCGAATTGATGCTGAAGTTGCAGCAGCCAAGTGGATCCCCAAGCCTGAAAATTCTTGAACAGAACTTTTCGGGTCACTTCCCAGCCTAACTGGGGGAGCCATGGGAGGCTCCCCCGTTTTTTTAAGCTTCTCCTAAGAATTCAAGCAGCCGCTGCCCAGAAGGATGGGCCGCACCACGCTCCGTTAACAAGGCGTAGAGCCCTCTATCAAATGCAATCGGTTTGAATGGCAGTTGAATCAGTGTGCCGTCTTCCAAATAGCGTTCCACCAACCCTTTCCAGCCCAACATGATCCCTTTTCCAGCAGTTGCGGCCTCCAACAGGTAGACATAGTTGTCAAAGGAGCTGCGACTGACCGTTTCGCAGTCTAGATTGTGGTGATCAAACCAATCATGCCAACTTGCCCACCCTCGATTAGCTTTGGTCAGTTCTAAAAGGGTAAGATTCAGCCAAGAATCAGAGGCCTTAAGGTCAGGATCTGCCAAAGTCGACAAATAACCTGGGGAGCAAAGCAGCGAAATCTCCTCCTGAAACACCATTTTCTTACGATTTTCACTAAAATGTTCTGGCTGATATGCGAAAAACAGATCGATCCTTGGATCAAGATCCTCTCCAAAGAAGTCATACTCTAGTGTCATGATCCTAAGCCTGACATCAATGCCTACTGCTGAACACACCGCTTCATAACGGGGCATCAGAAACAAATGGGAGACTTCATGGGAGCATGCGATTGTAAACTCCGAATGATCACCAGCAGCAACGATTTGCGATACTGCTGACTGAAGAGAATCAAGACCGGCGGTTGTCCCACTCAAGAATGTCTCACCAGCCTCAGTCAGTTTTACTCTGGTTCCCAATCGCTCAAACAGACGACTGCCTATTCTTGCTTCCAACCCTGAAACATGCCGACTGATCGCAGACTGAGAAGTATTCAACTCAGCGGCTGCTCTACTAAAATTGAGATGTTTGGCAGCTGTTTCGAAAGCCAACAAGGCCGCGGTTGAGGGAATTCTCCGCCCAATTCTTCTCATTCAACCTCCATTTGGCACCGGTATATCAATTTTGATATCAAAACAGTGCTATAATGGCAATGGACAACTCTTCTCGACTGAAGCAATGTCAACCCAGTCCTGCCAGCAAGGGAGCAATTTATGACCGCATACAAAAAGCCGGAACACTGGAGCAATCCGAAGAACAAACTCTATCCTCATCAAGTGGGGTTCACCTGCCCGCCACACGACTTTGATGCGGCTCCAACTGACTTCCTGCGCATGGCCCCCGAATCTGTTGGTGTCCACGGTCGCATGCTCCACGTTCCTGATTACCGGCACCTACTGGACCAGCGGAAAAAGAACTTCGGCCTGTTGGAAGAATTCATGGAATGCATGGCCAACAACGGTGCGGATGTTTGCGGCCAAGTTGGTTCAAACTGGGTGCACGCTAGCGGCCTGGGTGTCGAAGGCATTCATCAGCATTGTGAAATGCTGAGTGACAAGTACGAGACTCCTTTCCATATGGCTGGTTATGCTATGGTTGAAGCTTTGCGAGATATGGGTGCCGAAAAAGTAGCCCTTAACGCTTGCTATCACAGAGACACTTGGTATCAAGGGACCGTTGGTTTCCTGAAAGAAGCCGGGTTCGATGTCGTTTGGGCTGGAAATTTCTTTGATCAAGGGTGGTTTGACACCCAGGAAGAAGTCGATAAATGCATTTGGTGTTTTGACGAGGAACTCTTTTGGAAGTCTTTCGACTATGTTGCCGACAAAGCCCCGAACGTTGATGCCTATTTGATAAATGGCATGAGTAACTACCGTCGCCCGTCTGATGGTTTGGCACAACGCCCTGTGCATCACGCCGCTGAGCTTGAGGCAAAATTAGGAAAGCCGCTCGTAGGCCATGACATTGCACTCTATTGGCGAATGTTCAAAACACTTGGCCTAAAGCCGATCACACCCCAAGGTGCCCTTCTCTCCTCTCTCTAGACTCATGGGTAACGACAAATGCATAAAATATTAGTCCTCTGGGCAACCCCACGCTCGACCTCGACAGCCTTCGAATGGATGATGCGCACGCGCGGTGACATGGCGTGTTTTCATGAACCGTTTGGAGAATGGTGGTATCAGGGTGAAGATGCCCGTTGGCCAAGGATCACTGACGAGAGTCCGCGTACACCCGGCCTTACCTTTGATTCTGTCTGGCAGACGCTACAATCCGCCGCCAAACAAGGCCCTGTGTTTTCCAAAGATTTCCCCCACTACGTAGAACATCATTGGACGGATGAGTTTCTGGCTCATTACAACCATTCTTTCTTGTTGCGTGATCCAGCGAAAGTCGCGACCTCAATGTTCAAGCATTGGCCTGACTTTCATTTGAAAGAAATAGCCATTCTGGAGCAACGTGAACTATTCGACCGAATCGCCGATCAGTTGGGGGCTTCTCCCCCAACAATCGACAGCGATGATCTGCTGGAAGATCCTCATGGCATCGTCGAGGCCTATTCTAACGCAGTGGGCATCCCATACATGCCAGAGTCTCTTTCGTGGGAACCCGGCGATCGCAGTGAAGTCTCTTGGTATGATGGTGGATCTTGGCATGCCAATCTACGAGGCTCCGACGGCCTAAAACCGCAAGAACGTCGATATATTGACATTTCAGAAGCCCCGGACCGCGTAAAAGAGATTTACGAAACCGTGTTGCCCCATTATGATCACATGCATCAATACAGATTGAAAGCGGCCTAAGCCGCCATACCTTCGAAGGAACTCCCGAAATGACGTCAGTGGCTGCGCACGCCCCTATCCCTGAGCTCTACACATCACCAGAGAGCGCACAGAAACTCAAGTTCGAAGCAGCAGATCTAGTCAGCTGGGATCTTTCGCCCCGCCAAATCTGCGATCTTGAATTGCTAATGAATGGTGGCTTCAATCCATTGCGTGGTTTCCTTGGCCAGGCCGACTACGATTCCGTTGTTGAGAATTTGAGACTGGCCGACGGAACGCTTTGGCCAATGCCGATCACTTTGGACGTAAACGAAGATTTCGCAGCAACAATCAAACCGGGGCAGGACATCGCCCTCAGAGATGCTGAAGGCGTTATTCTGGCAACCCTTTCAGTCTCTGACATATGGACGCCGAACAAGTCTAAGGAAGCCGAGAACGTTTTTGGCGCTGACGATCTAGCACATCCAGCGGTCAATTATCTGCATAACCATGCTGGCTCCGTGTACGTTGGTGGCGCTATAACTGGTCTTCAACAACCAGTGCACTATGATTTCAAAGCCCGTCGTGACAGCCCAAACGAGCTGCGTGCATATTTCCGAAAGATGGGCTGGCGCAGAATTGTTGCCTTCCAAACGCGCAACCCTTTGCACCGCGCTCACCAAGAACTGACCTTCAGAGCGGCCAAAGAAGCTCAAGCCAACTTGCTGATCCATCCAATTGTTGGCATGACCAAGCCTGGCGACATTGATCATTTTACCCGTGTTCGCTGCTATGAGGCTGTACTCGACCAGTATCCAGCTGCCACTACCCATATGTCGCTGTTAAATCTTGCCATGCGGATGGCCGGGCCTCGTGAAGCTGTATGGCATGGCATCATCCGTAGGAACCACGGTTGTACACACTTTATCGTTGGCCGTGATCACGCGGGACCGGGCAAGAACTCTCAAGGAGAGGATTTCTACGGACCTTACGATGCACAAGATCTTTTCCTTGAGCATCAAGAAGAAATTGGCATCGAAATGGTGCCGTTCAAACATATGGTCTATGTACAAGAACGCGCTGAATACCAACCGGCTGACGAAGTCGAAGAAGGCGCAACTGTCCTTAACATTTCCGGCACAGAGCTTCGTCGTCGCTTGCAAGAAGGTTTAGATATCCCTGAATGGTTCTCCTTCCCAGCTGTAGTCGAAGAACTTCGCAAAACAAAACCACCTCGTGCTGAACAGGGCTTCACAGTCTTCTTCACAGGTTTGTCTGGTTCCGGTAAGTCCACCATCGCCAATGCGCTTATGGTGAAACTGATGGAGATGGGCGGTCGCCCTGTAACGCTCCTTGATGGCGATGTTGTTCGTAAACACCTGTCTTCTGAACTGGGGTTTTCAAAAGAACACCGCGATATCAACATCCAGCGCATTGGTTATGTTGCCTCGGAAATCACCAAGAATGGTGGCATTGCCATCTGTGCGCCAATCGCCCCTTACACAGCAACACGCAGAACAGTGCGGGAAATGATTGAAGAATACGGTGCCTTTGTTGAGGTCCACGTTGCGACATCACTTGAGGAGTGTGAACTCCGAGATCGCAAAGGTCTCTACAAGTTAGCGCGTGAAGGCAAAATTAAAGAATTCACTGGAATTTCAGACCCTTATGAAGCGCCAGAAACGCCCGAACTGAAGGTCGACACAATCAATGTTGATCCAGACAACTGCGCTCATCAAGTAATCTTAAAGCTCGAAGGTATGGGATTAATCGGATGAACTACCAGAACCTCGTAGCCGAGCTTTCCATCGTCGCACGCGAAGCTGGCGCTAAAATTATGGAAGTTTACGCTAAAGATCCGGAAGCAGAGTTTAAGGGTGATGGTTCGCCTGTAACGGAAGCTGACCAAGCGGCGGAAGCTATCATTCTCCCCGCTCTCGCTAAACTGGCACCAGAAATCACAGTCATTTCAGAAGAGAATGCAGCCAGCCATTCACTTGCTGCACCTGAACGTTTCTTCTTAGTTGATCCTTTAGATGGCACCAAAGAGTTCCTCAAACGTGATGGCAAGGGATCGTTCACGGTCAACATCGCACTGATTGAAGACGGCGCGCCTACCATGGGTGTGGTTTACGCTCCTGCTCTCGATCGGTTGTTCACTGGCATCGTGGGAGAAGGGTCGAAAGAAAGCACTTCAACTATCCAATGCCGCACTGTTCCCTCTAGCGGACCAGTCGCTGTCGCTTCAGCCTCTCACCGTGACGAAGCCACCAACAACTGGTTGTCGGAACATGGCATCAGCGACACCGTCTCAATTGGATCTTCGTTGAAATTCTGTTTGGTTGCTTGCGGCGAAGCGGATGTTTATCCTCGCTTTGGGCCGACGATGGAATGGGACACAGGGGCTGGGGATGCTGTGTTGAGAGCTGCCGGTGGCAAGTTAACAAACCCAGATGGCACGCCATTTGTTTATGGCAAAGCCGATTACCGAAATGGCGCTTTCATCGCTTGGGGTGGCTTCAAGGGCTAACTAACCAAGTTTCACGATCTGCCACTGCGGGAACTCAACCGATGGCGGCGTGAGTCTCAGCGGTTGACAATTGGCCAGTTTCACAAAATCCGGCCTGCCGAGATATTGTTCGAAGGCTCTATAGAAAGCGCCATGAGCAACAATTAGAACGGGGCCAGTGTGTTCCAAAGCTTGCGTCACGCCTTTGACTGCGCGCGCTGAAAACTCTCCCCATGTTTCTGCGCCCTCAACGACAATCTCACCGCGCATCCAACGGTCATAGTTTTCACCGCGGGGTGTTCCCTCTAGAGCACCAACGCGAACTTCTCTTAAATCCTCGTAGTATACAGGTTCTAACCCAAGGGCTTCAGAAGTAAAACTAGCCGTCTGTCTGGTTCTCAGTAGTGGAGAACAGCAGATGGTTCGAATGGGATAGTCTTTTAGAATTTTTGATGCTGCTTCTGCCTGAGCCAAACCGGTGTCATTAAGCGGTGTATCGACGGTGCCTTGGAATATACCCCTCTTGTTCCACTCAGTTTCACCGTGACGAATGTAATAGAACTCCTTGTGTGGAATCACAAATCAGCGCCTTCAACAATGATTGAGCGGCTCGTCGCATTGGCCCAGCGTATACCGATAATCTTCTGGTATTCTGGATCATTGTAGAACCCTTCCGCGTCGTCCCAAGACGGAAACTCGACGACAATTGTACGTCCCGGTGCTTCTTCGCCTTCCAGCGTGTTCATCTTTCCACCCCGAACAATGAACTTGCCGCCATGCTTGGCTGCAATGCCAGGCGTGTGGGCGGTGTAGCCTTTGTAAGCCTCGGCATCGTGAACGTCGATTTGAGCAATCAGATAAGCTTTAGGCATTTGTTAATCCTTTACAATCAAGACATGGAGGCTGCGCGGACCGTGCGCACCTAAGAATATCGTTTGTTCGATGTCGCCTGTTCTCGATGGCCCGGTGATCATGTTGAGAGCCCTCGGCATGTCGGCGGGCCCGCGTTTTTCTCTCAAACTGTCCCAACCTTCTTCGTAAGTGCCTATCACTTGACTTTCACGCAAAACGACGATGTGGTTATCTGGCAAGAAATTCAGCGTCGTTGGCCCTTCTGGACCAGACTCAAGCATGAGAGTCCCTGTTTCGGCTACAGCAGCGTGACAAGCCGTCAAAGAGTTCAAATCATCGCCATAAGACCGCCCCTCGCTCACCTCCACCATCGGCGCCTTCTCTGACCAAGGCAGGGACGTCAACGAGGAATGTGGAGCCTGTCTAATCGTTGCTGGCAGATTTTGGTTTTTTAGGAACTCAGCAACTGCCGCGGGAACATCATCCAGAGTGTCCAATCGCTGAACACTGCAGTCGACAGCCTTCAATTTGGTTTCCAGCAAGTCGACCAATCCTCCCTTATCCAAACCAGCGGTCCGGTTTGGAATGAGATTGCGATCATGCTTTTTAATGCGAGCTGCAACGGCTTCTCGGCGCGTTTGATCCGAGGCTTCACTTTTGAGAGAAGACTTTATCTTGTCCAGGACGGCGGAACGAGAGCTGCTCATGACTTGGCTCCCTTTTGCTTCTCTTTCCATAGTTGTTGGAAAGACTTGCCCTCAGGCACCGGAAGATCTCTGTGCTTAGTCCAACCATCCTTAAATGGGAAAAACCGGATATTGTCGCCCTTCCCCCAAAGCTTGAGCAAAGCTAAGTTGGTGCTCACAAACCAGCGATAGAGTTTTGGCCGCTTGGCAAAAAACGCCCAAAAACCAATGCCATAGCGGGTCGCTGCTGGAGAAAGATGCTTTTCAAACTCTTTCTCGCGCCAATGCCGCATCATCTTAGGCAAAGGGATGCGCATTGGGCAGACTGCTTCGCAACGCCCACAGAAGGTCGAGGCGTTAGGCAGCACACCTGTTTCCTCGATGCCAGCCAAAGCCGGTGTCAAAACCACACCCATAGGCCCTACATAAGTCGAGCCATAGGCGTGCCCACCGACGGCATGATAGACCGGACAATGGTTCATACAGGCACCACAGCGAATACAACGCAGCATTTCTTGAAATTCTGTGCCCAACATAGAAGAGCGACCATTGTCTAAGAGAACGACATGGTATTCTTCTGGTCCATCTGGGTCATCCGCACGTTTTGGTCCCGTCGAGAAGGTCGTATAGGCAGAGAACTCTTGACCAGTAGCTGAGCGTGCCAGTACGCGTAAAATCGTTGAGGCGTCTTCGAGTGTTGGCACTACCTTTTCCAAACTGGCAACAACGATATGCGCTTTAGGCAAGGTCTGGGTTAGGTCGCCATTCCCCTCGTTAGTGACGATCACGGAGCTGCCCGTTTCGGCGATCAGAAAATTCGCCCCCGTAATCCCAACATCAGCGTCAATGTACCTTTGCCTCAGGACCTGACGCGCTTCGTTCACCAACGAACGCGGTTCTACCAGATTGCGATCTTCGGGAAGGTGTGTGTGAACACGCCTGAAATCCTCTTCCACTTGATCCTGGTTAAGGTGAACGGCGGGCGCAATAATATGACTAGGCTTCTCGCCCCTCAGCTGAATGATGTATTCGCCAAGATCCGTTTCGACCGGTTCAACATCGTTCTTCTCAAGGAAATCATTGAGTTCGATTTCCTCAGTAATCATAGACTTGCCTTTTGTGACAGTCCTAGCGTCCAAGTCACGGCAGATTTTGAGAATTGTTTGCCTAGCTTCTTCACCATCGGCACACCAATGAACATGTCCGCCATTTTCTTTGACCTTCTCCTCAAAGGCTTCGAGGTAGAGGTCCAGGTGATCCAATGTGTGGTTTTTTATATCTCGTGCTTGATCACGGAGCTGCTCGAATTCCTCCAGTCCTTCCGCAGCAATCCGCCTTTTTTCCGTAAAGCCTTTCTTCATCTTCCCCATCGCGGATTGGAGAGGTTGGTTTGCAAGGGCTTCAACAGCATTTGACTTAAACTCTTGTGCTTGCGTTTCCATGTCTCAGGCCTTCTCGCTCGTCGTTGCTGCAATTGCGGGGCTGTCCAGCTCTCCTGCCAAAACTTCCGCCACATGCCGAACTTCGATGGGCTTTCCATCCCTGCTGATCTTGCCGGCCATATTCATAAGGCAACCAAGATCGCCAGCAAGCAACATGTCGGCACCAGATTTACTGACCTCTTGCGTTTTACAAGAGACCATCTCATTCGAGATATCGGAATATTTTACACAAAAGGTGCCGCCAAAACCGCAACAGATTTCAGCGTCCTGCATTTCTTTCATTTCAAGGCCATCCACGGAGGACAGCAGCTTTCTTGGTTGTTGCTTGATCTTCAGCTCTCTTAATCCAGAACAAGAGTCATGATAGGTCACAGATCCCTTGAATGAAGCATCAACGCTTTCGACACCCATAACGTCAGTCAAAAACGAGACCAATTCAAACGTCTTCATCGCCACACCGCGTGCACGTTTCGACCAAACTTCATCGTCTTTGAACAGTTCTGGATAGTGATGGGAGATCATGGCAGCACAAGATCCCGAGGGTGCTACAACGTAGTCAAAATTCTCGAAAGCCGCGATCACTTGTTTAGCAATTGTTTGCGTGTCTTTCTTTGCGCCAACATTGTACCCCGGCTGTCCGCAACAGGTCTGGCTTTCCGGTACAACGACTTCGCACCCTGCTTGCTCCAAAAGTCTGACGGCAGCAAAGCCAACGGACGGCCTCATCATATCGACTAAACAAGTAACGAATAGACCGACTTTCTTCTTATCTGACATCTGGAATCCCGGGTGATTAGTTTATGTACGGCAATCTAACATGATTGCAGCTTTGGTCCAGTGGCGAACCGTCACAAAAGTGTTGCGTCAAAACTTAGTTACACGCATTGCAATACCGCTAAGTTCTTCGTCCCTTTCGAACTTCGATATCTTACAGGCACCTAACAAATTTCTGCTCGAGAACAACATCCCCCCATTGATTTCCCTGATCTTCCTCAACTAAGGAAAAGCGGTTCATTTCGTAGAGGTTTCTCGCTGCATCAAGACCTTGGAACGTCCAGAGCTGAATTTCGTCGAATTTGCTTCGAACACAGAAGTCGACGGCTTGCGAGAGGAGTTTCTTGCCCCATCCCTGCCCAGCCAATCTTTGGTCAACAATGAACCATCGAAGGTGGGCGATCCCAGGGCCGAGATCTTCACCGTCGATGGCAATCGAACCAAGTAACCCTTCTTGATTTCGAAGATGCCAGATTTGGTTCCGTGAGTTGGTCAGGCGCGATAGAAACTCGCCTAGTCCAGAATGAACAACCTGCTCAAAAAGATGGTCGAAACCGGATGCCTTTTCATAGAAAGACATGTGAAGGTCAGTTATCTCCTTCGCAAGGTCGCCTCGTCTTCCTGATCCAAAAGTTATTTCGCTATCCAATACCCAATACCTTTTCAAAGCTTTGTGTTGTCTTAACTATATGCCATAGAGCGGCAATCCTAGCTATCAACCCAGGCCTTCACGTGTTTTCTTCCCTTCTCCCCTTCTTTGCATTGATCGGCCTCGGCTACTTCGCTGGCCGTGGCAAACTCGTGTCCGCTGAAGGCGTTAATGGCTTAAATTCCTTCGTGCTTTATTTTGCCATGCCGGCGCTCACGCTTGATGTTCTAACGAAACTTCCGATCGAACAAATCTTCGAATGGCGATTCATGGCAAGTTATGGGGCAACGTCTGTTTCTGTCTTTGTTGTGTTGGTTTTGTTTCAAAGATTGGTCCTAAAAACAGATGCCAAGCTAGCATCCATCAGAGCCCTTTGTTTGGCTTGGGCCAATGCGGTTTATTTAGGCCTCCCAATCATGCTGGTCCTCCATGGTGAAAAAGGGTTGATCATCCCTATGTGGACGATCATCATAGACCTAATGGTGACAGCAACCCTGGCGATGATTTTCTTAGAGGTTGCTCAGTCGAAGACAACTTCAGTCATCGCAATTCTCAAAAAGATAGCACGAGGCCTCTACACCAATCTGTTCTTCCTCTCTGTCGTCGCTTGCTTCGCGATCATAATATTGGAGATCCCGATCCCCGGGCCAATCGCTAATCTCGCTGACTTCTTAGCGGACGCAGCTGCTCCAGCCGCCCTGTTCGCGATCGGTGCTGGCTTGGCTACGCACAAGATTGAAGGTAGCTATTCGGAACTTGCGGCCTTTAGCTTACTTAAATTCGCCCTAGCTCCCGCCGCCGCTGCCTTCTTCGCTTATGTTGTTTTTGATCTGCCCGACTGGCTGGCGATGTCGACAGTGATAATCTCATGCCTGCCAGTCGCGGGAAATTGTTTCCTGATTGCAAAGCGCTACAACTCGGGCGTCGCAACCTCCTCCGCCCTTATCCTGATCACCACATTTATCTCACTGCCCACTTTGGCTGCTGTACTTTGGTGGTATGGCGTTTAATGGTATTTCAGGCTTGGATAATTTTACCTGGGTTCATTAACCCTTTGGGATCAAGAGCGGCTTTGACCGCCGCCATAACGTCAACACCGCCACCATGTTCGGCCTTGAGATAACCGATTTTGCCGTAACCGATGCCATGTTCGCCGGTGCAAGTACCGCCTAAAGCCAAGGCATTTTCCACCAAACTCTCAGACACCGCCTTTGCTCTTTTAATATGAGCTTCATCATCAGGGTCAACCATGATCGCCAGATGGAAGTTACCATCACCTACGTGACCGACAATCGGCGCAATGACGTCGTGTTTTTCGACAAGCTCAGCCGCCTGCTCCATCGCTTCTGCAAGCCGAGAGATCGGCACACAAACATCGGTTGTCATTCCGTTACAGCCTGGGTAAGCGGCCCTTGTTGCATGATACATCGAGTGGCGCGCTGCCCAAAGTTTGTTTCTGACTTCAAGCTCTGTCGCCCACTGGAAGCCTTCACCCCCAAATTCGGTGGCGATCTCCCCCACCATCTCAGCCTGCTCTTTCGCCCAAGCTGGTGTGCCGTGAAACTCAAAGAACAGCGTCGGTTGCTCTGCTAGTGAAAGTTTCGAATACTTGTTCACAGCAGCAATCGATTTCTCACAAACGAGTTCCATTCGGGCAACGGGAATTCCGCTTTGAACCACCAGCATGGCGGTGTTTATTGCCGATGAAATGTCAGGAAATGGGCAGGTTGCTGCAGTGACGGCCTCAGGCTGTCCGAAAAGCCTCAATTGAATTTCCGTGATAATTCCCAGCGTGCCTTCAGACCCCACGTAAAGGCGGGTTAAATCATAACCAGCAGAAGACTTCTTCGCCCGTCCACCAGTCTTGATGACCTCGCCGTCTGGCTTAACGATAGTCAGCCCAAGAACGACGTCCTTCATCGTCCCGTAACGCACTGCATTGGTGCCTGAGGCTCTTGTCGCCGCCATTCCGCCGATTGAAGCATCCGCGCCGGGGTCAATTGGGAAGAACAAACCGGTTGCTCTTAACTCCTCGTTGAGGCGAATGCGAGTCAACCCAGCCTGCACACGACAATCAAGGTCTTCCTCATTGATCTCCAAGATTTGATCCATCCCACTGACATCAATCGTAACACCACCGAACAGTGCATTGACGTGCCCTTCAAGCGAAGTCCCCGTTCCAAAAGGAATCACAGGGATCGAATGCTTGTCACAGAGCTTCATCGCGTTTGAAACATCCTCGGTCGATTGAGTAAAAACAACTGCGTCCGGCTTGGCAACAGGATGGTAAGATTCCCCATTTCCATGGGCGATTAAAACTGGATCGGAAAACGAGACCTGATTTCCAAACAGATTTTCAAAATCTGCCTTCATTTCATTTGTAAAATCTTTTCTTTGCATTTTCGGTCCCATCACAAGTTTACTCCTGCTTAATTTAGGTCACTCAGTATGAATTGAGAAGGACTAAGAGCGATCTAAATCAGGCAAGTCCTTAGCTAGAACAATGGCGCCAAAAGTAAAGAACAACGCAAGTAAAATCGCCTCTGGGAAATAGCCAACAAACTCATAGAGCCAGCCAGCAAAACCAGGAGCCAATATGCCCGCCGAACCCCAAGCCAAGAAAACAAGACCGTAAGCTTTAGCCGAAAGTTCAGGGCCGAAATAATTACTAACGGCCGTGGGAACAACAACGATGTAAGCACCATAAGCCAAGCCCAGGATTGTCATCCCGACAAACACCCCTACAGGGCTGCGGAAAAACAACAAAACAGCTAACGAGGCTACCGACATTCCCAACACCGCCCAAAAGGCATTTCTGGGCGCAAGATTGTCCGACATCCCTCCCCCTAAGAAGCCACCTATGATGTTACCAGCTGAGACAGCCACAATGGCCAAGGCGATGAATTGGAAGGAGCCTCCAGTGGCACTCATCATTGCGGAAGCGTGACCCATGATCATTAATCCTGCAAAAACACCAAAGCCGTAAGTGAAGAACAAGCGAACAACAAGTCTAGTCTGAAGAGGTGTAAAGGCCTGAACTGGCGTTCCGTCATTGATGGCCTGCTGTTTTTTTAGTCGAACAGCAAGCAGGATCGCAGCCGCAAACAATAAGCAGGTCGCAATTGCCAGGCCTTGATAAACCAAAATTTGCTGCACCTTTAGGCTTTCGAGCCAAGGAGCAGCTGCAAAGGAAGTAATCATAGCTCCAAGCGGATAGACCGCAGTCACCAGCCCGATCGCCAGCCCTTTGTTCTCCACAAAATGTCTGCCGCAGAGATATATCGTGAGACCGTAGCCCAGGCCATTTGCGAACCCAAAAACCAAGCCATAGCCCAACAAAAATGACCAATAACCACTAACCTGGGTAGCCAACAGGTAACCTGCAACCGTTAACAACAAAGACAAAACCGCTACGAACCCTGGTGAGAAACTCCTATAAAACAAGTGTCCGGCGAATACAGCAAGCGTAATGGATGCTAACGCAACCGAGTAGACTAAACTGGAAGCAAACCGACTGATCTCTAGCTGTCTTTCTAGTTGTTCCAAAAAGATCGAGTAGCCGTGTACCGATCCCAATGATACGGTAATTAAGACCGAAGCGAGCAAGATTAACACTTGCTGGCTCGTCCCTTTATCGTGCTTCTCATTTGCCATGACTGATCTCCCTTAGCGCATAAGTGCATGACCCAAGAGATTATGTCCAGTACCCTCGGTATTTGCCCTAATTTCCCTATCTCATAATTAAGTCAGACTCATTGACTAAAACCTTGTTTGCTATAGCTTAGTCTATAACCGCAGCATTGAATTAGGAGCACCGCATGGCACAGGCTCTGCAAACTGTAAATCTAGATGACAAGTACGAGAAAGAACAAGGCCGTGTGTTCATCACTGGTACTCAAGCTCTCGTCCGCCTCTGCTTGCTCCAGCGCCAGATTGACCTCGCCAATGGTCACAATACCGGCGGGTTCATTTCTGGCTATCGTGGTTCCCCCATTGGAGCTTTCGATCAACAGCTTTGGGCGATCAAAGACAAGCTCAAAGAAGAACACATAACCTTTAACCCGGGCGTAAACGAAGACCTGGCTGCCACGTCAATCTGGGGCACTCAGCAGGTTGGCTTGCTCGATAAGGAAACGGCCAAGTACGACGGTGTCTTTGGTGTTTGGTATGGGAAAGGCCCGGGTGTCGACCGGACCGGCGATGCATTCCGTCATGCCAATTTAGCTGGCACCAGTCCATTGGGCGGTGTTCTGGCGATTGCTGGCGACGACCATACTTGTAAATCTTCGACAACCGCGCACCAGAGCGAGTTTGGCTTCATGGATTCTATGATCCCTGTGCTTAATCCCTCCTCCGTTGGCGACTTCATCACCCTAGGTGCTTTCGGGTTCGCACTCTCGCGCTATTCCGGTTGCTGGGTAACGTTGAAATGCGTGGCAGAGACAATTGAAACCACCTCATCGGTTAATCTTGACCCTTCTGCTTACAAATTTGTAACACCAAAAGATCACGTTTTACCACCTGATGGCGTGAACATTCGTTGGCCCGATATGCCTACTCCTCAGGAGGAGCGATTAATCCTGCACAAAATCCCGGCGATCCATGCTTTTGTTCGGGCCAACAAAATCGACAAGACCTTGTTCGAAGATCATGGCAAACGCGGTAAACTTGGGATCGTAACAACAGGAAAATCATATCTCGACTTGCGACAAGCCTTTGATTCTTTGGGGCTATCTGAAGCGGAAGTCGCTGAGTTAGGCATTCGAGTCTATCACGCAGCTCTGACCTATCCGATGGAACCCACTGGGCTGAAAGACTTCGCCTCTTCGGTCGACGAATTGCTGATTGTGGAAGAAAAGCGGCCGTTAATGGAAGGCCAAATTAAGGACATCCTATACAGTCTTTCCGATAACCTGCGCCCTACAATCACGGGAAAGAAAGACGAACAGGGCGTTGATCAATTCCCTATCAATGGTGACCTTTCACCGACGTTAATTGCGGAGGTCATGATCAAACGCCTATCTAGCTTTGTCCCTGTGCCCAAGCTGTCAGATAAGATCGCGCGCCTTAGAACGAGAGAAAAGAGAGCCGCAGCAACCGTCCCAGCTATGAACCGAATTCCGTACTTCTGTTCTGGCTGCCCACACAGCACAGGGACAAAGGTACCGGAAGGCAGCCGCGCTTTGGCTGGCATTGGTTGCCACTTCCTATCCCTGTTCATGGACAGGCAAACCGCGACCTACACCCAAATGGGCGGTGAAGGCACGCCTTGGATTGGCCAAGCGCCTTTCACGACCGAAGAGCATGTTTTTGTTAACCTCGGCGATGGAACCTATTTCCATTCCGGATCCCTTGCTATCCGAGCCTCCATCGCGGCCAAAGTCAACATAACGTACAAAATTCTCTACAACGACGCCGTTGCGATGACGGGTGGCCAAAAACCAGACGGAGAATTGACTGTCCACGGCATAGTTGACCAGATGTTGGCCGAAGGTGCCAAAGCCGTCGCTGTCGTCAGTGATGACATTGACAAGTACGCACTCATGCCCTCACTCCCAAGTGGGGTGACCCTTGACCACCGCGACGACTACATGGAAGTGCAGAAACGCATGCGCAATGTTAAAGGCGTGTCTATCGTCGTGTATGATCAAACTTGCGCTACCGAGAAACGTCGCCGCCGTAAACGTGGCCTGATGATCGACCCTCCCAAGCGCCTGTTCATTAACCCAGAGGTTTGTGAAGGGTGTGGCGATTGCGGCGTGCAATCGAATTGTGTCTCAATCACCCCCGTTGAAACTGCCCTGGGCCGCAAACGTGCCATCGATCAATCAAGTTGCAACAAAGACTATTCTTGCGCGAATGGCTTCTGCCCCAGTTTTGTGACGGTTAAAGGCGGAGACCTGCGCCGCGCGGAGCCTTCAAAGCTCAAGGAAGTCCCGTGGGAAGTACTGCCAGAACCCGAATTGCCATCTGTAGAAAAACCTTACGGCATCTACATCACGGGCATTGGTGGTACCGGTGTCGTCACGGTCGGTGCCCTGCTCGGCATGGCTGCACACTTAGAAAACAAGGGCGTCGGCATCCTGGATATGGCTGGCCTTGCCCAAAAAGGCGGAGCTGTTATCACCCATGTTCGCATTGGCCAACGCCCTGAGGACATTCACGTTGCCCGCATAGCAACCGCGGACGCATCGCTCATACTGGGTTGTGATATGGTAACTGCCGCGGCTCCAGATGCCATTTCTAAAATGGCAGAAGATCAAACAGCGGTCGTGCTTAACAGTCAAAAGACCTACACCGGCGACTTCACGCGCAACACAGAATTCCATTTTCCAGACAAGCTCATGATTGAAATGGTTGAAGGAGAAGTCGGCAAAGAGGCGACCAAAGTGGTGGACGCTACACGCATAGCAACCACTTTGATGGGTAACTCCATCGCAACCAACTCTTTCATGCTTGGTTTCGCCTATCAACAAGGTCGCATTCCGGTTTCCGACGAAGCAATCTTCAAAGCTATGGAGATGAATGGTGTTGCGGTTCAGATGAACCAGCAAGCCTTCCTTTGGGGCCGTAGAACAGCGCACAACCCGGAAGCGGTTGAAAAGCTGTTGGCAAGCCAGAGCAAGAAACCCAAAGCACCTGTTCCAGAGAGCTTGAGCGACATCGTCGAACATCGCGCCGCAATCCTACAGGACTATCAGAACCAGGATTATGCTGATCGTTACAAATCTGTTGTTGCCAGAGTTCAAACGGCAGAAGCAAAGGTCGCTCCAGGTTCCGACGCCTTCGCCAAAACAGTTGCCGAAAACTTCTTCAAACTGATGGCCTACAAAGATGAATACGAAGTTGCCAGACTTCACTCGTCAGAAACCTTCCAAGCACAATTGGCTGCTCAGTTTGAGGGGGACTACAAAGTAACTTTCAATCTGGCCCCTCCTCTGCTTTCCAAGCGTGACCCGAACACAGGTCAACTCAAGAAACGAGAATTCGGAGCATGGATGATGGTTGTGTTCAAAGTGTTGGCCCGAATGAAGGGACTAAGAGGAACTGCACTCGATATCTTTGGTTATACTGATGAGCGTAAGACCGAACGACAGCTCGTCGAGAACTATGACAAAGGTCTTGATCTGCTGATCTCTAAACTCACAGCAGACAATTTGCCGACCGCTGTTGAAATTGCTCAGTTGCCACAAACCATACGCGGCTACGGTCACATAAAAGAAGCCTCAATCGAGCAGGCCAAAACCGTTCGAACCGCGCTGCTGGAGAAGTTCAATGATCCCACGACACAAAAAGCAGCAGAGTAAGCCCACATGAACGTATTGGTTGTTTTTGCCCACCCCAAACAAGAGTCCTTCAATCGCTCCGTTTTAAACGTGGCAGTCGATGAATTGAAGGCGGCAGGCCATGAAGTCAAAGTCGCCGACCTCTACGCTGAAGGTTTCCAGTCAGCCATGATTGAGGAAGACTTCGCTCAATTTGATGAGCAACCAATGCCCGAGGCGGTCAAACGAGAGCAAGCGCGGGTTGAATGGTCAGATGCCATCGTTTTCGTCTTTCCTTATTGGTGGTGGTCCATGCCTGCCATCCTAAAAGGCTGGTTTGACAGAGTTTTCACCTATGGCTGGGCTTGGCTAAATCCGGCCAAACCCGAGCTTAGTCCGCTGGCTCCGAGGAGGGTCCTCGTTCTAACCTCAGCCGGAGCAAGCGCGGAAGAATTAGCAAAAAGGGACTACGACAAGGCGTTCTTTACGCAGTTGAAAACGGGTATCTTTGGCTACTGCAATTTCCCTGAAGTAACCATCAAGTTCTTGCACGACGTTTACCCTGGTTGCGATCAAGCCGTCAGCGCGCTGCGGCTGGAAGAAGCGAAAGCTGAAATTAGAAAGTTTGCGCGTTAATTTCTTCCGAGCTTAATGCTCGCTTTAGCTTCCACTATTTTGGCGACCTCAGTGTGATCTGCTCCCGCTGATAGCTGTTCATCGGCTGTTTGAGCGATTTCGACTGCTTTTTTGCAAGCCTCCATATTCAGGCCGAAACTTTGCGCATAGTCCATGGCCGTGTTGATGTCTTTCACCATGAGCGACAAACCGAAACCAGAGGCGAAAGCGCGATCTAGGACGTGAGGTTCCATCTTCACTTCTGTAGTGTTGTTTTTGCCGGTGGAAGCGTTGATCACTTCTAAGAACTTTCGTGGATCAATCCCAGATTTTTGTGCCGCAGAAAACACCTCCATGCTGGCGACCAATCCAACAGCAGAGAGTAAATTGTTCAGCGCTTTAGTAGCATGCCCCGCTCCCAAGGCTCCGACATGGAACACGTTTTCGCCCAAAACATCAAATAAGGGCTTAGCACGCCTGAAATCAGTTTCTTCCCCTCCGACCATGATCGCCAAAGTGCCAGCCTCAGCTTTCTTCACACCACCAGAAACCGGGGCATCTATGAAGGCCAACCCTTTGCATTTTAGCTCGTTCCCCAACTCCTTCGTACCAGTCGGGTGGGATGAGCTCATATCGATGATGATGCAATCGGATTGCAGTGACGTAACTATACCTTCATCTCCAATCAGAACGTCACGAACAATCTTTCCGTCTGGAAGCATCAAAACTAGGATATCTGCGTTACCCGCAACATCGTTTATCGAAGACTGGCCACTTACGCATTCCGGGTAAACGCCCGAGAGATCAAACCCAAAAACCGAGTAACCCGCCTCAACAAGATTGGCCGCCATAGGCGTGCCCATAAGACCTAGACCTATGAAACCGATGTTGATCATCTCTCTCTGCCTTACTCAGTTTTTGAAAATCTCAAATATGTCGGTATATTTCGGTTTCCAACCCAGCTCGTTACGTGCTTTCGCGCTCGACATTTGTTGGTCAAGGCCATAGCCTTCTGCCCAGGAACCTTGCTCTTTCATGGTATCCGCTACGGCGACGACATCCAACCAAGCATGATGTCCGTATGCCTTACTAAGCCTCCTAGCTAGCTCCCCTATACAAACGCCCTCCTGCCCGGCAGCATTGTAATGTTCGCCCGGTCTGCCCCTTTCGAGCACAAGACAATAAAGGTCAGCTAGATCTTCGTCATTGACCAGCGTCCAACGATGATCAGCATTTTCATGAACAGTGATCGGACCGCCATTCTTGATTCCATCCATCATCCCAAAGCAATCGCCGCCCTTGCTCCAAACCATGGCTGGATGGATAACAATGGCTTCTAGTTCTGGTGACGCATTGGCCAGTGCCAAGGACTCAGCCCACCAATCCCAAGCATCCGCCTCATCAAAAGCATCACCTTCTTGTGCCTTTCGGTCACCAGTGTTGCCATAGATCCAACAGCCACCAGTCATGATAAACCGTAAGGGTCGGCTTGCTGAATGGGCGTTGACTAAAGCTGTCAAGAACCTCTTGTCGATTTCACCATCTTCAGGTGAAAACCCAAGGCCCAAGTGAATGACAGCCTCGCTGCCCTCTATCTGAGAAATCCAATTTACGGGCTCTGCCAGATCGCCATTGACGACTTTTGCCCCGGCCTCTGTGAGAACACGAACGGATCGTTCAGACCGTGCCAATGCCAGAACGTCGTGACCATTTGCAATTAAGTTTTGGACGACTGGAAGTCCAATGCTGCCTGAACCACCTGTAACAAATACTCGCAAGAACCTAACTCCTCAATGACATCACTAAGGACTTTATTACAGTTCTGTTTTACCGCAAAGACTTCTCAGAAAACGCAGGGTTCTTTTCGCACTTGAACTTGGCAGGAGGGTTTATTCCTGTTTCGTAGTAAGCCATGATTGCCTTCTTAACTTGAACAGGCACGACGCCGTGGCACTTTTTGGCAAGCATAAAAAGATAGGTTGCACGCAACTCACGACGTCCTAGCGAAGTGTTCAAATACTTCTTTCCAAGGGAGGTATCCATCCCTCTCAAAATAGTTTTCTGATAAACGCCGGTTACGGTTTTCCGCACGAGACCATCGCTGCTGTAGGACGAAGCGATAGAAGCGGGAAGTTTCGCATTTAGGCCGGTTAGAAACAAACCAGAAGAAGTGTATTGCCCTGCACCGTCACTTGGCCAGGTTACTGACTTCGAAGAAATTCCTGGTTGATCCCAAAGACGTAAGTAACGCGCCCTAGTTTCGGGGCTCAATGACTTAGAAGTTGACGTTTCAACAGAGGTTCCGTTACCTGAAGCCGCCTCATCGCTGATGCATCCAGATAACGCGCCGAAAAAAACCAGCAACGAAACCACAAAAATTAGAGGTTTCATCAGGCTTTAACGTTCACGCGGCTTCTTGGGAGCGTTATACTTAGGCATCTTGTTCTCAATCAACTGGTCGACGTTAAGCGTACCGCAGCCCTTTTTACTCAAGCCACCATTGTATGCATCAACCTTCGCCCGCTCCTTGTTGAGTGCCGCTTGATCTTGTGCACTCAGATTGCGATAGCTAAATCCTGATCCACCGGATAAGGCAACAGAGGCAATTGCCAGCCCAATTGACACAGCCTGCATTTGTTGAGCTTTCACTTTCAGTTTGGCTATGTTGCCCACACCTAAATGAACTCGGTCTTTCAGTGCTGAACAAGATAGCTTTTGTTCTTCAGGAAACAGTTTGTAACTGCCATTCCTCTGAAACCCATGTTCGGGGTCCTTAAGCCCTCCACAAGAGGCTAGGAGGACAAGTGAAACAATACAAAAAAGGGACGTGATCGATTTAAACATTTTATTCCTGCGCTTCTTCTTTTAGTTGAGTTACTTGTAGAGAAGACACACGTCTACCTCAACTAAAAAGAGAAGTTATACACAATAAATGCTCCTTTAAATTACGTCCTCATGCGCTCCGACTGGGGATCAAACAGTGGCTCTTCAATCATTGTGGCTTTACGCATCTCGCCCAGGATTTCAATCTCAACCGTCCGGCCAGGTGTTATCAGTTCTACGGGTAAGAAACCTATCGCAACAGACTTCTCGCTATAATGCGCATAGCCGCCTGAGGTCACAAAACCAACAACCTCGCCATCATGCCAGATGGGTTCATCGGCCCAAACATCCGTGTCTACTACATCAACGACAAAGGTACAAAGTTTACGCTTGGGTCCCGCCGCCTTCTCAGCCATGGCGGCTTGTTTACCAATGAAATCAACCGGTTTGTTGTAGGACATAAAACGGTCCATACCTGTTTCGGCAGGCATAAAGTCAGGACGGAATTCACGCAACCATGAGCCAAAAGACTTCTCGAGACGTAACGACATCATGGCGCGCATCCCAAACGGTCTGAGCCCTAGATCTGCGCCAGCCTCTACCAGAATATGATAGAGCGCCGTTTGGTGTGAAACCGGTACGTAGATTTCGTACCCAAGGTCGCCGGTGTAGGAAACACGTTGTACGATAGCATCCAGATTTCCGACTTGGAGCTGCTTCACGGACATGAATTTGAAAGCTTCGTGAGAAACATCTTCTTTGGCAACGCGGGATAGAAGTTCGCGTGATTTTGGACCAGCAATTTGGAAGCCAACGCGGTCCTTTGAAATGTTTGTCACTGTGACGCCGCTGCCGGGAAGATTTTGCACAAACCAACGCATTTGGAATGCCTGTGAACCATAAGAAGCAGCGACTTGAAATGTCTCTTCGCCCAATCTTGAAACAGTGAAGTCACCTATTAATTTGCCCTTTGGGCTGAGCATCGGTGTTAGCGACATGCGCCCTACTTTCTTAGGGATACGGCCTGCCATGATCACGTCCAGCCACGCTTCTGCGCCGGAGCCCTTGATCTCAAACTTTGAGAAATTGTGAACTTCATTAAGACCAACAGCGGTTCTCACAGCCCGGCACTCTTCACCCACGGCTTTGAAAGCATTAGAGCGGTTAAACGAAGGCGTTTCAAAACGAGGTTCACCTTCCAAGGCGAAATAGTTCACATGCTCCATGCCAAAGCCTTGTCCAAAGACAGCATTGCGACCATCCCAAATCGAATAGGCAGGCGTGGTGTCGAGCGGACGTCCGGCAGGCAGTTCTTCGTTTGGATAAGACACAGAGAAACGGCGTTGGTAGTTCTCAGTTACTTTGATGCGTGTGTATGGCTTTGTGCAGTAGTCACCAAAACGAGAAACATCCATGGCGAAAACATCGCGGGATGGCTCACCTTCGATCATCCATTCTGCCAACGTCAATCCAACACCTCCGCCTTGAGAGAAGCCCGCCATGACGGCACAGGCAGACCAATAGTTCTTCAAGCCGGGCACAGGACCAACAAGCGGATTGCCGTCAGGGGCAAAGGTGAAAGGTCCGTTGATGATCTGTTTTACCCCTGCACGTTCCAACACAGGATAGCGCTTGTAGGCGATATGCAAAGAATCACCGATGCGGTCAAGATTGTTGTTCAGCAACTCATGCCCAAAGTCCCAAGAAGTGCCATCAACAGCCCAGGGATCACAAGCCTGCTCGTAGAAGCCAATGACGAGGCCACGTCCTTCTTGACGTAAATAGGATTCGCCTTCCGGGTCCATACAATGGGGGAGTTCCTTCTCACGCTCATAGACTTCTGGCACGTCTTCAGTCACGAGATACTGATGCTCCATGGGATGAAGCGGTAGAAAGACACCGGCCATTGCGCCGACCTCACGCGCCCATAGTCCAGCTGCATTGACGAGATGCTCTGCGATGATCGTGCCTTTGTTGGTGACGATCTCCCAACCGCCGTCGGCCATTTGATTGGTTTCTTCGACCTTGGTGTGAAGGTAAATCTCAGCCCCCTGCATGCGGGCGGCCTTGGCATACGCATGGGTCGTTCCTGAAGGATCAAGATGCCCGTCAAGCGGATCGTAAAGCGCGCCCAACACACCCTCAGTCGATGTGATCGGAGAAATGGCTGGGATCTCATCGGGACCAACAATTTCCGTCTGAAGCCCCATGTAGCGATGTTTCGCCCGTTCAGCCTTCAAAAAATCCATGCGTTCTGGCGAAGAGGCCAAGGTCAAACCGCCCACATGATGAAGACCGCAAGACATGCCTGAAATTTCTTCCAACTCTTTGTAAAGATTGATCGTGTAGCCCTGGAGCGCCGCCATGTTGGTATCAGCATTCAACGTGTGAAACCCGCCTGCCGCATGCCAAGTCGACCCAGAAGTCAGCTCTGAGCGTTCAAGAAGAACCACGTCCTTCCAACCAAGTTTTGTCAAATGATAGAGAACGGAACAACCAACAACACCACCACCAATGACGGCAACTTTGACATGAGATTTCATGAGAATCAGCCTTTAGAAAATCAAGTTGTTTCCTCTCTAGCGACGTTTCAAACCAAGCGCAACAATGCAGAAAGGCCTCTTCCTGTTAAGGAAAAGACCTCACTGTTTGATTGGGGGAAAAAGCGCTGAATTTGTTAGAAGTTCAAAGATATATCCGTATGCCCAGAGCTGCATGCCGCAACATACAAAGCTTGATCTCTCGTCAACTTTTTCTGTGTTCTGATGCCAACAGTTTCACGAAGCTGAGCCTCATAAGCAGCCACTTTCGGAGCCAATTCACTTGAGGCTTTACGACGCCAAATCAGTTGTTCTTGGTACTCGGCTATAGCGTCATCCATTCTGGACAGAGCCTTCTCAGGCTTTGGCGTTTTGGATTTCAAATCTTTGCGAGCTTTTGAGACAGCTTTCTTAATGTCTCCGGCTCCACCGATCGCGCCAAACTCTTTGCTGAGTGCCCGCAGTGGATCCAACATTGCTTCAGGTTCAGACTTCTCGATTTCAGCTTTCATTGCTTCAAGCTTGCCATTCATAGCCTCGAAAGTTGCAAGTGATGCCAAAACATTCTGGAGTTCAACAACTGGTTCATAAGAACTGTCTGCTGCGCGACGGTACTTGTTTCGTTTACCGGCTTCTTCCGTTAGCAACACCTTAAAGGCCTTATGCTTTTCTTCCCACTGTGAAGGAACTGAAGCTTCTAGAGCGGCTGCTTCGGCATTTAGAGCTTCGATCTTCTTGGTGACCTCTGCTTTTGCAGCGGCATTCTCGTCGCCATACAGACGACTTTCCAGTCTTTCGAGGTTTTTAACTTTTGCGGCAATTTTGCGAATTTTCATCTGTATGTGGCGAACTTCTCTATGCAGCGGACGGTAATCACCCGATGCTTCGACCACCACGGCTTCTGCTGCCTTCGCTTCTGGAAGCAGGGTCATCGCTTTCTCAACTTCACTAAAGGATTTGGAAACATTCTTGACCAATTTCTTCGGCAGGTAAGACATGTCCGCTGTTTCAATAGAGCTCACAGCTGATTTCAACGCATCCCCGCTATCCGCAAACTGTTCAAGCGTATATTCCTCAATACAGTATTGAAGTTTTGGGTTCTTCGGTGGCGGTGCTGTTTCTGCAGTCAACGACACACGAGTTGGCAGGTAATTTACCAGTGCCGGGTAATAGCCAACAATTCCCAAAGCCAATAGCTGTAAGCAGATGAAGGCGATCACCCCTTTGTACATATCGATCGTTTTAACGATCGCGGGTGCAACGCCTCTCAAATAGAACAAGGCGAAGCCAAATGGTGGTGTAAGGAATGACGTCTGGATATTCAAACCAATCATAACACCCAGCCACACCGCCGTAATGTTCGCCGATGGGTCAGCCAGAAGAATGGGTGCCACGATAGGAACAACGACCACCGCGATCTCAATGAAATCTAGGAAGAAGCCCAGAATGAAGATCACACCCATCACGATAATGAACTTAGACCAGAAACCGCCAGGCATAGAGTTCAGGAAGTCACGGACAAGATCTTCACCACCAAAGGCTCTAAAGGCCGCTGTCAACATGGCGGCACCGAGGAGAATGATAAAGACTAACGAAGTTGTCTTTGCCGTTTCGACCATGACGCCATGCAAAGTGTTATCGATCTTCATCACACGCCAACCTGACCAAGCCAGCGATGCTAGGAGACCAACAACGCCCACGGATGCAATCACTACACCCAAAACATCACTATCGGTTTTGATATTCTTCACGTTTACCGAGAAATAGGTCAGTGTAATCCCAATCAGGAACATCGAAACAATGGCGAGCATAGCGGGGTGGTAAGTGCCTCTACCGCTTTCCCTCAATCGATAGCCTGCCATAATCAAGGCACCAGCGGCACCAATGGCACCTGCCTGGTTGACCGTTGCAATACCAGATAGGATTGATCCCAAAACGAGGATGATGAGAGCCAAAGGTGGAATAAGAGTCGAGAATACTCTCACCCAAAAATCGCGATTAAAACCATCGCCCAATCTTACCGCTGGCGCCATTGACGGACGTAAAATCGCGATCACGAGGATGAACAACATATAAAGGCCAACGAGAACGAGACCTGGCACAAAGGCGCCTAGGAACATTTCTCCAGCAGAAGTCGAAGACACATCGAAGAACGATGGCATGGATAGCTCGCCGGTGTTTTCCTTGAACAGCGCTTTACGTGCGGAACTTGCTTGGTCGGTCGCTGACGCCAACTGGTCAGCGAGAATAATCAAGACGATAGAAGGCGGAATAATTTGCCCCAAAGTGCCTGAGGCTGCGATTGTTCCCGTCGCCAAGGATTTCGAGTAGTTGTTCCTCAACATAGCTGGAAGAGAAATCAGACCCATCGCGACCACTGTTGCGCCAACAATACCGGTTGTAGCAGCCAATAAAGCCCCCACAAAGACCACTGAGATGCCCAAGCCACCTGGGATAGGACCAAAGAGCTGCGCCATTGTCACCAAGAGATCCTCAGCGATTTTTGAACGCTGAAGCATGATGCCCATGAAAATAAAGAGCGGAATAGCAATCAGGGTGTCTCGTTCGACCTCCCAATAGATTCCCCTGAGGTTAGTAACGCCAGCCGAGAGCCATTGTCCCGGCCCTCCATGAGCAAAATAGGCATCGGCGCTGCCGCCAAAAACGTAACCGCAGCCAGCTGCCAGCACAATTGAGATAATGGCCGAGCCAGGCAGCGCGAAGGCAACTGGATAGCCAGATCCAAGGGCGAAGGCCATGAGCAGGACGAGGATTGCGAGAAAGACGAGTTCCATTTTTTAATTCCTTTCTCGATCTAATGAGCGCCAGGAGCCGCGACGACGCGTTTACCTGGTTGTTCTTTGTAATCGGCAACAGATTCCATCAGCTGGCTCACGAATTGAATCAACATAGTGATTGCGAAGAGCCCGAGGAAACCTGCCATTAAGTATTTGGTATACATACCGAAACCGACTTGGGAGACTTCGAAGTTCATGACTGGTGAATTAATAATTGCTGACTTGGACCCCATCCCAATGATGAGGATTGTCCAACAAAGTGACATACCGAGCAATACGGCTCCCCAGGCGTTAACGAAGCCTTTCTTTGTCTCTCTGAAATTCGCATAGAAAACATCAACCCGGACATGCCCTTCTTCGAGGAGGGTGTAGGCCGAGGCAAAAAGGAAGAGTGCAGCATACCAGAAGCGCACCAAATCTCCCATAAAGGCTTGTTCGTAGGAAAAAACAAACCGTGTAATCACGATTGCAAGCTCTGCGACGACGATTAGCAGAGCCAACCAGGTGAAGCCAAGTGTGCGAGTGAACATCGCGACAACTATACCCAGAAAGGCCAAAGGCACGTGAACATAAGGCCCCCTGAATTGTGGCCGTCCAAGCTTCTTCGCCATTTCCTCACCGAAGGCTGCTGGCAGCATACCTTCAACACGGATGAAGGATATCACCATATCCGCCAGGCCGATGAACAAAACTGCCCAGAAAGCGGCGCGGACAATAAATGTATTAATTTCAGTAATATAGGCGGCATCCAATCGGAGGCCACGATGAGCGGTTCTTTGGGCAAAGAAGAAAGCAGAAGCGAAAGCCACCACATAGATACCCGCGGAGATGTTCCCAGAAATCGGCCAACTGTCAACAGTTAGGAGAAAGTAGTTGTTGATCAAAAACAGGGCCAAGGAAAACATCATTCCCCAACCAAAGATACGGACATAAAGGCTCAAACGGTCCTCCGCCAACCCTTCATTCAAATGTTCGGAACTCAAAGCCAACTCCCAACTGTTCGTGGTGATCTAGGTGCCACCATTTTCGTTTGATAATCGAAGTCAAAAAAAAGAAAGGGCGGAGCTTAGGCCCCGCCCCTCTTTCAGTTTCAGCTCGTAAGCCGCAGACGGTCTTATATACCGAGAGCGTTGTTGCGACGTACAGAGTATGCAATTTCAGCAATCTTCTGGTACCCACCAATCTCACGAAGAGATTTCTGGAACGCAGTGTCGATTTCAGCTGCAAGAGCAGAGTGATCGCGAGTTTCCTCGAAGACTTCTTCTGCTGCTTCTGCAAAGCTCTCATAAACTTCGTCGTTGAACTCTTTCAGGACTACACCGTGCTCATTAACCATACGGTCAAGGTAAGCACCGTTGTTTGCTTGAGCTTCTTCGTACTGGTTAGCGTGCTCTTCATAACAGCAGCTTTCGATTACCGCCTGCTGCCATTCTGTAAGACCACCCCACCATGAAGCGTTCATGCCAAATGCCAAGCCGCCACCTGGCTCGTGCATACCTGGGTAGTAGTAGTACTTCGCAGCTTCGTAGAACTTCATGAAGTAATCGTTGTACGGGCCAACCCACTCAGTTGCGTCGATTGCACCAGAAACCAGGTTTTCATAAATCTGACCACCAGGAAGAGACACAGTAGAAGCACCAAGCTTCGCCATGACGTCGCCTCCAAGACCAGGAATACGCATCTTAAGACCTTTAAGGTCGTCAGCTGATTCGATTTCTTTGTTGAACCAACCACCCATCTGAGTACCAGTCGCACCACAAGCAAGGGCTTTCAAACCAAATTCACCGGACATTTTATCCCAAAGAGCCTGGCCACCAGCGTACTTAATCCAAGCAGTCCATTCTAAAGTAGTCATGCCAAATGGAACGGCTGTGAAGTAAGCAAAGCCAGGGTGCTTACCGCGCCAATAGTAATCAGCTGCTATGTAGGCTTGTGAGTTGCCAGAAGCAACTTCATCGAAAGAGTCAAAAGCACCAACACGTTCGCCAGCAGCGAAATAGTTTACTTTGATCTTACCTTCAGAAATCTGTTCGATGCGTGCAGCCAAACGCTGTGCTGACAAACCCAAGCCTGGGAAGTCACGTGGCCAAGTTGAGACGATATTCATCTCGATGCCTTCTTGAGCAATCGCTGGTGCTGCAAGCGTAGTGGCCGCTGCACCTGCGGTCGCTACAAGACCTGCATTTTTCAAAAACTTACGACGTTCCATGGAATCTTTTCCCTATTCTTTAAACGTTTTCTATCCGGCGAACCGGGGTTCTTAACTGACCAGAGATCAGAAAGTACCCGGATACTAGCTAACTTCGACCTAATTGCAAATGGATTCAAAGCCGCAGTTGCATCTGCATCGATTCTTTGATCTTGTCGACAGCCCTGAGATTGATTATGAGCGCACCAGAGGTGCCGCATGACAAACCAAAGTACAATCACGATCAGACGACCAGACGACTTTCATCTCCATCTCAGAGATGGAGAAATGTTGAAACTCGTCACCCCGGATAGCAGTCGCGATTTTGCCCGTGCGATCATCATGCCGAATTTGGTGCCGCCCGTAACAACAACAGCAATGGCTGAGGCCTATAAAGAGAGTATTTTGTCAGCAGTCCCGTCAGAGCACAGTTTTCAACCGTTGATGACGCTATATTTAACGGAAGATACTGACCCCGATGACTTGGAATTGGGTGCTAAGTCTGGCCTAATCTCTGCGGTTAAGCTTTACCCAGCTGGGGCCACAACGAACTCTGACAGTGGTGTGAAAACCATCAGCAATGTCTATCCAGTTCTTGAACGAATGGCTGAAATCGGGTTGCCACTTTGTGTGCACGGCGAAGTCACGACTGCAGACATTGACATATTTGACCGTGAAGCTGTTTTCATTGAAACGGTCCTGGATCCACTCCGCAAAGCCGTGCCAGGCTTACGTGTTGTGATGGAGCATATCACAACAAAGAACGGTGTTGATTACGTCCGTGCGCATGAGAAGGATCTAGCCGCTACGCTCACCACGCATCATCTTATCATCAATCGCAACCACATTTTGGTTGGTGGCATTAAACCGCATTACTATTGTTTACCAGTCGCCAAGAGAGAAGAACATCGTCTAGCGCTCGTTGAAGCCGCCACTTCTGGCGACCCTCGATTCTTCTTAGGAACCGATTCGGCACCGCATTCCACAGACACAAAAGAAAACGCGTGCGGCTGCGCTGGTTGCTACACTTCCGTGAACACGCTCTCCTGTTTGGCTCACGTGTTTGAAGAACAGAACGCCCTAGACAAACTTGAACTCTTCACATCGGTCAATGGTGCTAATTTTTACGGTCTTCCTTTGTCTGACCAACAGGTGACACTGACCAAACAAAATCAGCCCGCAAGCTACCTTAACACGGTCGGTTCGTCAGAATTTAATGTGACAGTTTTTGACCCAGGTTTTCCGCTCTATTGGCACGTTGACTAGGCTTAAGAATTGCGTGGTTTACCCTTCGCACCCGGCTTGCCCGACCGCGGTTTCGATCTAGGCTTACCAGGCACATTGGCTCTTCGGTCTTTTTTGCCCGCGGCAGACACAACATTCTTCCCCCCACCTTTACGGTGGGTTGAGGGTTTGCGGCTCCCACCAAACTTCCCTCTCGGTTTAGCCTTAGCGACACCTGTTGGATGCCATTGATTTCTGTCGTCTTCGGTTAAGGTGATGAACTCGAAATCATCGGGTGCATTTTCGTCGACATCAAACTTCTTTTTCACCTTTTGCTTCTTGATCGGGCGTTTGATCAGCTGTTCAATCTCTTCGAGAAGCTCATACTCACTCGGATCGCAAAGCGTAACGGCAACACCAGACTTACCCGCTCGTGCGGTTCGACCTATACGGTGCACATAAGATTCCGGCACGTTTGGCAAATCGAAGTTCACAACATGCGTTACGTCATCTATGTCTATACCGCGCGCCGCAATATCAGTAGCAACCATGATTGAAACTTCATTGGTTTTGAAATCCTTCAACGCGCGGTCTCTTTGTCCCTGGCTCTTGTCACCATGAATCGCTGCTGCGGAGAACCCAGACTTCACTAAGTGACCTTGAACTTGATCAGCCCCACGTTTGGTTCTGGTGAAAATAATTGATCTCTCGATGTTTCTGGTCTTGAGAAGCGACGCCAACACACGCCTTTTCAGAGCCTTGTCTACGAGCAGGACTTCTTGATTAATTTTCTCGATAGGTGTTGCCGCAGGTGCCACCGAAATCTGTGCCGGATTAATCAAGAACTCGTTTGCCAGCGTTCTAATTGGCTTCGGCATCGTTGCCGAAAGAAGCACTGATTGCCGCTCTTTCGGCAACTTGGAAAGGATGCGCTTGATGTCAGGAATAAATCCCATGTCGAGCATCTGATCGGCTTCATCCAGGACGACAGTCGTGGCCATACTTAGGTTTATGACGCCAGCATTGATGTGATCCAGCAATCGACCGGGAGTGGCCACGACAATATCTACACCTCGGCTCAGGGTCCGAATTTGTGGTCCATGCTTGTTTCCCCCAACAACCAAAGCAGCGGCGTGACGAACTTCCCGACCATAGGTTCTGACGGATTCTAAGATCTGGGCAGCCAACTCTCTTGTTGGAGCCAATACAATGGCTCTACAGTGTTTCGCTTTTGGGCGTGCAGGTTCGTCGACAATCTGATTGAGCAACGGCAAGACAAAGGCAGCCGTTTTCCCAGTCCCTGTTTGAGCAACTCCTAACAGGTCTCGCCCAGTAAGGAGGACAGGAATTGCCTTTTCCTGGATTGGTGTTGGCTTGGTGTAGCCTTCATTTTTCAGGGTTTGCAGGATCGGTTTGGCAAGGCCAAGATCGTCGAAATCTTTCAAGAAACAGGCTTTCTAATATTTACGTTCATGAGTGATCGAAACAAGGACTGCTGAATATACAAATAGCAAAGAAAAACCCGCTGTGCAGCAATCCCACACAGCAGGCCTAGACTAACTCAGTCTCACGTGCTCTAGAGTATCACCCTAGTCAGCGAGTTTTATATCAACTGCGTTTTCACGATCGCGGTTGGTGGCAATTTCGTAGGAAACTTTTTGCCCATCATTTAAACCATTAAGGCCAGCCGCTTCAAGCGCTGTGATATGTACAAATACATCCTTGCCACCCGCTTCCGGTGCAATAAAGCCATAACCTTTTGTGGCATTAAACCATTTAACAGTACCTGTCGCCATTTTTTCAAGTTCCTCATTCTAGCGTTCAAGACAACTCTCAATGATGAGAGAAAGCATCCGTGATAGTCCGTAATTCAAGGCGTAGTGAACTCTAGAAAGTGACGAGAAAACCCGAAAATGGCCAAAACTTCGACAAAAGCCCTGAGCGAGTTTCTAAAGTAACGGTCCCTTAAACCGAGCAATAACGATGACCACTAACAGCTCTAAGCGTATTTTACCGTAAAATCAAACAATAATGGCTGGAATGACCGTCTCATACTACCCGACTCTTTTTGATTTATCGATAGCTGGCTTTAGGATTTTCACCATCACTTCCGGGTCATAACGGATCAGTTTTCTGGCTTGTTCCAAAGCTGTTCTGAGCCAGGACTTGGCTGGAAAGCCGTGTCCTT
>CAJQQZ010000080.1 GCA_905480575.1 uncultured Alphaproteobacteria bacterium | reverse complement strand
GCGCCAAGCTGGGAATTAATTTCTGGGACTATCTTGGAGACCGACTATCACATCCCGGCGCACCCAATATCCCACACTTACCAAACCTCATCCGACAAAAAGAAACTGCTTGATACCCCGGACTTTTGCCGATGTTACAGGAAACGTAACTCTCACGACAGACATAAGTGTTGTTGATGACAAGACGACAGTTACTTGTCCATCGCTGCCTGGCGGTAGTTTAGCACCGGGACAAACCATCAGTTGTTCAGCCTCTTACACCACAAATCAGGCCGATATGGACAATGGCTCGGTTATGAACACAGCGACCGCGAGCTCCGCTTTTGACGGCAATCCGGTGGATTCAAACCAAGATTTGGTGACGGTGAATGCCTATCAGGCCCCGGCGCTGACCTTGGATAAGACGTCGCAAGAAACGACTTTCTCGCAGTTGGGTGAGCAGTTGGATTACACTTACACGGTGACTAACACGGGTAATGTTACGATTACCGACAGCATTAGTATTGCCGATGATAAGGCCACGGTCTCATGTCCTGCGATTCCTGTGGGTGGTTTCATGCCTGGTAACTTCATGACTTGTACAGCTAGCCATTCGGTGACTCAGGCTGATCTTGACGCGGGTGTTGTGACAAATCTTGCGACAGCTAGTTCTACGTTTGGCGGCAACCCTGTCACCTCAAACCAAGACACCGTCACAATCACCGGAATCCAAACACCTGGAATCACTTTAGACAAGACAACAACGACAGCGGACTATGATGCTCCCGCAGACGTGTTGGATTACGCTTATGAAGTAACGAACTCTGGTAACGTCACTCTCACGCAATCTTTCACAGTGACAGATGATAAGACGACAGTTACCTGCCCAGCTTTGCCTATTGGCGGTTTGGCACCGACAGCATCGATCACTTGTACCGCAACATATTCTGTTTTGCAGGCTGACATTGACACAGGGTCCGTTGTCAATACAGCCACTGCGGAGACGACCTACGACAGCAACCCTGTTTCCTCTAACCCTGACTCAGTTACAATTGACGCGGTTCAAATCCCAGCATTGACTCTGGACAAGTCGACGTTGGTTTCTGATTTTGCTGTTGTAGGTCAATCTCTCGATTATTCTTATGAAGTTACCAATTCGGGTAATACAACAGTGGTCGATCCGATAACTGTTGCCGATGACAAAGCGACAGTAACCTGTCCAGCACTGCCCGTGGGTGGTTTGGCACCAACGGCCTCCATTACTTGCTCAGCAAGCTATACGGTCACGCAAGCTGATCTGGATGATGGCTCTGTGACCAATGTTGCGACGGCCACAGATGGTAATGTGACATCTCCGTCCGATTCAGTTACGGTCAATGCCTTCCAAAACCCAGGTCTTACTCTGGATAAGACAACCCAAAAGTCTGCAATCGCTGTGGCGAGTGAACCTGTTGCTTACACCTATACTGTTACGAACTCTGGCAACATCACCATCACAGATCAGATCGCGGTGACGGACGATAAGGTGACTGTTTCTTGCCCGGCAATTCCTGGCGCAGGCTTGGCACCTGGCTCTTTCATCACTTGTACGGCAAGTTACATTGTTCTTCAGGCTGATCTGGATGCGGGTTCACTCACTAACATCGCGTCAGCACAGGCCGGAGCGTTAACTTCGAATACAGACACCGTCACAATTGTTGCTTTCCAACAGCCCTCTTTGGCGTTGGATAAAACTACACAAGAAGTCGATTTTGATATGGTGGGTGACGCGCTTGACTATACGTACACCGTCACCAACACAGGCAACATCACAATCACAAATGCGATTACTATCGCTGATGACAAAACGACAGTGACTTGTCCGGCATTGCCCGTGGGTGGACTGGCACCTGGCTCCTTCATCACCTGCACGTCGATCTACTCTGTTGTGCAGTCTGATATTGACGACGGCTTCGTGACCAACGTTGCAACCGCCAGCACAGTTTACGACGGTTCACCGATTGATTCCAATTCGGATACAGTGACAATCTCTGCCATTCAAGGGCCGTCATTGGGCTTGGTCGTCAGCACAACCACACCTGACTATGATGAGACAACTGACGTCATTGATTACACTTATGAAGTTACCAATACGGGCAATACAACTGTCACCGATCCGATTACGGTCACCGGCGACCACGCATCACCGATCACCTGTCCTGCTTTGCCAATCGGTCGCTTGGCACCAGGTTCTTCGATCACTTGCGCAGGGTCATACCCAGTTGATCAGGCCGACATTGATGCCGGTTCTGTCACGAACGATGCTGTAGCAACTGACAGCAATGCTGTTTCAAACAACGACGGCGTTACTGTTGATGCCGTGCAAAATCCAGCGCTGTTGTTGGTTGTTGCAACACCAACGCCTGATTACGATGAACCAGGTGATGTTATTGACTATACTTACGAAGTTACGAACTCTGGCAACACAACCATCACAGATCCGATTATGGTTAGTGGGGATCATGCGTCACCGATTACTTGTCCTGCGCTTCCAGTGGGCGGGCTGGCACCGGGTGCCTCAATCACTTGTACGGGTGACTATTCCACTGACCAAGCGGATGTTGATGCTGGCAATGTTGTCAACGACGCAGTGGCGACGGACGGTTCGGTTCTTTCCAACCGTGACGGGGTAACGGTTAACGCGATTCAGAATCCGGAATTGACGCTGGATGTGACAACAACCACAGCCGATTTCGATGAACCAGGCGACGTGATTGATTACACCTATGAGGTTACAAACTCCGGCAATACAACGATTACAGATCCAATCACAGTTACAGACCCACATGGCAACCCAGTGGCTTGTGATCCCCTACCGACGGGTGGCTTAGCACCGGGGCAGGCAATTACCTGCACTGGCTCTTACACCGTTGATCAGGACGATGTTGATGCCGGTGATGTAACAAATGATGCCGTTGCAACAGACGGAAACATCAATTCAAACAATGACGGTGTCACGGTTGACGCCGTTCAAACTCCTGAATTGACACTGGATGTTACAACGACCACAGCTGATTATGACGAGCCTACGGATGTTATTGATTACTCTTATGAGGTTACTAACTCCGGCAACACAACAATCACCGATCCGATTACTGTAACAGGTGATCATGCGGCACCGATTACTTGCCCAGCTCTGCCAGCAGGTGGTCTAGCGCCAGGCGCGTCCATTACTTGTACTGGTTCCTATTCTGTTGATCAGTCTGATGTTGATGCGGGCGATGTCACCAACGATGCGGTTGCTACAGACAGCAACATTAACTCCAACAACGACGGGGTGACAGTAAACGCAGTTCAAACGCCAGAGTTGACACTCGACGTGACAACAACGACGCCAGACTACGACGAGCCGGGCGATACGATTGACTATTCCTATGAGGTCACAAACTCTGGCAACACCACAATCGCGGATCCAATCACAGTTGCTGACCCACATGGGAACCCTGTGACCTGTCCAGCGCTGCCACTAGGTGGCTTGACTCCTGGTGCCTCGATCACCTGTACTGGTTCTTATGACGTGGATCAGGCCGATGTGGATGCGGGGGATGTAACCAACGACGCAGTTGCCACGGACAGCAACATCAACTCCAACAACGACGGGGTGAATGTTCCGGCTGTCCAAAACCCAGCTCTCACTCTGGATGTGACAACGACAACACCGGATTTTGATGAACCTGGCGTTGTGATTGACTACAGCTATGAGGTCACAAACTCCGGTAATACAACAATCACTGATCCGATCACGGTGACAGACCCTCACGGCAACCCGGTTTCTTGTGATCCTTTGCCCGCTGGCGGTTTGGCTCCTGGAGCGTCCATCACCTGCACAGGGTCATACACCGTCGATCAGGCAGACGTAGATGCTGGCGGCGTGACGAATGATGCGGTCGCATCCGATGGCAACGTCAATTCCAACAATGACGGTGTAACCGTTGATGCCATTCAAACGCCCGAAATCTCACTTGATGTGACGACGTCGACACCAGACTACAACGAGCCGAGTGATGTCATTGACTATGCCTACGAGGTCACTAATTCGGGCAATACAACAGTCACAGATCCGATTTCCGTGGCCGGTGATCACGCTATCCCAATCCTTTGTCCGCCTTTGCCGGCCGGTGGCCTGTTGCCTGGTGCTTCGATTACTTGTGTCGGCGACTATACCACTGATCAGGCGGATGTTGACGCTGGTGACGTGACCAACGATGCGATTGCATCCTCCGGCGCACTCACTTCGAACAACGATGGCGTGAGCGTACCGGCGATACAAAATCCTGAGCTAACGCTGAACGTTACAACGACCACTCCTGATTACGATGAGCCTACTGATGTTATTGATTACTCTTATGAGGTTACAAACTCCGGCAACACAACCATTACAGACCCGATTTCTGTAACGGGTGACCATGCTTCGCCAATCACTTGCCCAGCACTTCCGGTCGGCGGCCTCGCACCGGGCGCAGCAATCACTTGTTCTGGGTCATACTCAGTAGACCAAGCAGATGTGGATGCTGGGGACGTTACAAATGATGCAGTTGCTACAGATGGTAACATCAATTCCAACAACGACGGCGTTAACGTTACTGCGATCCAAAATCCAGCCTTGACCCTCGACGTCACAACAACAACCCCAGACTTTGACGAGCCTGGCGACACGATTGATTACATCTACGAAGTCACGAATTCGGGCAACACAACGATCACAGATCCGATCACGGTTACAGACCCTCACGGTAATCCTGTCACCTGTGATCCTCTGCCAGCGGGTGGCTTGGCACCGGGCGTGTCGCTGACATGCACAGGCTCCTACACTGTTGACCAAGACGACGTTGATGCTGGTGACGTGACCAACGATGCGGTGGCGACCGATGGGATAACAAACTCCAATAATGACGGGGTAACAGTTGATGCCGTTCAAACGCCGGAAATCACGCTGGATGTCACAACAACAACACCAGACTACGACGAGTCCGGTGACGTGATTGCCTACGACTATGAAGTTACAAACTCTGGTAACACCACGATCACCGACCCGATCTCTGTGACAGGCGACCACGCTTCTCCCATCACTTGCCCGGCATTGCCAGCAGGTGGTCTCGCTCCTGGATCATCCATCACATGCACAGGATCCTACTCGGTTGATCAAGCTGACGTTGACGCTGGAGACGTTACAAACGATGCAGTTGCTACTGATGGTAACATTAACTCCAACAACGACGGCGTGAATGTACCGGCGATCCAAAACCCAGGTTTGACACTGGACGTCACCACAACGACACCAGATTTTGACGAGCCAGGCGATACGGTTTCTTATAGCTACGAAGTTACCAACTCTGGCAATGTCACAATCACAGACCCAGTTTCAGTAACAGACCCGCACGGCAATCCAGTGACCTGCGATCCGCTTCCTGCTGGTGGCCTTGCTCCTGGCGCTTCCATCACCTGTACTGGTGCCTACACCGTAGACCAAGATGACGTCGACGCTGGTGACGTCACCAATAATGCCGTTGCAACAGATGGTAATGTCAATTCTAACAACGACGGCGTTAACGTCCCGGCTGTTCAAAACCCAGAGATTACTTTGGACGTCACGACAACCACGCCTGACTATGGCATGCCAGCTGACGTGATCGATTATTCTTATGAGGTCACAAACTCAGGTAACACAACGATTACAAATCCAATTTCTGTAGCGGGCGATCACGCCAAGCCTATCACTTGCCCGGCGCTTCCTGCTGGTGGTTTGGCTCCTGGGACCTCCATCACTTGTTCAGGTTCATACGACGTTGTTCAAGGGGATGTTGACGCTGGTGATGTTACAAACGATGCTGTCGCAACCGACGGTACCATCTACTCCAACAACGATGGCGTCACAGTCAATGCTGTTCAAACTCTAGCGTTAACACTGGATGTTACAACAACTACGCCGAACTTTGACGAGCCTGGTGACACGATTGACTACAGCTATGAGGTCACGAATTCAGGTAATACGTCGATTACAGATCCGATTACGGTAACAGATCCACACGGCAACCCTGTTACTTGTGATCCGCTGCCTGCTGGTGGTTTGGCTCCCGGCGCTTCATTAACTTGTACAGGCACATACACTGTCATTCAGGATGACGTAGACGCCGGAGATGTAACCAATGATGCTGTCGCCACTGATGGCACAACGAACTCCAACAATGACGGCGTGCCGGTTTTCGCGATCCAGAACCCAGCACTTGATCTTGAGAAGACCGCCTCAATCGAAACTTATTCGATTGTGGGTCAGGTTATCTCTTACACTTACGAAGTGACAAACTCCGGTAACGTTACCTTTACGCATCCTATTTCGGTTGCCGATAACAGAACAACGGTTACTTGCCCGGCTGTACCGGCGGGTGGGTTGATGCCAACGATCTCAATCACCTGTACTTCGTCACAGACAGTGACCCAGCAAGACATTGACGATGGTTTCATCACCAACGTTGCCACGGCTGGCAGCCAGTTTGATGGTGCTCCAATTGCATCCAACCAAGACGAAGTGACTGTAAATGCCGATCTAAACCCTGAGCTTACGCTGGTTGTCTCGACGTCAACTCCGGACTTTGATGAGCCAGGTGATGTGATCGATTACACTTATGAGGTTACTAACACAGGCAACACATCGATTACTGATCCAATCACCGTCAATGATCCAGTCGGGAACCCAGTAACCTGTGATCCGTTGCCTGCCGGTGGTATGCTGCCAGGACAAGCAATCTCCTGCACAGGCTCCTACACAGTTGACCAGGATGATGTTGACGTCGGAGATGTAACCAATGACGCTGTTGCAACGGATGGCACAACAGATTCCAACAACGATGGCGTGACGGTAGATGCTGTACAGACACCAGAAATTACGCTTGATGTTACGACAACGACGCCTGATTTCGATGAACCTGGTGA
>CAJQQZ010000079.1 GCA_905480575.1 uncultured Alphaproteobacteria bacterium | reverse complement strand
CCAAACAACACCCATCATAGGTCTCAATGACGGACAATGTCTTCTGGCCCCTGCAGAGGCCAGAAGACATACCCAAAAATCAAACAAACTGGCCTACTTTTGCTCCGCCCCAATGGCAGACTTTTACTCCGCCGTTGACACCTGCAGAGAGAAAAGCAATAGAAAGCCGGCCACGAAAGCGAACAGGGTAGTAACGAGGCCAAAGAGCTCTTTCAAACCTTCTTCAAATGGTATGTCAGGGAACGCACCATCGGCATCGTAGATGAAAAGGAGCCCGTCCTTTACAGCCAAACCAGCCAAGGCAATGGAGAAGGTGATCCACAACCAACGGAGCCAGGTATCCATCTTTCTGATGTCGCGTTCATTGAGTAGATAAGCAGCAATACTAACGACCAAGGGGAGGGCTATCAAAACACCAGCCATCAGGGCGAAGAGGGGTTTTGCTTGCCACTCACTAAACTGAGCGAACACTTTTCCGTCAATGAAATCGCCAACATCAAAGATGGCGAATAGAAAAATCCCAAGCAAAACAACCACCAAGCTCACAGAGTTTGGCAAATTCCCCCAGATTGTCCTCAAAAACTTCATTCTCATCTCCTCCTGCTCAGTTCTTCAAACTTAGCGAGCGAAAAGACAATGAAGCAATCACAAAATTGAAATCCTAAAAATATGAAGCACAAGATATCAATTGTTGTCCCTTGCTTGTTCAACCACGATCTGAGAAAAAATTTTAGAGTGCCAATTTATCAGAGAGACCTCATTACTCTTTCAATAAACGCATTTACGCGTTCTTTTTGCAGCCATCTGGCAACAACAACCATGTCATGATCCGGATCGATCCAGACCAGATTTGTACCGACACCGATCATGAAGTAACTGGACTCGTTTGCCGCTGGGTAAAGGTCTTTTCCTCGGTTTAGCCACCAAAAGTACCCATAAGATTGATTGAGCTCACAAGGGGTGATGCAGGCGTTCACCCATTCTTCGGAGACGAGCTGCTGGCCATTCCATTGACCTTTGTCGAGCATCAATTGCCCAACCTTCGCGTGATCCTCGCTGGAGATCCAAAGCCCACCACCCCAGTGGGCACCACCGGAAACGGATTGCATTTTCCGCCCGTCGATCTCCACCGTTGAATTGTTGTAACCATGCCATTGCCAACTGTTAGAGGCTCCAATCGGCTCCATGATGCGTTCTTTCAGAACATCAGGCAAAGGCCGTTTGAACAGGCGCATGAGCGCAAGTGACAAGCGGTTAACCCGCACGTCGTTGTATTCCCAGTGTGTGCCCGGCGGTTGCATCTGACGCTTGTTGCCTTTGTCGCCTGTTTCACCAGGTTTTGCGGCCAGGTCACGGTTGTGATCAACCCAATCGGGTTTGTCCCAAAGGGTACCTTCCCATTCGCTAGTCAGCTGTAAAAGCTGGGCCCAAGTGATGTCGCGGTTTTGCTCGCCATCGAAGCCACCATCGTCCACCAACAATCTGACTGGGTCATGAACCGAAGGGATGAGACCGTCGTCAACCGCCAAGCCTGCACACAGCGCCAGGTAGCTTTTGGTGGCGCTGAAAGTCATGTCTACGCGTGCCGTATCACCCCAGCTAGCGATGACTTCGCCACCACGTGTGATCAGACCGTTGGGGTCTTCGCGGTCTTTGACTGGGCCAATGGTTTGCCCAATGGGCCAAGGTTCGGCAAAGTGCCCTTCATCCAGGGCCTTGCCGATGTCTCGGTCCATTTTGGACTCATGTTTGATGGCAAAAGTAATGGCCTCCGCGAATTCCTGACCCTTAGGCGTCGTTTGGTTCATCTCATTTCCTTGGTCGAAATTTAGAAGTCTCACATCTCTCAGCATAATAGTGTGAATTGCCGCGCGGGAAAGCGCTTTGGTGCGGACAGGGTGGAAAAGTGTCCTCAAAGCCATTAGGCTTCGCATATGAATGAGGCAGATAGAATAAACAAATGGTTGATGTCCGATGGCCGCCTTCTCGGTGACTTGGCTCTTGTTGTCGAAGGCTATGTTGAGCGTTTGATCGACGCCGGTGTTCCGCTTTCCAGGGTCAACATAGGGCAACGGTTCGCCAACCCACTGTTGATTGCATGGGGCATTGTATGGACGCCGGAAGAGACCAGTTCCTATGATGTTGCTCATTCGATTATGGGCACGAGTACTTTTGTTGGCGGCCCCTTTCACTATGTCCTTAAATACCTAATGCCTCTCCAAAAAAGCCTAGTGAACCTTGATCCTGAAAATGATCATCCGATTTACCTCGAGTTAGCGGAGGGAGGGGGGACGGACATGTTCGCAACCTACCTCACCTACGGCGACGGTTCTGAACATGGCTGTACTTACGTTGCAGACCATCCGGAGGGGTTTCGGGATGAGCATGTTGCGTTGATACAAGACACTAGAACAGGGCTATCCTCCGCATTGGAACCAATCGCAATGCGCAAGTCGATGACCAGCTTGCTGCAGACCTACCTCGGCGATGGCCCTGCCAAAGAAGTTCATGGTGGTACTATCCAACGCGGCGAGCACAGAAGGCTAGAGGCCGTTATCATGTTCACTGATTTGCGTGGCTTTACGCAGAAAATGGAAACTTGGGAAGAGAAGAAGCTGCTGGCGGCCCTCAATGACTATTTTGAAGTCGTGGTGCAAGCTGTTGAAAGCCAGGGCGGTGACGTTTTGAAATTTATGGGTGATGGCATTTTATCGATTTTTCCCTTTGAAAATCCAGATCAATCGACTGAACGATGCCGCAGCGCAATAGAAGCAGCGCGTGACGCAATCACAGTCTTGGGCAAGTTAAACCAAAGACGCATGAAGGCTGGTGAAGACGAACTAGCAATGGGCATAGGCCTAAACCGTGGCACGGTTACTTATGGCAATATCGGCAGTCCGGGGCGGCTTGACTTCACGGTTCTTGGTCCTGCTGTTAACCTAGCCAGCCGTGTGCAGGATCTTTGCAAGACCGTCGGTGAGCCAGTTCTCTTGACTGGCTCAGTTGCTGAGGCTAACGAGAAGCACTTCGTGTCCAGAGGCCATCACGAAGTCAGGGGACTTGAAGAACCAGTGGAGGTATTCGCGCTGAAACTCTAATGCGTTGGAGCTAGCTTGAACTAGCGTGGGATATCACGTTCGAAGGTTGTCCGATAAAGCAAACGCCGGGAGCGGTCATAGTCGTTGGTGGCGTAGTGCATGGTCATGCGATTGTCCCAAATGACAAGATCGCCGGCCTGCCATCGATGTCGGCATGAGATATCAGGGCGTGTACAGTGTTTGTAAAGTTGATCCAAGAATGGCGCACTTTCTGTCTCGGTTAGACCTTCAAACTTTGTCACATAAATAGGGTTGAGGAAGAGCGCTTTTTCGCCTGTTGTTGGTTCGGTGATCACCGATGGGTGCAAGGTTTCACGGTCGGCGTTTGGGTCACCTCTGCTCATTTTGATAGAGGCACTTGATTGTTCCCTTTGCGATGGCGCGTACTTGACACCATACGGCTTACCGACGTGCACAGCGCGATGGCTATCAACGAATTCTCCTAGGTGGGTAGGCAGGGAGCGATAGGCAGCGGCCTGGTTTGCCCAAACAGTGTCACCACCAACCTCGGGGATTTCAACCGCACTCAAGATAGAGCCAGCCGGTGGATTTTCCAGGAAACTGAAGTCCGAATGCCAGTCCCCACCAAAAACACCGACGTTGACTTCATCAGCTTCTTTTAACACCGCAATAACATCAGGGTCGCTTTCCATGGGCAAAACGTATGGCAGCCGCATCAATGGCCCAAAGACTTTGGTGACTTCTTTCTGCTGCTCTATTGAGAGATGTTGATCTCGCAATACTAGCACATGATGCTTGGCCAGTTTGCTACGTAGAAAGACAGCTGCTTCTTCAGCAATATCTCCATCGAGACGAAGATCGGATATTTCCGCTCCGATAAACCCGGTTATCCTTTTTATTGATGGCATTAAGAGCCCCTTATGCTGAAAAGTTTATTAAGCTGGAACGAGCCGACACGCGAAATTTTCGGCATAGGTCACTTTCCGCCGCTTTAGATTTCCCGCCCTACCCTAAACTTGAGAATTCGATCATAAAACATGGCCCCTTTCCAGCGAATGAGATCAACCAAGTAGAAAATGAAAATAATGACGGCTAAAATGGGCACAAAAAACAAAGAAATGAGCAACATTTGGTTATCAAGGCTTATTGCTCCAAGCGTTTCAACAAGCTCAGGTAAGTCACTTGGATCAACTACGACCTGACCACCGACCAGCGTACCTAGTGCTATGATGACGATGGGTGCAAATTTGAGGTATTCTCGGGCTATGCTCATGACGATCCCTTTTTTTTCGTCGGCGTTGCCTTTGACCTCTATCTTCATCACCAACTTTCCAAATGTTCTGTGCCAACGCGCCGTCATTAAGGCCAATATCAGCGGAAAGAGCAGTAGGAAGAATGGTGACAGATCGATGTGTTTAACGGGCTTTAGATTTTTACCGACAGCGAAACCTAAACTCTTACTTTGTGTTCTGTTTCCGTCTTTCTTAGAAAGTTGGAAGGTGAGATAGTGATTTTCCAGGAGGCCGAAGGTTGTGATTTGGCAGTAATAGGCGGTGAAAGTCTCGCGACTATCGGCCTTCATTAAGTCAGCGATGTAACTGCTTTCTTTAAGGTCAGTAACGGTTCCACATCTCTTTGTGTAAATACCGCCACTAACGGAAAAGCTTAGTTCGGTAATGTTTTTAACAGGCGTAACGAGCAGAACAAAAATCAATCCGACGAAGAGGATATCAATAATAAAGGCAATCGAACGGCACAAAATCAGACGCGGCGGATCAATAGTCGTCATGGTTTTACCTTCTCAAATTTCGCTACTTACGATTAGCGCACAATCAAGTTGCTAGCAAGCAGCCCACCTGGTGGCTCTTTCGGTGGGAGGTGTTGTCTTGATTAGGCAACCGAAGATTTTATCGTTAAACTTTGAAAACCGTTACGAAATCCACGACTTAAAGCCCGACCAAGCAAACGAAGAAAGGCAATTCACAAGTGCATGGATAACCTCACACTTGAAACGCAAAGGCTAGTTCTCCGCCCTGTAGAGAAGGATGATGTGGATGTTGCGATTGAAATGTTCACTGACCCGGATGTCATGACGTACATCGGTGGTCAGGCAATGACAGCTGCTGAAGTAACGGAAGAAATGTCGAGTTACACAAAGCGATGTGCAGAGGGGGTGATCGGTATTTGGAGCATCACATTAGGTGAAAGCGCAGAAAAGTTGGGTTCGGTTTTTTTGCTGCCTCTCCCCATTGAAGACGATGACACTGATTGGAGTTTGGTTACCGGAGATGGCCTGCCGGAGGCGAAAATAGAGATTGGGTACAGCCTCAAAAAATCTGCTTGGGGGCAAGGCTATGCCTCTGAAGCTTGCAAAAGATTACTGCGGTTTGCCTTTGAAGAGACAGCGTTAAGTGAGGTTGTTGCTGTGATAGATGAGCGTCATGGTGCTTCACGCCGGATTTTGGAAAAGAGCGGAATGGTCTACCAGGGAAGAATGCGCGCTTACGGCGAAGACAATGATGGTTACGCGATCACACGCCAACAATGGGAGGGACTGCCATGACCACAGCCAGAGAAAACATTGTTATTTTAACAGGAGCTGGAATTTCAGCTGAGTCAGGTATCGCAACTTTTCGGGATAAAGACGGTGTTTGGTCAAAGTTTAAGCTGGAAGACTATGCAACGCCGGAGGCCTTTGAACGAGATCCGGTCAAGGTCCAGACCTTCTATAATGAACGCCGTGCTGGTATGAAAGACAAGCAGCCCAAAGCCGCACATGAAGCCTTAGCGCGATTAGAGAAAGAGCACAGCGGCGAGGTTCTTTTGGTCACTCAGAACATTGACGATCTTCATGACCGTGCGGGATCAGAGAACTTGGTCCATATGCATGGTGAGTTGTTGAAGGCCTGGTGTACGCATTGTGACAATCGGTCTGCTTGGTTGTATAACATAGAAGCGGACAGTGTCTGTGCATCTTGCGGCCAAAAGGGCTCATTGCGTCCTGACGTGGTTTGGTTCGGCGAAATGCCCTATCAAATGGATCGGATTTTTGACGCGCTGGATAGGGCTGACATTTTCATTTCCATTGGCACCAGTGGAGCCGTCTATCCAGCTGCTGGCTTTGTCGATGCCGCCAACCAAGCCGGGGCAGCCACTATGGAGCTTAATCTTGAGCCGTCCGATGGCAGCTATCTGTTTGACGAAGTCGCCCACGGTCCCGCAACTGAGATTGTCCCAAACTGGGTCGAGGGGTTTTTGACGGAATCTTAACCCTTCACCGCCTTCACGCGAACACCACCCAAATTGCCGCCGTTAAACAGCCCTGAAACAGAATCGTAAAAGATCTTGATCGTCTCAGCCATTTCTGGGCTATGAATTTGACTGTAGCTTTCGAAGTTCGCCACATGCGCCTTTATGCGAATATCCACGAATTGGCACCAGTCATCTGTTTGATCATCGAATTGAACAGAGCTAAAACCAGCTTGTTCGACATTCGCGATGTAGTTCTCGCGGCTGTGAACAGAGTTGCCAAATAGCATGGTTTCCAGCTCATGGCGTTCCGATCGTGTGAATTCGCCAAGACTGAAGAGGTCCTCGGCATAGAGCACACCGCCGGATTTTAGCGGTTGGCTCAGTTTTGAGAACAGCTTTTTGTGGTCTGGAATATGATAGAGGCACAGCCAAGAAACCACTGCGTCAAAGGTGTCGTCAGCAAAGACCTCTTGCAAGGCGTCGCCGCAAAGATGTTGGACGTGTTCCGCCATTCCACAGCGATTAGTGAGATCTTGGCCGACTTGGTTGAGGTCTTCTTGCAGCTCTAGCGCCACGACTTTACAGCCAGTCTTGTGAGCTAGATAGCGAGCTGGCCCACCAATGCCTGCGCCGACATCGAGGACAGTTGAGGAGGTGTTGATACCCGCCTCTGCGATTGCTTGATCAACGGCTTTCGTACCGTGATAGTGGTACTGGTCAAATTGACTGAGTACTTCAACAGGGATGGCGTCGCCGTCATTGATTCCGACCGATCTAAGGTCATTGTAAACACGGTTGACCTCTGAGTAGAGGTTCATTGACTTAATTGCTGGTTCGCTCATTCTTCGGTTCCCCCATATCCGGTTAGAGGCACCTTACACGAAAAATAGCAGGCGTGAAGTCCAGTCCTGTCAATCCGATATTCCAAAAAGGCCCGTCAGACTTTGCCAGAAGGACGACTTATTTTTGCGGTGTAACCAGGGCGGCGTAACGTTTTCGGCCTGCCAAATCCCTCGTTTGTAATGGCGCGCCATGGCCTCTTCGTCACTGAATTCTTCGCTGTATCGGCTGTAGGCAAAGGCCCAGCCGTTCTCCACCATCATTTCAGCAATGTTGCCCTCGTCTGTGTAGCAGTTGGCTAGTACACGGCGATAAACGTCCTTCTTGATGGGGTGACAAGTGGTTGATTTGTTCGCCACCAATTCCTTGAGCGCGCCGCGGGACAGCTGCCCACAAGGCCAATGATTATCTTTGGCGTGGGTACATGACTGCGTAAACTCGGGCGCATCGATACCAAAGAGGCGGATCGCTTGGCCGTTGAGTTCTAAGGAGTCGCCATCGACTGCCTTTGCGCGGCCCATGAAGGCTTCCATGGGGAAGAAGTTTGGAAACCAATTATAAACAGCTTGATAGCCAATGACTGTAAAGAACAAGGTCAGGCCTATGATCTTTCGCCAACCAGCTTTCCGTCGGTATCTATTCATCCGGTACTTGGTCATCAAGGAATGTACAAAATTCGTCGAGTTCCATCCGTGGCGTTCTGAAAGAAGAAGAGGGGTCATCTTCATCCAAGTACCCAATCGCCATGCCACAAACGACTTTTTGCTCATCGGGGAGCTTGAGGGCTCGACGAACAATGCCCTGATGATAGATCCAGGCCGCTTGTGGGCAGGTATGGAGGCGTTCGCCTCTGGCTGCTAACATGATGCTCTGCATAAACATGCCATAGTCGAGCCAGCTGCCGAGTTCCATGTCGTCATCGATGGTGAAAATCAACCCTACCGGTGCATCAAAGAAACGAAAATTACGTTCGTGTTGGGTCGCCATTTTCTCGTGTTGGCCTCTCTCAATACCCAGCGCCGAGTAAAGCGCCCAGCCCACGTCCTTACGTCGGCTGTTATAGGGTTCCCGCCATTTTTTTGGGTAATATTGGTATTGAGGGTCCTCTTCAGCGCCCTTGTCTCTGCGATGCTGCACAACGGTGTCACAAAAGGCTTTGAGCGCTTGGCCGGTCAGAACGTGAACTTTCCAAGGTTGGGTGTTTGTGCCACTAGGCGCTCTGCCACCAGCAAGCAGCATGCGCTTCACAGCTTCCAGATCGACAGGCTTATCCAGGAAGGCTCTTCCCGAAAATCGACTATTGATTGCTTCGTAGACGTTCATTGGCGGACTTTCTTCTGATTTACCCGAGTCTCTAATCAATTTGTCGCGAAATGCAATTGATGTATTCCGATTTAGGATTAGATTTAGCCTCAAGGGTAAGGCAACTCGCAGGAGTTTCAAATGCGCTGCTTTAAGATACTGCTTACCAGTTTTCTATTGTTGGTCTGCACGCCGTGGCTTGTTCAAGCCAATCAGGCTGCTCATGTGACAATCGATTTGCCTTTGCACAGGGGTCCCTCAGCGCACTATTCGATTATCGGTTACATTCCGAAAAACCGCGCTGTTGATATACTTTATTGTGAGTTTAGTTGGTGCAAAGTCGAATATCACGGTCACTATGGGTGGGTGGTTCCCGGTTATCTTCATCGGTCCATTCAGTATCATGGACCCATTGTTCGACGGCAAGACGACTCTTGGAGAATTCACGCAAAGATCAGACGACCTTGGCCGCATGGAATTTTTTGGGATAGAAACTTTTCGACCTTTTATCCCAGGCAGGGACCCTGGTTCCCGGGTTACAATAGCTATTTTTACAAGAATTTTTGACAAATTTTATTTATTGGTTCAGCTTCTGTTCAGAAAGAGTTGCTAGTTTGGAGTCCTTAAAAGTCAGAGAGGAGACTTAAAGCGTTTCTGTTTTAGTTGGAATCGTTTTCTTGTTTCCTTGTGCCTCAAAGTATGATTCTTTCTGTTTGGGAGGATCTATCATGCCAGCACCATTGCCATCTGCGCTTCGGGCGCGTTTTCAGCAATACATTGAAGA
>CAJQQZ010000078.1 GCA_905480575.1 uncultured Alphaproteobacteria bacterium | reverse complement strand
TAGTTTCCTTTGTTTGATGTTTTTGGTTTGCACCTACATCAAAACCGGAAACGGCTGGCTCCTTCAAGAGCCGAACGTAGTCCTTCCAGCTAGCTGGAAGGACTACTATGTCAGATTAAGTCGGAACTAATTCAGCTAAATTCAATTTTGCGAATTTATCACGCTCTCATTTGGCCGGTGCGGCTATGGCGGGGGCGGACTTCACCCGCGCGATCACCTACTTCACAAAGTTGGAAGATGCGGACCTGTCCGAGGTCATTGGGTTGACACAGGCACAGCTTGATGATGCCTGCGGGGATGAGACAACGAAATTGCCTGCTGGGTTAGTCGCCTCAGCGAACTGGCCTTGTACGGATTAAACTTCCCTTTTTCACGTTTTCCTAAAATGAAAATGAGTCGTTTTCAAACTGCGAGTCCTTTTTGGATTCTGACCTGAACGGGAATCCCCTGCGCGTTGGACAGGGGATCATGCAGTTCCTAAGGTTTAAGTTAGAAGTTTGAAACAACGGTATTTTTACAATGTATTTACTTAGAAATCTATTTGCCATCGGGACCGCTGCTTTGGTTCTATCCTCCCTTGCGAACCTCGCCGCGGCGGTCCCCCTTTTCCAACAGTTACCACAACAGCAATTTCGCTGGACGACGCCACAGCCGCCGGCGCAGGTGCTCCCGCCCGCCAAAATCTTGCCTTATCAGGAATCAGCATACTATTGGCCGAAGCAGCAGAATTCCCTATGGAACCTAGTTGGCACTTGGCATGGTGAAGCCATGATCGACGACCAACTTAATCAGGAGGTCGTGTTGGAACGCTGTCGCAATGGACTGTTTGTTGCTGTCAGTCAGAATTGCCTCAAGAATGGCTATTGTGGTCAGCAAACCCATGTTGGACGCTGGCATGCCCGTTCGAATGTCTACACGACACAGCTGTTGGGCGAAATTCGTGACGATGCCGGTGGGTTGCTCTTTGTTGAAATTGACCCTAATCAACCCCAAGCCCATCATCAGTTTCAGATAACCTCTCTGAGCCAAACTCATCTTGGCTACCAAAGTCTGGAAACAGGCCGTTTCCTTGCTATGGCGAAACTTAGTCAACCGGAGTCAACAAACCTTTGCCATCGGATGTCTAACCTCGTGATGGGGTACTGACCCTAAATTCTCATTGACATTGGGCTGGACCTAAGCGACGGAGGTTTAGCTGTTTGATATAACGAGAAGGGGCGGCCATGCCGATCAGTCAACTGGCCTTGGCATTAACGGTGCCTCTTTTGTGGGGCCTTGGTTTTGTCTTTGCTAAAGCTGGACTTTCAGAGTTTCCGCCATTGCTCCTGATGGGGATGCGATTTACGTTAACGGCTATGCTGCTGCTACCCTTTGTGAAAATCCCGCGCGGCCATCTATTGTGGATCGCCGCTTTGGCTTTTGTTGGCTCGACGATCCAATATGGGCTCACCTTCACGGGGCTGAGGGATATGGACGCTTCCTTAGCGATCATTGTCGTTCAGTTGGAGGTTCCTTTTGCCGTCATCATGGGGGCATTGATTTTCCGCGAGCATGTTGGTTGGCAAAAGATCGTTGGTATACTCTTGGCCTTTGGTGGTGTCGCCTTGATTGCTGGCATGCCAGAAACCCAGACCGAAGTTTGGCCAGCCCTATTGGTAGTAGGTGGTGCTCTTACCTGGGCAATCGGGCAAATTATGGTCAAGCAGTTGAACAACGCGGTCGATGGCTTCACTCTCATTGCTTGGGTCGGGCTTTTCGCTGGCCCCCAAATGCTTCTTGCATCGCTTTTGTTTGAACAAGGGCAATGGCAGGCCTTGCAATCGGCCACCTGGATCGGTTGGTCAACAGTGATTTATCTGGCCGTTATGATGACGGCGCTGGGCTATTCCATATGGTTCCATGTCTTGAACCATAATCCGGTCACACAGGTTATGCCGGTTTTGTTGTTGCTGCCGGTTGTTGGTGTTGTCGGATCAATATTCATATTAGGCGAAGAGCCAGGGCAGTGGACCTTGGTCGGTGGATTCGTTGTGATCGTTGGTGTCGCCTTGATAATCTTCAGCCGGGAGCGGCGTGGGGAGAGTTAGCCCGTTCAACTTTTCTGCTCAAGTTGTCTAAGTTGACCATAGTTCAGACACATTTTCGCTTTTAAAAGACACAAACCTTGCCGACACAAACGGGCAGGGATTTTTGGAAGTGGGGACTATGCGTAATTTCATTTTCGCTTTGGCGATACCGGTGGTCTTGTCGGCCTGTTCGGTTCAAGTCCATTCGAACCGTGGTGAGGAGGAAATCTCTAAGCCGATCAGCCTTCAGACGCAAAAGTCTATTGAGAATTATGTGCGCGGTAAGATACCGGCTGAGGAGCAATTGTTGGCGGTACGATATCGCGGACCCATTGAGGGCAAGCGCAAGTCTTACGCTTTGACGACGGGTGCGCCCTTCTTTGTTTCGAAGGTCCATCGTGGACGCAGCAGTTGTGCGGAAGTTTCGATAGAACGAGCGGACAACAGCCACTATAGCCAATACTACCGTTTCTTGTTCAGCAAGGCAGGCGCTGTCGTACAACACAAGCGCATCACAAAAGAAGACTATGCGAGTACGGCTTGTGGTCAACGAAGATTGTCACAATTGAAAACAGAAGTATCTTCTGCGGCACCGGTTGGTTCAGTTGAGCAGGAACCGCTGGAACCCTGAGGTTCGGATCTTTGACGCTAAAAGCTCTAGTGCCAGTAAACGGCAGATCTGGGCTCAACCAAACTAGCGGCGTTAGTCATTTGTCTCGACTGGCGCTTGAGAAGTTCTTGGTTCAATCTGAAGGGCATTGACGTGCGATAGTCGTCTGCCCTTAGCCGAGTGTTAAGACACTCGAGGAAGCTATTGAAGCTGCGACCATGAAAAACAAACCCGCTACGATCATTGCCAAGCCCCAATTCGCCATCACCCAATTTCCTTATTGTTCTTATTTTTTGTTTCATTTGTTACTCCCTGATGAAGGGGTCGATTTGTAGAATGTCCTAATAACTCATCTTTTTTTGTTACTTGGCAAGACTTCAATTACAGGAATCTAGAAAAACGTAGCCCGAATCCATTTTCGTGGAGTCACGAGAGGGCGACAGCGCCAGTATTCAATAAGCGAATCCAATTACTCTTGTGTGGATTTTGCCCGATGTCGAATCATTTAGTTAAGTTTTTAGCTAATACTTGAGTTCATCATGTAAAATGGCAAGTAATACTTCCCGTCTTTTCTTGTGTAACACCAACTCAAAAAAAGCCGGATTGCCGTTTGGGTAAGTCAAAGCGTTGCACAGATACTTTGAACCGCAATTGGGGAAGCAAAAATCATGATAGAGGTGATACAAATACCCCCGCAAAGTACCCCTTGTGCCCGCATCTAAAAGCGAGGTTAGGGAGATGGGAAATTCCCGTATGTTAAGGGGGGATTATCGCTTGACCCGTGCGAGTCTATTTCCTATGAGGGTCCAACCGGAGAGTTGGCCGAGTGGCTGAAGGCGCTCCCCTGCTAAGGGAGTATGGGTCAAAAGCCCATCGAGGGTTCGAATCCCTCACTCTCCGCCATCTGCTTCCCCAGATTGCAAACTAGCCCATAATTGCGTGAATAACCGCGCTGTTTCAGCGAGATACAGGCGTGCGTTTTGTGTGATGCATGGGCTGAGGCCTTGATATCAGAGATTCTATAGCATTTACTCAGAAGCTAATTTGGCGAGGGTGGGTTTGGGAGAGCAGATATTATAAGTGAAACGCGTTCATTCCTTATCTAGCATGTCTGACAACACCATATATTTGCATGTTTTCATGAGTTATTGCAATAAATAGATCAAATAGGTGAAATCATACTATTGGAGGCCACTATGCGGCGACGTATCCCATCTACGACTGCATTATTATGTTTTGAGGCAGCTGCTCGAACAGAAAATTTTGCGCAAGCGGCCAAAGATCTGAATATGACGCAAAGTGCACTTAGTCGGCAGATTCAAACTCTTGAGGCCTTCATCAAACAGCAACTGTTCATGCGCATTAAGCAAAGGGTTAAACTAACTGATGCGGGGAAAACGCTCATATCAGAATTGACGCCTCAACTCGAACAGGTCGAAGCAACGCTTCTAAAGGTCCGTAGTCACGGAAATTTGGAAGGGGCTGTGAACATCGGCACCTATCCGACGTTCGGCAGCCGTTGGCTCATGCCTAAAATAATGGAAATCTCGCAGGAACTTCCCCGTTTTACGCTGAATACGATCACGTATCTCGCAAATAAAGACATCGATCCTAGCTTGATCGATATCGCAATCGTGCAGGGTGACCCTCCTTGGAAAGAGTACCGCGCTGACTATTTTTTCTCAGAGACGTTGGTCGTGATTGCAAACTCCGAGTCCGATATAGTCGGTGGTTGTGACCCCATGACCTTACTCGATCAGCGCATCTTGCAACATACAACGCGCTTGGAATCGTGGAATATTTGGCTGAGCAGCCAGGAATGTGAACTTCAAAAACCGATCATTGGGCCAATGTTCTCCCAGTTTGAAATGTTGATTGACGCGGTGAAAGGCGGTCATGGGATCGCAGTTGTCCCAAAATTGTTGGTCGAAAAAGAATTGATCGAGGGTAAGCTTGTGCTCGCACATCCTCACGAACACACACCGGAAAGTGCCTACTATTTGCTGACCCCAAACGTAAAAGTTGGCACTCCAAAAATAGAGCGCATTCGGAAATGGCTGCTGAGCCGCGTGGATGCTCAAATATCGACCTGACGTTGATGCTTTTTATACATCAACTCATTCCAAAAAACCACTTTAGAGTGTCGCACCTTCGCAATACGCTTATTCTGGAAAGCAATCAGAAAGAGGATACGGAAATGGGTTTTAATGCGCAGATCAAGGATGTGGACGTGCAGGCAATTGAGGGTTGGATGGAGTCTCAACCGAATACCACCTCTGTGGCAAAATTTACGCCTGGGCCAGGTATCCAACGCCTCGCACTCAAATTTGATATCACTGAGCTGAAAAAGGCATTGGATGAATGCCTGAAGCGTGAAGAGTTTCAGGGCGGTATGCAGGACCAAGGGTTTGCGGCATTGCCACTGACACAGCGCCCCGGCCAAACTAAATGGACAGAAAACGATCTCTCTGGGCGGTACTGGCTGCGTGGCGATGAGCGCTATATTGAAGAACCGCGCGAAGATTTAGTTCCAGAGATCAACTTTTCGGAATTTAATCCTAAGTTCAAAGGCACCTACTTTGAACATGTGCATGAAGAGCTTGCCAAGCGCTTTCCTGTTGGGCGCACGCGAGTGTTGTCCAAAGGGCTGTATAACTGTAATTCTTGGCACCGCGATCCAGAACCACGGCTTCATATTCCTGTCGTTTCCAACCCGGGATCGTTGTTCATTGTTAACCATTACGTCACGCATTTACCTGCTGACGGATCTGTCTATTTTACAGACACACGTGGTTATCACACAGCGCTTAATGGTGGCGAAACACGACGTGTCCATGTTGTTGCAGCACTTGCCTACGATCAGATCACCAAATGAGCCTTTACGGTGGCATGAACACAGCACAGGGCAGCAATAGCTGCCTGTGCGATCTACGTAGTGATACTATGACTGCACCTGATGGCGCGATGCGAGCAGCGATGGCCGCCGCTGTTGTTGGTGATGATGTTTACGGCGAAGACCCGACGGTCACTGTGTTGGAAAGTCGTTTGGCAACGTTGTTGGATAAAGAGGCCGCGGTTTTTATGCCCACCGGCACGCAAAGCAATTTGGCCAGTCTCATGGCGCATTGTGGGCGGGGCGACGAAATCATCGTAGGTGACCCGTACCACATTTATTGCGATGAGGCGGCGGGGGCCTCTGTGCTTGGCGGTATCTCGATGAATGCCATTGCCACGCAAGCAAACGGTGCGGTGTCGCCAGCGGACGTGACGGCAGCGATCAAAGTCGATGATCCACATTACGCAAGAAGCCGGCTTTTGTGTTTGGAAAACACCGTAGGTGGGCAAGTGATCCCCTTGGATGACATGCGGGCTGCCGCACGAGTGGCATGGGACGCGGGTCTGTTCGTCCATCTGGATGGGGCACGGTTTTTCAACGCGATTACAGCGCTTGGATGTGAGGCTATTGAATTAGCAAATTATGCGGATAGTATTTCTATTTGCATGTCAAAAGGTCTGGGTGCGCCGGTTGGGTCTGTTCTTGTCGGATCATCTGCGCTCATTATGCAAGCCCGGCGGAATCGCAAAATACTGGGTGGATCGATGCGCCAAGCTGGCGTTCTTGCAGCAGCTGCCCTTCATGCGCTTGACCATAATTTGCCTGATCTGGAACGTGACCATGCCAACGCATGTGCTTTAGCCACAGCGTTGACCGAAATGGGCGCAGGGGATATACAACTGGGCAGCAACATGCTGTTCTTTACCCCACGTGACAAGAATCCCGACGCGCTGCGCATCCACATGGCGGATGCGGGCATTCGTATCGGTGGGCAATCCCCAGCGATCCGAATGGTTCTGCACCGCGATGTTACGGACGATGGGTTGGACGCCACCATCACCGCATTCCAATCCTATTTTACGAAAGAATAGCAACATGATCTCAATCGATTTTATCCATGATACCACTTTTGAGAGCCTCCCAAAATCGACGATAAAAGAGGCGGTGCGATGCTTCGTTGACACCGTTGGGGTTGCTGTTGGTGGATCACAAACCCAAGTTGCGCATATCATCCACAATCATGCGGCCTGCCAGTTTGGAGGCGACGCTGCAACGCTGTGGCAGGACGGGCGCAGGGTTAGTGCGGCTGGCGCAGCATTGGCGAACGGGATGACGATTGATTCGTTGGATGCGCATGACGGCCATAAGCTGACAAAAGGCCATGTGGGTTGTGGTGTATTGCCCGGTCTTATTGCGATGATGGAAGCCGAGGGCAAAGTAGGTGCGCATGAACTGCTCACCTCTATCGTTATTGGCTATGAGATAGGCACCCGCGCAGGCATCGCGCTGCATACCAGCGCGTGTGATTATCATACCTCTGGGGCTTGGATTGCGCTTGCGACGGCAGCGCTTGGTGCGCGCCAACTTGGGCTAACACAGGCACAAACCCGCGAGGCAGTCGGCATTGCAGAATATCATGGCCCCCGCAGTCAAATGATGCGCTGCATTGATGCGCCCACGATGGTCAAAGATGGATCAGGCTGGGGTGCAATGGCTGGTGTGTCTGCAGCGTATCTTGCGCAGGACGGTTTTACAGGCGCACCTGCGATCACCATGGAAGATCCTGCATTAGCTGGATTTTGGGATGATCTGGGCCATAATTGGTATGTTGAGCAACAATATATCAAACTTTACCCAGTGTGTCGCTGGGCCCAACCTGCCGCCGAAGGGGCCATGACGTTGGTGCGCGATCATAGAGTGACACCGGATCAGATTGCTCAAATAAAAGTAGAAAGTTTTCATGAGGCTAAACGCCTGAATGTGATCCCGACAAACACTGAACAAGCGCAGTATTCGTTGCCGTTTTCGGTCGCTGCCGCATTGGTGCACGGGACGATTGGTGTGCGTGAAGTTACAGGTGCCGGGCTGGTCGACAAAGTCGTTCTTGACCTTGCGTTGATGGTCGAGATTTCTGAGACTGCCGCCTTTAACGCGGCGTTTCCAGCGCGCCGGTTTGCACGGGTTCATTTGGTTTTAAAGGATGGCCGCACGGTGTCTTCCGCGCCGACAGAAGCGCAGGGCGATCCAGAAAACAAAGTCTCCGACCAAGTCATCTGGGACAAGTTCAAAACCTTAACGACACCCGTGCTTGGATCTGCTTGGACACAATCCTTCCTAATAAACGCACAGGCCCTCATTGAACAAGGTAGCGTCAGTGATCTTTTCACGCAAATGGCAGTCAAAGGCTGAATATTATGGAATATGCAATCAAACACCAGGCGGACACGTGCCGCAGTAACTGCATAGATCTAGTTTGAGTTGTTTGTCCCTTGAAACCAACCAAGTGAAAAACACTGGTTTTAGTGCTGCAGGATTTGCCCAAGGAACTTTTGGGTTCGGGCATTCTGGGGATTGTCAAAGAAGCTGTGTGGCTCATTTTCTTCAATGATTTCTCCGGCGTCCATGAAAACAACGCGATCAGCGACTGCTTTGGCAAAACCCATTTCATGTGTGACGCAAACCATCGTCATTCCGTCATTGGCGAGTTCCACCATCGTGTCTAAGACCTCGGACACCATTTCTGGATCAAGTGCAGATGTTGGTTCATCAAACAACATAACTTTCGGGTTCATACAAAGCGACCGCGCAATGGCGACTCGTTGTTGCTGACCACCTGAAAGCTGTTCTGGATATTTATCGGCTTGCTCAGGAATGCGCACGCGTTCCAGATACTTCATTGCGGTTTCTTTCGCCTCTGCCATGGACTGCTTACGCACCCACATCGGACCGTGTGTGCGGCGGTGCAAAATTAGTCCACGGTAGCGGCGGCATTGTGTTGTCGCGGGCGGCGTAAAAGTCGTCCACTTTACCCCTTTCGTTTTGTCGGGAGGGTTTGAGGATATACACCGTGGACATCTATTTGAAAGTTC
>CAJQQZ010000077.1 GCA_905480575.1 uncultured Alphaproteobacteria bacterium | reverse complement strand
AAGGACACGGCTTTCCAGCCAAGTCCTGGCTCAGAACAGCTTTGGAACAAGCCAGAAAACTGATCCGTTATGACCCGGAAGTGATGGTGAAAATCCTAAAGCCAGCTATCGATAAATCAAAAAGAGTCGGGTAGTATGCCGATGTTACCCTATTTCTTGATAAGCATTTGAAAAACAACGACTTTAATGAGAAGAGGTAGGCTGCGATATAAGGTTCATTTTTGGTGCTGGGTTTTGCGATTTGTTTTGGAATCCATGCAGCTACGATCCTTGGTATGCCTAAAGTATTAACATTTTTATCCCCCTACATTTGATAGCAGGGCATTGCTTGTCTTTGTGCCTCCCAGTGGTAGCTAGTTAAGTTGAGGATACTGTAGGAGGTACTCTGAAATGAAATTTGCAAGACCATTGTTGTCGACGCTCGCTATGTTGGTGGCACTCCCCATCGCAACTGTTTCAGCTACGGATGATTTGCCATTTGAGCTGACGGAAAACCCTGCGGACAGGGCTCGTTGCTCCCACTATAACCCACAGAAACAACCGTTTTTTGGCGTAACGCATCTTCATACTGGCCTTTCTTTTGATGCTAGCTTCAGGTTTGTTGATTACCAAAGCGGCAATGGGCCACTCGAGGCTTATCGTTTTGCGCTGGGAAAAGGGCCAATTGTTTTACCCAACCGGATTGGCCTTCAGGGCGAACCAGCACCGATGCGAAAACCGATGATTGATCGCGCTATCGATTGGGGCGGTGTAACAGATCATTCAGAATACTTCGGCGAAATGGGGATATGTAAAGATTTCCTCGCTGGTGAAGGGGAAGAGCCCAGGGATGTGCCCGGTCGTTTGTCGTTGGACTGTCGGATGTTGAACGGATTTTACTGGCAGCCAGAAGTCGCTCCGATTAACGCATTCCAAAAGTCCATGGCATCGAATGCCTTTACACAAGTAACGGTTATGTCGCTTGGACCTTCCAGTAAAATGACCCATTTGCCGGTTTGTGTGAATGATCCTGAAACCTGCACGAAAGCTGAGTTAAAGGTTTGGGAAGAGTTTCAGAAAGCTGCGGAAACAGAATATGACCGGTCGAGCGATTGTTCTTTCACGACATTCAACGCTTATGAGGTAACATCAACACCTGGTGGCACAAACTGGCACCGCAACGTGTTCTTCCGCTATGACAGAGTTGTTAAGCGGCCTGTCACTGCTGTTCACATGGGTGTTCAAGAAAACAAAGATAAAAATGGTAAAATAGTCGGGGGTGTCGGCATTCCCCCAAACTATCACGGTAACAAAGTGCCAGACGTTAAAAATGTCTATCCGGTACCACCAGGCGAGCTGGTTACCTTTCCATTACCGGAACGGCTTTGGAACAGACTTGATGAAGAATGTTTGCAGGGCAAGTCTGTGACAGACGGAAAGGGAACACGTTGTGACGTTCTAACCATTCCTCACAATTCGAACTTAGGCGGTGGTATTGCGCCATTAATCCCTCCTCAATGGTTCACGCCTTTCAACACCGAAGATGCTAAGTTGAGAGCTCAATGGGAGCCATTGGTTGAGATCTATCAAAATAAGGGCAGTAGTGAATGTCGTTGGGACCCAAGGTTTAACCAAGGCGTTAATACTACAGATGAATTTTGTAACTTTGAACTGCTTGATACAAACAGCCTCGCGGGAGCATCAGGTGTTGGCACTTCTGGTGGTTACAGCTCTGCTATGCCGCCGGAAGATTTCAACGAGCGTTCTTTTGTCAGAAATATCTGGAAAGACGGACTGACGCTCACAGACCAGTTCGAGGGCGTTAACCCTTTCAAGATGGGCGTCGTCGCTTCTTCAGATTCACACGATGGTACAATGGGTTGGCATCCAGAAAATGATCAATTCCCGGGGCATATGGGGATCGATGACGCAATCCCAGTTCAGCACCCATCATCGATCCAAAATAGCACGGGCGGCCACTCGGTTGTCTGGGCGGAGGAAAACTCCCGTGATTCCATCTTCGAAGCACTGAGACGGAAAGAAACCTATGGTACCAGTGGTACCAGAATTCAGGCCCGTTTCTTCGGAGGATGGGGGTTTGATGAAAAGATGTGTGAAGGCGACTTTGTAGCAGAGGGATACGAAAACGGTGTTCCAATGGGCGGCGATCTGCCGAAGAAACCAGGCGACAAAGAAACCCCGACGTTTATTTTAGCAGGATGGCAGGACTTCACACCCTTAGAGCAGATCCACATCATCAAGGGCTGGGTCGATGGCGAAGGCAAAAGCCACGAGAAAGTTTACCGTGTCGCTGGAGTACCCGGGGACCCGACAGAACCTGAGATAAACATAAATCCCAATACTTGTGAACCAGTTGGTGACGTCGGTTTCAAGCAGCTTTGTTCCGTCTGGAAAGACCCTGACTTCGATGCAGCAGAAAAAGCGTTCTATTATGTGAATTAGTTCCGACTTAATCTGACATAGTAGTCCTTCCAGCTAGCTGGAAGGACTACGTTCGGCTCTTGAAGGAGCCAGCCGTTTCCGGTTTTGATGTAGGTGCAAACCAAAAACATCAAACAAAGGAAACTACG
>CAJQQZ010000076.1 GCA_905480575.1 uncultured Alphaproteobacteria bacterium | reverse complement strand
AAACAACACCCATCATAGGTCTCAATGACGGACAATGTCTTCTGGCCCCTGCAGAGGCCAGAAGACATACCCAAAAATCAAACAAACTGGCCTACTTTTGCTCCGCCCCAATGGCAGACTTTTACTCCGCCGTTGACAATTCTACCGTTTTTCCTGCGTCTCAGTATATCTCTGATATCGATGCCAATAACAAACTTACGTGTCTTGGGTTCAGTGGTGAGCAGGCCGTGCGATCCAGAGTATCCGTCTGTATAGATCACGAGAAAGCCAACTTCCTTAAGCATAGCTGGCGGAAAGATGTAACGTACAACGTCCCAAACGTATTGATGAACCCGAACATTGGTTTCTATCGGATGCGTCTTAATGCCTTGTCCCCTGAGGCCAATGTCCAAGCGCTTTTCAATGAGATGTCCGTTGTTCAACCGATAAGAAGCGAGTTGCTGCTCCCATGCTTCGGCGTCTGCATTTCCGGCAGAAGTCAGCAGATATACGGTCCAAAGGAGTAGAACGATAAAGCAACTACGTGCTGAGGCTACAAAATAACCCATTGATCAAATCTCACAAATGAATAGCGTTTGGCAGAAAAAATAGCCTGCACTAAATTTATAAAATTGAATCTAACATAAAAACGACTCGGGGAAAAGACTCGAGTCGCTCTTTTGTTTCTTTTACTCCTATTTATGGGTGTTTCTGATATAGTTGACGGGCAACAATGGCCTATTTAAGGAGCTTCCCGTGCCGAACCGCCCACAAAACATCGCACAGAAACTGTTCGACGAACACAAAAACGGTACACAATCCAGTCCTCTGGAAGGAGACTTCGAGCTAATTTCTTTAAAGAAAGCCTACGACGTCCAGGAATTCCTCAACCAAATGTTTCATTCAAACGGTCGTGGGGAGTTTGTCGGACACAAGGTTGCCTTAACCTCTAAGCCAATTCAGGAACTGTGTGGCCTCGACCATCCTGTCTTCGGTGCCATGTTCTCAAGCAATCTATTCACCTCCCCTTACGCACTCGACCTGAATGACTTCCATCACCCTGGCTTGGAATTTGAGCTGGCAGTTGAAATGGGTGAAGATCTGCCCTTAGGTCAGGAATTCACAGCCGAGACCTTGCGTCCCTATGTCAGCACTATCTATCCTGCATTTGAGATCATAGAAGACCGTAACGCCGATTATTCAAATCTGGATGTGTTGACCTTGGCAGCAGACAACGCCTGGTTCGGTGCCGCAATTTTGGGCGCTGCGACCACATTAAGTGATGAGTTCGATATTGTGGATGCCAAAACAAGACTTCAGCGTAACGGAGAAGTGGTTGGCGAGAGCATCACCGGTGCCGCACTTGGCAACCCGCTTACCTCTGCAGCAGCTTTAGCCAACCATCTCAGCTCAAGAAGCCAACAACTGAAGAGGGACAGCAAGATCATTACAGGCAGTACGTTGGCAACACTGTTTCCTGTCTCAGGTGATCATTTTGTCTATGAGATTGAAGGCGTTGGCTCGGTCGAACTCAAGGTCAGTTAAGGCAGAACGACCACAGGCGTTCCCGTTTGCGCCCACGAGTGCAAAATCTTCACATCATCATTATGCATTCGATAGCAGCCAGCAGAAGCAGCGCTGCCAATTGACCAGGGGCTGTTGGTGCCGTGGATCAGAATTCTTTCCCAGCCAAGGTACAAAGCACGCGCGCCCAAAGGATTGCTTGGGCCAGGCTTTACGACGTCGGGCAAATCCGGGTTTTTCTTCTTGATTGACTTGGGCGGATACCAGGTGGGTCTGACTTTCTTTCGAACCACTGTGGTTCTTCCAAGTTTCGGACTCTTCTCTGGAACAGCGACTTTATAGCGCCAGGCCTTTCCGTTGGTCATGGTGAAGAACAAGCTGCGCTGGCTGTTTACGATTACAATTGTGCCGGGATCAAAGGAATTTTTGAAGTTAACAAGTTGAGCTGTAACACGAGCGAATGCCTGGTTTGGCATCATCGCAACCCCTGCACAAAGCACAGCCATGGTTACAATGATAGGCAAACAACTGCCAACTTTCTTCCGATAAAACGCCATCTTCTTTCCCCAAAATTCCAGTAAGGAAATAAAGTCGAAAAACAGGCTCAACCGCAAGTGATTCCTCAGTCAAGGACTCGTAAGCAATTGAAGTTTAAGAGTCTTTTCGGATTCTTCAAAAATCTTAAAACACTACTGTTGCTCAAAAACACCGCGATTTTCGCACAATGCAATGCAAAACTAAAATCGAGAAGGGCTGAAGGGAGAGACATCAAGGCTCGTAGATTGCCCACCCGCAATCTCTGACACCAGTCTTCCCGTGATACCACCCAACGTCATGCCGACATGTTGATGCCCAAGAGCAAAGATCACTTCCGGAACATTTCCGGACCGCCCTATGACAGGCAGTGCGTCGGGGAGCGTCGGTCGGAACCCCAACCAGCTTTCGTCACCCTCCCCCTCTAACCCGTCCATAACGCCCTTTGCCTTTCTAGAGAGGTAATCGATGTTAACTTGATTTTCCTTTGGTCTCAATGAGCCGAGTTCAACAGTTCCAGCCACGCGCAGACCATCATTCATCGGCGTCATATAGAAGCCACCGGATGCCCAGCCAACGGGTCGGGAGATCAGACTTTCTTGGCCCTTAAAGAGCACATGATACCCTCGTTCTGCCTCTAACGGCAGCTTCTCCAATCCTCGTCCAAAGAAAGATTTCGACCAAGCGCCCGCAGAGAGAACAACTTGCTCGAACGAGAAATCCGCACCCTTACTGCGTAACTCGACATGGTTTTCACCAACTCTTCCAAGGCCTTGGATTTCCGCCTTGAGAAAGTTGCCGCCGATCCCCACGAAATGATCCACCATCTTCTGGACGACGGCCCTTGGGTCTAGATACTGGAAAGCGTCGGGGAAATAGAGACCTTTGTAGTATTCGGCGGAAATAGCAGGTTCCATCTGCCGAACTTCTTCAGCGTCCAAGACTTCCAGTTTGACGCCAGTTTCCAGTCGCAATCCGATCTCTTTTTGAGCGGCGTCAAACGAGGCCTTTGTGTCATAGAGGTACAAACAACCCCGACGTGAAAGGAGGTCTCTCACCCCACTGTCTGCAAACAGTGGCGCTGCTGCCGCTTCAGCCTCTCCCATCAACTTACCCAGCTGCTGCGCGATCTCAGAAACGCGCGCTTCTCTGCAAGAGGATAAAAACTTCAACAACCATGGTGTCATTTGCAAAATGTATGACCAGTCAATCTTGAGGGGACTGTCTTTTGCAAAAATCAGACCCGGCAACCGCGGAAAGATTGAAGGACTGTTGATCGGAACAGTAGCATAGGTAGCAAAGGTGCATGCGTTCCCGTACGACGCTCCGTTACCCGGTTCCTGCCTGTCGATCAAAGTAACTCTGAAGCCCTTACGTTGTAACCAGAGCGCACAACTGACACCAACAATCCCTGCTCCAATGACCGCAACTTCGCGTTCTGACACCATCAACTTAGATACTTTCGACTTGTGTTGTTACATTGGAGGCGCATAAATTGGCCGTTCATTTCAGAAAGCCCGAACATGCCTTCAATCGATATCCTAATCGCCTTTGCTACCGCAACAGCAATCTTCGCTTACATGCCTGGTCCGGCCATGCTTTACACCGCTGCCCAAACTATCGCTAGAGGACGCAGCGCTGGTTTCTTTGCAGCATTCGGCATTCATATCGGATGTTATGTTCATGTTGTTGCAGCCGCACTGGGGCTGTCGGCCATCTTCGAACTAGTGCCAGCACTCTTTACAGTCGTAACATACTACCCGACTCTTTTTGATTTATCGATAGCTGGCTTTAGGATTTTCACCATCACTTCCGGGTCATAACGGATTAGTTTTCTGGCTTGTTCCAAAGCTGTTCTGAGCCAGGACTTGGCTGGAAAGCCGTGTCCTTTAATCTGCACTTTGATGTGTTTTCTGCCCACCGTTGCACAGACCCAAACGTAGGCGATGGCAACCAATGACAGCAGGACA
>CAJQQZ010000075.1 GCA_905480575.1 uncultured Alphaproteobacteria bacterium | reverse complement strand
CTTTCAAATAGATGTCCACGGTGTATATCCTCAAACCCTCCCGACAAAACGAAAGGGATAAAGTGGACGACTTTTACGCCGCCCGCGACAACACAATGCCGCCGCTACCGTGGACTAATTTTGCACCGCCGCACACAGTTGAAGACTTGATTGCTGTGGCCGACGAAACAGCACAAATCATGGAGTACTCTTCAAAACTGGAAGTCCAGTCGAGAGCACTGGCAAAAACCACGGCGCAATTGCGAGAAGCAAACCGTAAGCTAACGGTTTTGAGTGAGCAGAAGGATGACTTCCTAAGCCAAGTAAGCCACGAACTGCGAACGCCCATGACGTCAATTAGATCCTTTTCAGAGATACTAAGAGACAGCGAGAATGTTGATGAGGAGAAGCGAAGAAGATTCTCCTCGATCATCCACCAAGAAAGCAACCGCCTTACCCGTTTGCTTGATGAAATCCTCGATCTTAGTTTCTTGGAAAGCGGCCAGGTTCAATTGAATATCAGACCCGTTCAGCTAGAAGCTATCATTGACCAAGCGCTCGCTGCGACCGAGCCCCAATTGAGCGCACATTCTGTTCGCGTGATCCGTAACAAAGCCCAAGAAAACATCTCGATTTTGACTGACCCAGATCGTTTGAGTCAGGTCTTTATCAATCTGATCTCAAACTCTGTTAAGTACGGGCTTTCCGAGAACCCCGAATTGGATTTCAGATGTTCTTCAAACAAAGAATTCGTAAAAATCGAGTTCTCTGACAATGGTCCCGGTATTTCATCCGAGCACGCCGAGCAGATATTTGAAAAATTCTCTAAGCTCTCATCAGATTCTGAGACAGGCAGTGCGGGTCTAGGGCTTCCGATTAGCCGTGAAATCATGAAAAATCTGTCCGGTAACCTCTTCTTCAAGAAGACAGAAGTCGGGGCCTGTTTCGTGATCCAAATTCCTGTCTGATCAGGTCTCCGTCGTCAGTGGTGCTTTTCTGGATTTCATGCGCGACACTAGCTGAGCGCCCCCGAGGACGCCAATCCCCAAAATCAAGACGATAGCTATTCCAACGAGCATTGCCAAAACCGAAGCCGCAAATGGGGAAAATTCATCTGGGAAAGTAGGTAGCCAGGAAGCAACTGTCCCTGCAACAGCAAAATACCCAACCGTGCCGGAGATTATAGCCAGGAATGCAAACGTCATCATGGCAGCAAAAGCCCGAGCGCTTCCAGTCACTCTGCGCCCTAACAAAGCACGTCTTGCTGACACCATTAGCCTGCTGATGTCTTGTTGTACAACGAGCAACGACGGCACGACTAACAACACTAACAAAAGGCCAAAACCCAAACCATAACAAAGAGTTATCACTGTGGGTTTTAAGAACTGAGCCTGCCGAGAAGTCTCGTGCAATAAAGGAAGCAGCCCCAACACAGTAGTGAGTGTCGTCAACAACACCGGCCTAAATCGGTCGCTTGCTGCCTCGACAATCGCCGTAAAAAGCCCGCGGTCTTTAGAATATTCATCGACAGTAGAGACCAACACTATTGAGTCATTAATGATAATACCACTCATACCTATCAAACCGATGATCGAAAACATTGATAGCGGAACACCCCACATATAATGGCCCCAGATTGTTCCAACGAAACCAAATGGAATGATAGCCATCACTACAATCGGTCTAAACCAGCTTGAGAAAATCCAGGTCAGTGTGAGGTAAATGCCAAGCAAGCAAAGAATAAAGCCAGTGCCTGCATCAGAGAGAAACTCCTTCTCCTGCTCGGCAAGCCCACCAAGTAAGAACTCGACACCAAGGTCGGAGGCGATTCCAGGTAAAATTCGCGCCTCTAGATCAGCGACAATCTCACTCGCGCGTACTGGATAATCTTCTGAGATATCGCCCGTGACCGCTACTCGTTTCAGCCCGTTCTCTCTTCGGATCGCGGCGAACCCAGTTTGACTTTTGGCGGTCACAACATCTGTTAAGGCCACATAAGAGCCCAGCGCTGTTTTCAATCTGGTCCGCTCAAGGAAGTCGTTTGTTAATTCCTCCTCCGGCAGTGTTACTCGGATTTCTGCAGTCCTCGTCCCGAGGGGGAAGGATGCGGCAACGATACCATTGAGCCGTCCTCTCAGCTCTCGGCCGATGGTGTCTATTGTGAACCCCAACGCTTGCCCTTGAGGCGTTAACTCAAGAACATATTCGTCTTTGTCATAGGCCAAATCGTCTTCCACGGCCGACACTTCCGAAAATTCACTCAAGGTTTTCTTTAGGTCTTCTGCCGCCTGCTTGAGGGTTTCGGATTCAGCACCGAAGAATTTTACATCGAGCGAATCTCCACCTGGACCCGAACGCCACCCGCGAAAGCTCAAGGTCTCCAACAAAGGATGTTTTCTGACTTGATCCTGCAGTTCGCCTATGAAGGCAAATGAGGTGTAAGGGCGAAGATCTGCGTCAATGAGTTCTACGGCGATGGAGCCTAGAAGGTCCCGATCCTTGGTATCCTGCCCAGAAAGCCCACGTCCTGTCGTTCCCCCAACTTCACCTAGCGCGAAGGTTACTGGATTGGTGCCATGTTCTTTTTCAAGTTTCGCCGCAGTGGCAGCCACGGCACGCTGAAGCTCTCTCACCATCTCCCTCGTGTCGTCCCGGCTCGCACCGGACAGCATCGCTATGTTGCCGGAAATCGACCCACGTTCTGGTGCATTGAAAAATCTGAAAATCACATCGCCTCTCAGGAACAAAGCAGCTTGTGAAGCCAGCGCCAATATTGTCAGAGCTATAACCGGATAGCGGAAAACCAAAACCCAATAGATAAACTTCTTGAAGATCCTTTCCCGAAACCAAGTAAAGCCAATATTGAAATAATGGCTCGGAAAGTCGTACCATCGCCTTTGTGCAACCGCACTCAGAGCGTGGCTCATATGATTGGGCAGAATGAGGAAACACTCGACAAGAGATGCCAGCAAAACAACAATAACGGTGAAGGGGATGTCTTTGATCAAGGATCCAAAGCGTCCACCAATGGCAGTTAATGCAAAGAAGGCGATGATCGTCGTAATCGTTGCAGAGAAGACCGGCGGTGCCATCCGAATGGCCGCGTTCTCGGCTGCCAAAACGGGCTGCTCCAAAAGGCGTCGTGCGCGGAAATCCGCATGTTCTCCAACCACTATGGCATCGTCGACTACAATACCAAGGCAGATAATCAAACCGAACAAGGACACCATGTTGATCGTTAAGCCAACGGCATACATCAACGCGATAGTGGCAAACATCGCAACTGGAATGCCAGCCGCCACCCAAAATGCCGTTCGTGCGTTCAAGAATAGAAAGAGCAGACCGATCACCAAGGCAAGACCCAGTAGCCCATTCTCCATCAAAATAGACAGTCTGTCTGAAATCGCTTGCGCGCGTGTTCTAATGAGTTCGATTTTGACACCTTCGGGCAGGGTCTTTTGCATCTCGTCAGCAATGGCCTGAACGGAGGCCTGCATGTCAATCGCGTCGCCCAGGTCCGCCCGGTCCACACGAACTGACACAGCGGGATTTTCGCCAACAAAATAAGCACGTTGACGGCTTGACCCTAGCGTCGTAACCCGCGCCACATCCCCAACAGTAAGTTTGTCACCGTCTCCAGAAGAACGTACAACAATCGCTTGCACATCTTCTGCCGTTCTTTTTGCAATGCCTGTTCTCACTCGAACGGAAGCACCCGATACTTCACCCGCCGGATCGGTCACCGCTTCCTCGGCGATAGCAGAACTAAGCTCTCCCAATGTGACACCATGCTTGATCAGGGAAAGCTCAGGAGCTTCAACCAAAACCTCCGGTGCGCCGACGCCCCGTATTGTTGTGCGTGTTACACCTGCCCTAAATGCGCGGGCAGAGAATTCATCAGCAAAGCGAGCTAATTGTTCTGGGTCAACAGGCCCTGAAATAATGACATCTGTCACCCGGTCGCGCCAGGCTCCTCTTCGTATTTTCGGTTCATCAATATCAGTGGGCAACCCAGTCACCCCGTCAACAGCTGCTTTCACATCATCAGCAGCGCGCGCCATATCCCAACCAGCCTCGAAGTCGAGAAACATCTGGGCTCGGCCTTCTGTTGCCGTCGATCTGGTTTCTTCGATACCTTCAACCGCCAGCAAAGCCGGCTCCAGCAGGGAAACCACGGCCTGATCCATATCCTCTGGCCCTGCCCCGTCCCAGGTAACAGAGACGGTGACATTGGCGATCACAACATCGGGGAAGAACTGTGCCCTGATCTGTGTTGATGCGGCTAGACCGGCGACCAACATTATGACTAACAGCAAGTTAGCCGCCGTTCTATGCCGTGTGAAATAAGAGAGGAGCGAGAACAGTCCTGTCGAAACCTGTTTCATTCCATCAGTTCCCAGACATTCTAGATCTCAACCTTTCGACAATCTGTGCCGGGACTTTTGGTTGAGAAAGCCGTTCCAAAATTTTCTTCTTTCTATCTTCAGGGATGAGTTGATGGTTTTCTACAAAGGACTTCATCTTTTGCCGCTCAGCCGCACTAAGATCGATAGACTTACTTTCTTCAAATAAGGGCGTGCTAGTCTGCCGTGGCTCTACTTTTATGCCTTCGCCAAGTTGAGGTGCGCGCTCTACGACTATGTTTTTTCCGCTCAACCCCGTTCCGCGGACAATAACTTGATCCTTTTGCCAGCGCAGCACGTCAACGGTCTGTGACGTCAAACGCAAATCTTCACTGACAATCAAGACCGAGCTATCAGAGGAAACAGCGGTGGCAGGAATAGTCACGACGTTTTCTAAAGCGGCCTCCTTTATGCGGACGCTCACAAAATCTCCCGGCCTCAGAAGAGCGAGATCTTTGCTCTTTAAGAGACTGAAGAGCTGTCGGCCAGTTTGTCCGGCTTCCACAGCAGCGCCTACCCGATCAATCGCCACCCCCTTAGCGACGGCAACATCACCGAATACAACGTCGATTTTCGCAGCACTTAAGCCGCCTTCTGCTCGGATCAAATGAGAATAGATTTGATTTGAAACACTAAATGAGACTTCTAACGCATCGGGATCGATCAATCGCCCAAGCCTCTCGTTTGCATTTACCAAACCGCCGAGAACGGCTGAGACCTCAGTCAAAACCCCGGGAAATTTACTATATACCTTTGTTTCTTCGTGCTTTCTTTCAGCTTCCTGCAGATTGATTTGTTTCCTCTGCTGGGAAATCTCCGCGCGAGAGAGCCTGGCTCGTGCTTGATTCACCGCCAGTCGTTTACCCAGAACAGATTGCTCTGCTGTCGAGGCCGCTAACTCAGCATTTTCTATCGCTGCACCAGATCCAACCCCCTTTGATTTCAACGAAACTTGCCGGTCAACGGCCTGCTTTCTCAACGCTTCCTGTCGCTGGGCTGCTTTAACTTCATCTTTCGCCAGCTCCAAACTAGCCTTCGCATCGGCCAGTTCAGCTACCGCTTCCGCCAGTTCAGCTTTCGCAAGGGCAAGGTTCGCCAATTGGTTGGCTGGGTCTGTTTGAAACAGCAACTCACCCGCTTTTACAGAACCGCCTTCTTGAAAGTTTGGCGACAATTGAACGATGGCACCTGGCGCTGAGGTTCGCAGCTCAAGCGTTTGTCCACTCACAACCTCCCCATAAACTAGCGTTACCGGATGCGCCACTCCCGGCTCCAACTGTTGCACATTGACAGCAAAGGCCCGCTCCTTACCGCCACCGCGCTTGTGTCCACTGCTTTTCTTGTCTTTGAGAGAGCTTACAAGGAGGCCGCCCGATCCGATGAGCAAACCGACGACAACCGCCAAAAGTGCTAATCCAAATAGACTTCTAATTAGAAACCGCAAAACTCGATCCGCCTTAAAAAATTTGGTTTGTTATATCAGAAAAACGTTTCCAGACTATTTCTGAAATCGTTCAGAAGAAAATCTCTTCATATCATCATATCAACCGTGAGACTTTTCCGCGTTTAGTTTGAATTTCGTAGAATCCGCCACCCAGTTCCGCACTTTCGATAAGTAGGCAGTGTGTTCATCCTGTTGATGATAGAGAAGCCACAAGGGCTGTCGCAAGATTGTATCGCTCACGAATTTCAGCCTTTGATCTCCTTGAACCATGAAACGGGGCAGAAGTGCTTTTGCTGCTCGACTAGCGACTATTTCTACGAGTGCCTCAAACTGCTGGACCCTATAACGAACGCCCTCTCCTTTTGAAAGTCGCATTTGGGCCTCGCTACCGCTATCCCGTCCTTGTCCTTCAACCAGCCCGGCCCAAGGCAAATCGTCCGATCTTTCGTCCAGGCCACAAAACACCGCATACTCAATCTCTTCCAATTGCTGTGCGCTAATCAGTTCCATTTCTTTCCAAAAAGTCCCGGGCTGATCTTCGATCACCAATGCCATGTCAGCTTCTCGGCGAGACAAAAACTGTTTGTTGGAAGTCCCCAGCAATTCGACGGTCGCTTTCATCTCTTCAGAAAAATTGTGCAGTTGCGGTGCGAGTAACCGAGAGACAAGGAATGGTGGCGCGGTAATTCGAACTTCCCTCCAAAGAATGCCCTGTTCGCTTTGTTCATTTTCTAAACCAACTTGCCTCAATTTAGACGCGGCCTGTTCCAATTGCGGTAACAAGGCCTCACATTGCCCTGTCGGGAACAGCCGACCATTGGTTCGAACGAACAATTTGTATCCCAATTGCTGTTCCAGCCGTTTGATCTTTCGACCGACAGTGGTTGGATTGATCTTCAATACTCTGCCCGCCCCTTGGTAAGTCCCCTGACGCACGACCAACAGTAGAGTGTGCCAAAGATCCCAATCCAACATTTGCACTTCCCTCTTTGAATAGCGATGATAACCTGCATTTTTGCAGCATTGAAGCTGAAACTTGCCCAATGACGATTAAAAACACAACTGCTATTGTGAAAACTAGCTTCTCCCTCGCGCCAACTAGAGGGTGACCAATGATTTGAAGGAAGTTTATGTTTACGTCGTCATACAACGCTGTTCTGAGCTATGTGGAACCAATAGCTTTCTTGAAAACGCCAGGAATACGCAAAAAACTCCGGCAACTCGCGATCTGTGTGGTCGGTCTCGCCATTTTTGCTTTCTCGATAGCCCCCGCTGCCTACGCTCAGAAAAAGCTCTTGTTCCATAGTGTTCCAACGCAATTCATCGCAGCCTTGGGCGATCCACAGGCTAGTTTCGGGAGCGGTGTTGAGAATTGGGCCATATGGAGAAAGGATCCAGGTCCAAGAGGTGTATGGCTAAAATCCTACGATAAACTGGCGGAAAGAGGCGGTATTTCCCCAGCTGGCTGGCAACAGGACAATTCAGACTGGTGGCTTGACGAAAATGGTATCATCATGGAGCAGCCTGTCTTTTCGGTTCCACCTGGAAAATACCTAGTCACTGGCGACCGTGAAGTCACAACGGTCTTGGTTGTTCATCCCAAGACGAGCGATGGAAAGCAGTTTTGGGAACTCGCAAACGGCGCTAAACTCTACGATGTTACTCATCTACCCTGCCGTTCCGCTCGTTATACGCCATTGGAAGGCGGTGAAAGCTGCACGCCAGCGAATGCCGACCAATCCCAATTTCCTGTCACGCCCGGCGGCCTTATGCCTGGCGTCTCAGGTTGTGCTAAACAAGATTACGCTGTCCTGTTTGTTATTGGCATCGCAATTGATCAATAGCAGAAGATGCTATCGAGATCTTTGCCGACCATCAGTATTTGAACGCAAGAGTAGAAAATTTGAGAAGGCTGTCTAAGGGGGGAGCGACAGCCTCCTCGTACTTTTCGAACCTGATATGATCAACCAACAGGAGGCAAAGTTGAGTACTCAAGTTCTTTGGCTGGCAGATGAGTGTGTAAGCCGTCACAGCCAAAAGTTCCGGTTCAACGGCAAACCTATGCTTTCGAACCATGAAGGCACAATGGCCCGGTAAACAGCACAATACTTTGATCTAGATCAATCGGTGTGGAAAATTAAATCCACAAAACTTGTTTTTATTTAGGAGCAGAGTGATATCGCAGAAAACACATCTCTGCAAAGGCTCCAGATGGCCATTTGTTCTTTTGCGTTTCTCTACTTTCGGGATTCTCTAAACCGCCTCGGAAACGGATGTAAACCTGAACCTTTTCACCGCCAATGCAGGGACGGCGGTGCCACCATCAACAGTCACCGGTTCGCTGAAATGGGACACGTTCTGCAGCACGTCCACCGGACTCTCATTAAACCGGAAATTCTTCACGGGTTTTGTAATCCTGCCGCTCTCCACTAGAAAAGTGCCATCTCTTGTCAGTCCAGTGACGATCATGTTCTTCCAGTCAACAAACCGAATATACCAAAGTCTGGTTACGAGTATGGCCCTCTCTGTGCCCTTTATCATTTCTTCCAAGGAAGTCGTCGGGCCATCGCCTTCAAGCATCCAAGCCCAGGGCCAGGGTCTTGGCTGGCGATTATTCTTCTGCGCCCAATATTCCTTATATGGCAGCTCTTTCAGGACACCGTTATCGACCCAGGTAACCGGCGTTTGAGGGATTGCCTCCCAGCTAAAAGGACCGGACAGCATTAAGGGGTTGCCCGGCTCTGTTTTCATTGAAAGCGGGTTATCCCAAAGCCGCTCTCCAATCTTATTGCCTCCGCCTTCTTTTGAGAAAAAGTTGCGACCCTCGTCCGCTCTTCGGGCATTCATCACCCAACGAAATGTCCCAATGACGTTTGCAACGGCTTGTGGCTCCAGTATCACTGGATAGTCCCCGGGCTCTAACTCCACTGGCTCAACAGATCGAAGGGCTCGACTTATCGCTCCTTCTGCAACACTGTCAGCGGAAAACCTGTTCAGATCCCTGGCGTAGCTTCCAGCCCAGCCACTCCCAGTGCCATCAGCGGTCCGGGCCGTTGCCGTCAATTTAATGCTTGTGTCTCTATGAAAGGCTGAAGCACCATTCATCGTGCCTACCGCCAACAACCAGTCTTTGGCAGAAACAAACCCAGCTGATGTCACACCTTTGGCTCGGGATGCCGAGATCACTTTACCAGCCATTGCCGCAAGCTGCTCAGGAGTCAACTCAGCGGTGTTTTGAAACCAGGCAGAGACCTTATCGTAATCCTGAGGGCCTGGTGTTGGCACATACTCTCCGCTCTCCGGTAGAACTCTGGCGTTAGCGACAGCCTGCGCCGCCTGTTTAGCAATACCCTCGTCATCCAGTCGGTTGCCTTCAATTTGCGCCGTTCGAGTGCCAACAGAAGCATAAAGCACCACCTTCAGGCTTCTGATATTGGCATTGGTGGTAATGCCATTGCGGGCAAAACGGACGTCGCGACTGATCCCACCATCCAGTCGAACACGGCCGTCATCTGCCCCAGCTTTTTTCAAGGCCTTCAAGACACGTTCAACGATGTCAACCGCCTCATTAGAGGTCATCCTTTGTTCAACCATGATCACCCCTTCCCTGTGTTGATTATGTTGACGTTTTTAAACCTTGCCGGTGGGCAGCCATGCGACATGGCATTGATTTGCTGCGGCTCCCCTTTTCCGTCGTAGAACGTACCATGCATCTCCCAACTATCCTTGCCGCCAATGGCATCGCAACCGCGCCAGAAATCCAGACTGTTCGACTGGTAAGCCAGATCCCTGAGCCTAGTCGTTATCTGCCCGTTTTTGACTTCGAAGAAACTGCCGCCGGTGAACTGGAAGTTATAGCGCTGATGATCAATGCTCCAGGAGTTCCGGCCAGTGACAAGGATGCCGTCCTTTGTATCACTTACTATATCGTCCAGGGTCGTACTGTCTTTGCTCGGTGTTAGGTGTATATTGGGAATGCGTTGGAATGGAACCCTGTCCCAACCTTGTGTGTAGGAACACCCTCTGGATCGATCTTCGCCGATCCAACCAGCCTGTTCCCTCGTCGTTTGATAACCAACAAACCGACCGTCTTCGACAATGTGCCATTCCTGGGCAGCAACACCTTCGTCGTCGTAGCCCACCGTGGCCAATCCCATGTCAACAGTACGGTCAGCAACTAAGTTGACCTCAGTCGCGCCATATTGAAGTTTGCCAAGTTTATCCACCGTGCAGAAGCTGGTGCCAGCAAAATTCGCCTCAAACCCCATGGCTCTGTCCAACTCTGTTGGATGGCCAACCGTTTCATGGAGTGTCAGCCAGAGATTATCTGGAGCAAGAATGATGTCTTTGGTGTCAGCGCTTGCCGGGGTCGCGGAAAGGTAAGCGTTGGCCTCTTCTGCTGCGTAATCAACCCGCCCGAGCCAATCAATTTCTTCAACCCATTCGTAACCGGCCCCCATGGCCTGTAGGTTGGCTGAACGGCGCCTGAAATCGCCATTGTCGCCAAAGGCAGTAACATCCAGATTGGGTCGAAGCCGATGGTGTTCCTGCTCTATTTCTGCCCCTTCACTATTCACAAAGAGCTTTGTTTCCTTCAAAAAATGGATGGAAGAAGAAACATACTTTATGCCGTCAATCGCCAGTGCGTGTTCATTGGTCTGCAACAATTTGGAAACGATATCATCAGTCGGGACCGCAAAAGGATCGGTCGTAACAGGGGTTTTCCAAGTTCCGCTGTGAACAGGTTCTGGGGCCAGCTCCACGGCTCTCTCTTTGAAAGGAGACGAGGCAAACGCCATCGCTACCGCTTCTTTCCCGACACGCTCTGCCTCTTGCTCTGTCATTAGGTCAGAAGCAGCAAATCCCCAGGTGCCCTTGGCCAGAACACGAACATTAAACCCGAGCGAGGCACTAACCTCGATCTCGTCTACACGCCGCTCCTTTGTGGCAATACTGCGATCCTGTCGCAACTGAACGCGAACGTCTGCATAGCTTGCACCCGCAACCTTTGCCGCAGCCAGCGCCGTATGGGCAATGGATCGATTGACTGCTCCATAGGCAGCAACAACAATCGCGGTATCTACATTCAAAGCGATTATTCCAGCAGAAGCACCAACGCCCGCCAAGAAACCACGTCTGGAAATATGGTGTTCTGAATCAAACACGATCAACCCTCACATTGTTGGAACGTGCAAATGATCACAAAACAACAATCAGGAGTCGAGGCGAGTCACAATAGTTCGTCAAAAATCGACGATTTCTTCGCTACTAAAGAATTGCCTCTTTTCTAAACTTCTTCCGTCCACATCAACTTCGCCCAGCGTCCTCGCTGCCGGAGGATGAGAGATCCTAATAACTCAACTGGTCAGCGGACATCCTAATCAAGCCGACTGCTCCTATAGGAGCTTTGCATACGGGCAAAGTAGATAATTCCGCACCATCGGAAGCGCCGCAGTAGCCGCCGTTACCACCTTCGCCGCCTGCCGCGCGATTGTCCAACTTTAAACCATTTGCGCCTTCACCACCAACTCCACCAGCGGCGCCTGATCCCCCTTTGCTGCCTGATCCGCCTGTACCACCCCGACCACCAACGATAGTAGAGTTGGTCAATTGCAATTGTGACGATGACAGACACTGGTTAGACGCCGTTAATTCGAGTCAAACGTCTGGATGGCGCGAAGCTAAGTCGAAAGCAGAGACAGCCCTTGGATCAACTACGTCAATAATCAAGCTATCTATTTTAGTAGCTTATATTTTTGTCGTTCCAAATAGTTTTAGAAAAGGGTGAAAAGCAAAAACAAACAAAGCCCGTTGTTTGCACGGGTAAGTTAATCGATGCCCGTGTGATGTTTCAAACTTGCTGAATAAAGGAGACTAACATGTCCACAGCACATGATCTAATCACGAGGATCGCAACAGACGCGGATTTTCGCGAAGGTTTAGAAAAACTGCCAGCCAATGATCGTGCTGGCTATCTTGAATCGAACGGTTTTTCCGGGATCACCAAAGATCAGGTCCTACAAGCAATTGAGCCAGCTATTTCAAAGCTGAGCCCTGCTGATCTGGCCGCTGGTAATCCGGCGATGGCGTCAAGCACGACCACGGCGACCACTGTTACGACTGTCACTGCATCTGCTTCCGCAGCTGTTGCAGCCGCATAACAGTTTGGCGTGTGCAGCTGGCTGCTACAGTTTTAGGTGCACACGCTGCCGTTAATCCAGTCATTCCCTATTAGAATCGGAACAGAGATGGCCACCCCAGTTCAATTGTTCGATCAAGAACTAAGCGCACGAAAACAATTCTTGGAAACAACCCATAGGACTGTGCCCCCAACCGAGACTTTAAAACGCCTGAAACCGCACTTCAAAGCGGCTGGTGTAACGAGGTTGGCCGATATTACTAAACTTGATCGGGTTGGTATCCCGACGATCCTCGCCCATCGACCCAATTGCCCGACACTATCGAACGCAGCTGGCAAAGGTTTCGATACAATATCAGCAACAGTTTCGGCCGCTATGGAAGCCGTAGAGATTTTTCATGCTGAATCCCCGCAAATCGAAACTACTTATTCCTCTTGGGAAAAGCTCCCGGAAGATGCCCGAATTCCGCCTCACCAACTTCCCCTCACCTTCTTATCATTGTTCAAGGCTGACAAACCTTACCACTGGGTCAGGTCTTGGGACCTGGTGCAACAAAAGGTCATTTATGTCCCATACAGCAGCGTAGCAATGGAACCGCCCAAGGGTCAACGCATCATGATCGACCGCGCCTTTGAGATGGGAACCAATGGCCTAGCCGGCGGCAATCACTTGCTCGAATCTATCACAGCCGGTCTCTATGAAGTTATCGAACGAGACGCTGTTGCCTGCAGTACCTACGCTGGTTTGCGCGTGAAGGATGGCTGGAAGCGCGTGCAGGTTGAAGTCATCGACGACCCTCGTGTTCAGGACCTTGTGCGTCGTTTGGAAGAGGCCCAGCTGTCTGTCTTCCTGGCTGATTGCAGTGTCGACACAAAAGTTCCCACCTACATGTCACTGCTGTTCGAAACCGAATCCCGACATGCTGGCGGTACAAAAGGCTATGGCGCGCACTTAGATCCGAACATCGCCATAATCCGCGCCATCACCGAAGCCGTACAAGCAAGGCTGATCTTCATCGCAGGTTCAAGGGACGATTTCTTCCGTAGAGAACAAGCAAACCAACAACTTGCCGATGACAAAATGGGTGTTTCGGCTTTCCTTGATATGCCGTTTGACGAGGCCTCTGCCTCCCCCGCTAATTCTTCCAACGAAAGCTTCGAAGAAGACGTCTATGAGGTTTTGGAGCGATTGAAGGCTGTGGGAATAGAATCTGTACTGGTGGTCAACCTGACTCGTCCTGAGATCGACATTCCGGTCGTCAAGGTTATTGTTCCAGGCCTAGAGGGCTACATGTTTGATGACTATGAAGCGGGGCCAAGAGCAAAGTCCTGGTTAAGCATCATGGAAAGAGCAGCCTAATGATGCCCCTTCACGACAATATTTCGCAGGCTGAAACCCAGGTTTTTGTATGGGACCGCCCCCATCCCGCAGAAACAGTTGACCGTGTTTTAGAGCATAAAAAACTCCTGGGCTTGACGAGATTAGCCGATATCACACGGCTTGACCGGATCGGCATACCTGTCGTGTTATCTGTCAGACCTGGTGCATCATATTTAAGCGTTGATACTGGCAAAGGGATCACCCTGGATCATTCTAGAGCATCAGCCGCCATGGAATGCGTGGAGCGATTTTGTGGTGAAAACGCCAAGTTTGAAACCTGGTGGAGCGACTACGAAACTTGTGCAATCTCGCACAACCCACTGCCAAAAAACCTATTGCCCTTGTCCAAAAATTCGCTGTTCAACGCGCGACTGCCCTTTGAATGGACAGAAGTTGCAGATTATGTTTCCGGCGAACTTATTGCAATCCCAGCAGAGATCTTGGCCTTAGACCGCCCCAAAAGAACTTTGTCAGAAACCCTCCCGTTTCAATCAAGTTCGAACGGACTGTCCGCTGGCAACACCATGGACGAGGCCCTATTCGGCGGCCTATGTGAGCTCATTGAGAGAGACGCCTTGGCCTTGATGTGGGGTGTTTGGAATCAAGGCATTGCCACGCCGCCACGAATTGACCTTGAAGCCATAACGTCGACGCTTTCGCCAGTGACACAGTCCCTACTAAAGCTCAGCGACCAAGCAGGTGTTGAAACCATTGTTTTCGATTGCACCCAAGACATCGATGTCCCCGTGTTCATGGCCTATATGATCGATCATCACACACCTGAGTTCGGTCTGTTCCGTGGCTATGGTTGTCACCTCGACCCAGAAATGGCTGTACAAAGAGCAATCACAGAAGCCGCTCAAGGCCGGTTGGTTCATATCGCTGGTTCTCGTGACGACATGTTTGGCCATAAGCGCACAAATGGGCGTTCCCTATTTATTGCAGGCGCAAATGCGATCACCGATGTCAAACCCACATGCGCCCTGAGGGCCAGGGATATTAAGGCACCGGCAAACCCTAAACAAGGGGTGAATTACTTGATCAACAAAATCAAAGCCACAGGTTTGAGGCACATTCTGGTTCAAGATCTCACCTGGCCATCTATCGGGATACCAGCGGTTAGAGTGCTGATCCCTGGGCTTGAGGGCTACATGTTTGAAACATATGCACCGGGCAAACGAGCGCTCAACGCGATCGAATTAGCAAAAGACCAAAAGGTCTATCACTGAACAATTATTGAGGCGTACTAAAATGAAAATCGTCGTATTTCTCGGCCCTAGTTTACCACTCAAAGAGGCGCTTCCCATTTGTGATGCGATCTATCTGCCTCCAGCCGGTCAGGCAGACCTATTAAGCGCAGTGGATCTTCACCAACCCGATGTCATAGCCTTGATTGATGGTGTGTTTGGACAGTCGCTATCGACCTGGCACAAAGAAATCATCTTCGCCCTTGAGAAGGGCATTCCGGTCTATGGCGCCAGTTCAATGGGTGCTTTGCGAGCAATGGAAACATCCGACTTTGGGATGATTGGCTTTGGCGAAGTTTACCGCATGTATCAATCAGGAGAAATTGAGGGAGACGACGAGGTCGCACTGTCTCATGCTGACGCTTCAAACAACTACATTGGTCTTTCAATCCCAATGGTCAGCGTCCGAAAAACATTGCAAGCAGCAAGAGACCGCGGCGACATCAACGAAGAAGAATATTTGCGGGTCGTTGAAGCCGCTCAGGAAGTTTTCTTTCCCGAACGAACTGTTGAAGCCATCTATCAAAACTCAGATTTTTCAAGTGAGCTTCAGTCCAAAATTTTAGCAAGCTTCGAGCAACATTATGTCGACATAAAAAGGCATGATGCGATCACGCTGTTGCAGCATCTGTCCCAGCTGACAGAAAAGCCAGCTTTTAATCAACCCAAGCTCACGCGGTCTCACCTTTTCGAGGCCATGTATCATCGCGACCGCCTCCTGCCAACAGGCCACGGGCCCGTGCGTGCTGCCCACGTGGCTCATCAAGCGACCCTAACCAGAGCAGACTGCGGCACCCTTGTTGAACAAGCCTCAAATGCGCGGTTGGTCGGCGTTTTAGCAGAAGCCTTGGGCGTAGAAGTTGAAGCTGAGGACATCAAAACAGAAACACAACGCCTGAAGCATCGCTTCAAATTGGAAACCGAGGAAGACTTCACAAATTGGAAAAAAGATAATGATCTTGATGAGTTTGAATTTAAGGGTTTCATCAAACGAAAAGCTGTCACCCGGAAAATGCAGCATTGGTTGGTTACACGACGCTCCCTAGAACGAACGACTCAACTTGTTTTGGACGAATTGCGTTGGTCCGGCGACTACAAGGAAACCAAGGCCGAGGCTGGACGCATTGAAGGCATCATACAGAGCCAATTCCCGAACTTCCAACAGGCCCCAGGGCTGGATCAAGATTTCTCTGAGCTCTTGGCAGATCATATTTCCTATACAGGCAACCTTTTAGACGTCGACATTCTCACCTGGCTATACGAGCGTGGCTTCAAGGATGCCAATGATCTGCGATATGAACTTCTACGTCACAAGCTGGCGCGTGATTCAGTTCGCGCAATTGCCGAGCAGCTCAAGTCCCTTTTTGCGGATACTGCTGCATGAGTTACATGGCCAATTCAGCCCTCTATAAAGATGAGATTGACAGCCTGATAGCAAAGGTTGCCTCCTTGCCAGAGCGGCTGTCCCCCTGGCTTGGCCCGGTGGAGCAAGTCTTTACAAAAAACGAATACAGCCTGGACCGATATAAGGCCTGGTTGCGAGTTGTTGGATGCGATGAACCATCTGGTCGTAATCTGCTGGAAAGGCGCGGCATTGATTTTGACGAGATCCTCTTAGCTTTTGGTGACCAAAAAATAGCCGACCCTGACTTGGAACCAGATTGGGTTTCGCTCTTTCGAGAGCTGCAACTCAAGTGTCGACACAGCAATTCTGATTTTGATTTCCAGGCCACCCTTTCAGAAATTTCCGGGCCAGGCACAGCGCTACCGCCCGGCGTTGATGGTAGTATGAATTGGCCTTGGTTGCCATTCATGTTGCCACTTTTAGAAGTTGCGAAATCAGGCCAGTCCGATCTTTCCGCCTGGCCAGGAATAGAGCGAGATTTTGATCTGGCTTGCCTTAGATTACTCAATCGACTTTGCGTGCAATTGCTAACTGGCGAGGTTGGCTTTGAAGAGGCTTTGATCTCTCCGCCTAAGCATGAAGGGCAACGGCGTGTAGACGTTTATCTTTATCCCGAAGGCGCTAAGGGCTGGTTGGATGTCTGGCGCGCGTTCCCAGTTTTGTGCCGTCTGTTCGCCATAACCATTATGGGATGGAGGCATGCGCGCAGCAATTTCCTCACGGCATGGAGCGAGGACCTTGAAGATCTACAAAACATCTTTGGATCAGATTTAGGAGAGCCCAAAAACATTCAGTTGGGAGAAGGCGATCATCACAATGGTGGTCTTAGTGTTTGCCTGGTCACTTTTGAAAATTTCTGCCTCGCCTATAAACCCCGCCCTCCTGGTCCAGAGCCGTTGTGGAATGCGCTGCTTGACGTTGTTAACCCTCTGTTAGCCCATCCAATCAGCAAAGTCGAAAGCCTAGTAAAAAGCGACCGCGAATGGCAGAAATTTGTTCAAAGAACAGCGATCACGACTACGGATGATATCTCGCGCTACTTTTGGCGATTTGGCGCGATTACGCGACTGTTGCAAGGTCTGCATGCGATTGACTTCCACGGTGAGAACTTGATTCCAGACGGCGAGTTCCCTGTATTGATCGACTTCGAAACTTTGCTTTCGCCAGGACTTAACTATTCCCTGTTGAAAAGCGAAGCTAAAATTGAGGCTCTGAGATCCATCAAACCTCAACCAAATACATCAGGCATCATCAGCACCCGCGCCAATGGTCTGGATGGGTTCTCAAGCTTGGAGATAGGAGGCCTAGCCCCCACGACCCACCAGCAAGATCCGCAATGCCCTTTTGAAAGTCTCATTACTCCGACAACCGCCCTGCCCAACTGTCCTGAACCGGACAAAGAGCTCGCCAAGAACATTGGTACCATGAGAGACGGTTATCTGGCGGCAGAAAACGCTCTGGCCAGCCTGCCCGAGAATTGGCTTCAGAACAGGATCGAACCAAACACCCTTCTCCGTCATGTCGTTCGTGATACCCGGCGATATGTATCATTACTAGATCTCGTGAAACAGCCTTCCAGTTTGACCGATGGCATCGCACCGGAACTGATTTATGAGCGACTCTGGTGTGGCGAAAGCGACCTGCCAACCGCAGCACACGAATATGAGCTGCAGGCTTTAAGGCGGTTGGATGTTCCGACATTCTACACACATGCTTCCAGCCAAGAGCTTCGAACCGGTGATGGAGAGACCAACATCTATTTTGGGTCCAGTGCCTTGGACAATACCAAGCTGCAGCCGTTTGGGTCAGCTAGGAATGCTCAGCTTGAATTGTTCGAAGCGGCAATGTTCATCCGAATACCTGCACCAACAGTTTTACGGATCGCGAAAACTGCCACGCCCCTGTCAGCCAACCATTTGGAAGACAGGCTTAGAATCTTAGCCAAAAAAATAGTCGATTCCGCCGTTACTGACCGGAATACAGTCGTATGGACGGGGTTGTCCTGGAATGCGTTCAATGACACATGGTCATTGGAGATAGCTGATCCTGGTTGGTTCAGCGGCAGGCTCGGCATAGCCTCTGTTCTCGAGCGGTGCAGCTATAGCTTAAACGACATTACCCTTCAGAATTTTGCAAGAAAAACCCGGCGTTCAAGCGTTCAGGATTTGATTGTTGATCTGAAAAACAAAGTCGATCCGGGTTTTGATTTTGCCTGTTCTTTGCTGCTGGCTATGAAAGACAGCGCCTTTCCGGCATTATATGAGCAAGCCGAAAAATGGTTTAATCTACTGCCGAGAGAAAGGGCCCAATCCTATGCAATCCCATTGGCTTTGTTTGACCTAGGGACTTTGTCTGAACGGGCACACAACTTCATAAATGAGAACTGTCAGCCGCGGGAACCTTACTGCATATCAGACGACCCTCAACAAGCACCTTGGTCCCATCAGCTCGCGACGTCCTCTGTTATGGTCAATGTCTTGAGTGAAGCTGACCCCAGAGAAATTCGACCGACGACGTTAGGCGACTGCACCCTTTTGATGGCGAAGGATATCGAACACCCTGTTGCAACGAGAATGCTTACTGAGGCAGCGAAAGAAACGGAGACCCTAGCACAGGCCCGGTCAGCGCTAGAGGCTCAACTCGTTCTTGGGTACGACAGCTCAGATCTTTGCCATTGCCTAAGCTTGATTCTAGATAACTTTGAATCCCAAAGATCATGGTTCCCTGATCTTAAAGCTCCAGACAAATTGCTCCTGGGTCGCGGCTTCGGACTGGCTCGTCTTGCAGACCTTATTAACCAAACGCTCTCGAGAGTGAATTCATCAACCCCATTAGCGCAACCAATGAGGCCATACCTATGACCCAAGTAACTTTAACCGTCCCCCCCCCACTTCGTCGTTTTGTGGACGGTCAATCCAAAATGGACCTGACTGCCAATTCCGTCAAAGAAGCGATCAATCATCTGACGGTCAGTTCAGAAGACTTGAAAGACCAGCTATTCGAAAAAGACGGCCGCCTTCGTCGCTTTGTCCGAGTTTTCGTGAATGGCGAACCTGTCAGCTTGGCCAGTGATTCAGACCCCAAGCTTAAGGAGGGGTCAGAGGTTACTCTCTTATTGGCCCTGGCCGGAGGGTGATATGAAACTCCAAAATGCAAGGCTTCAGCTGCTCAAGCAGTCTGTTACTGAAATTTCCCCAGAAACCGCTGCTCAACGACTCTCGCAGGGAACGGTACTACTGGATGTGCGAGAGAATGAAGAAGTCGCCAAAGGGAGTCCCTTGGGCGCGATCCGTCAATCAAGGGCCTTCTTAGAGTTTCAAATAGAAACAAAGATATCGGACTCAAACACACCAATTGCCGTGATCTGCGCCAGTGGCGCGCGATCACTGTTTGTCGCCGATGAATTGAGCCGTATGGGCTACTCAAACGTCAGCTCAGTCAAGGGTGGCTTCTCCGCTTGGGCAGAACAAGGGTTTCCTGTCGAAACGCCACCCATGCTTTCCGATTATGATAGAGACCGCTACGCCCGCCATTTGGCAATCCCAGAAGTTGGAGAAGAGGGGCAACAAAAATTACTCTCTTCGCGTATAGCCCTTGTCGGCGCTGGCGGATTGGGTTCACCATTGGCCTATTATCTAGCTGCTGCTGGTGTCGGCACCCTGGGATTGATAGATGATGACCACATCGAACGCAGCAACCTGCAGCGTCAGATCTTGCACAACGAAGGCCGCATCGGCCAGTTCAAAGTGGATTCCGCCGCTGAAACTCTACTGGAGTTCAATCCGAATATCGTTGTAAACAAGCACAAACTCAGGCTATCCAAAGACAATATTGACGAGATATTTGAGGACTACGATCTTATCATTGATGGCAGCGATAACCTCCCGACTCGCTATCTGGTTAATGATGCTTGTGTGAAACATCAGTTGCCTTTGGTTTATGGTTCGATATTTCGCTTCGAAGGCCAGATTTCTGTCTTCTGGCCAGCTGGTCCAGAAGAGGGGCCTTGCTACCGTTGCCTATTCCCCTCTCCTCCGCCGTCAGAGTTGGCCCCCTCCTGCGCAGAAGCAGGAGTCATCGGCGTGCTCCCTGGCGTTGTCGGAACACTCATGGCAACTGAAGCTTTGAAGATACTCTTGGAGATGGGCGAGCCCTTGACCGGAAAACTGCTAACTTATGATGCCCTAACCTCTTCATTTAGCACACTCAAAATCCCTGCTGATCCAGAATGTGAGCTCTGTAGAAAGGCGTGTTAAACCAGACAGATTGCGTAAAAAGCAACAGTATGTATCACTCAACCGTAATGAGAGGGGGTTAAGCTGGAAGTCCTGAAGTTACTTGCCGATGGATTACGGAATGACAGAATATCAGAGCGGATGACGATCTCTAATGCGACCGTGAGTTTTCATTTTATGTCTTTGAAACGGAAACTCAACGCAAAATGTTGCAATACTTCACTACATTCACGCGGCATGGAGAACCGGCAAAAACTTTACCAAATTCCAAAATGTGATTTGGAACGACAAGGTCTCTGCTTTAATCTAAAAGCGCTGATTAACAACAGATAACACGGGGTTCCGCGATGAAAAGATTGATAGCTGGGGCCTTTGCGCTTGTTCTCGCATTGTCTTCCACACAGGCGTTGGCTGGCGACGAAGCATTGAAGATGACCATTTACAAAACGCCCTGGTGTGGGTGTTGTGGTGTATGGACTGATGCCATGAAGAACGCTGGATATGAAGTTGAAGTTCACGACATGGAAGATGTTAGCGAGATCAAGAAACAGTTCGGCATAGCGCCGCCAATGCAAGCTTGTCATACAGCCACTATTGGCGATTACGCGATTGAAGGACATGTGCCGCTTGAAGCTATAGAAAAGCTACTTGCAGAAAAGCCGGATATTGCTGGGATATCAGTACCGGGCATGCCAATGGGATCACTGGGCATGGGTTACAATCCTGCGGCTCGCTACAATGTTTATGCTTACAAGGTCGATTCAGCTGACCAGTCAGATGTTTTCTACAAAGCTGGTGAGTAACGAACGCGTCGAGATAGGTCTTTCGTAAACTAGCTCAGGCAGAAGAAGGTCTTGTGACTTTCTTCCAGCGCTATCTTTTCAAAAGGTTCAAACTCGGTCAGAACCAATCAATCGATTATAAATGGTTGCGATCAACCAGGCAGCTACGCCTGAAAATATCACCCAGCCAATTAACCCCATGAACATGCCGTGACCACCCATTCCCCATTGGGAATTGACCATTTCGTTGTTCATCGGATAGTTACCCGCTCCCATCATGCCGAACATGCCTCCCGGCATCATCATCATGAGCAGGCTGCGGAGGATCCATAGGATTGCGGTGGTAGCCACGGTGGCTGACCTGAGCCCCAGACTTCTTCCATTTAATTGGAGAATTCATGGGTTTTTTTGAACTCATGCGGCTTTGCTTTGCAAGAGCGTTTTCATGGTAAAGTCATAAGGTGCCAAGTTTCCCAAAGAAGAGTGTGGCCTCTCGCG
>CAJQQZ010000074.1 GCA_905480575.1 uncultured Alphaproteobacteria bacterium | reverse complement strand
AACACGCTGCTTGCGCCAAACCAGCCGATCGCGCTAAATAACGTTTAGAGAGTGGAAGCTTGGCATGCGAATCATCCTTGGAAAGATTGAATCGCAAACTTGCCAAAATTTCACGCTCTAAGCAAATTGTCGGGTAGTGTGGTCGTAATCTATCCGCGCTTCTTTACCACGATGATCTTTTGGTTGATTAAGGCTCGCCGTCGCCAATTTCTTCTTTCCGCTTAGCCACGTATTCATCCAGTTGTTCTTTGCGATCTTGTTGTAGGACCGGTTCTTCGTAGTCTTCTAAAACCTTCTGCCAGATCTCTGTTGCGCGTTCGGTGGCGGTTTTGGCACCATCAGCTGTCCAGTTTTCGTTTGTGCGCCAATCGGTTACAAAGGGCTCGTGGAAGGCGGTTTGATAGCGTTCCATTGTGTGGGCGGTGCCAAAAAAATGACCGCCGGCTCCGGCCTCTACCATGGAATCAAGACCGAACTCTTCGTCAGAAACGTCCACGGGTTCCAGCAGCCTTGCTTGGTACTGCAGCATTTCAACGTCGATAATGAACTTTTCGAAGGAGGCCACCAGACCACCCTCCAACCAACCGGCGGAATGGTAGATCATGTTGCCGTGGGTTTGCACGGCACCCCAGAGGGACATCTGTGTTTCCCAAGTCGCCTGTGCATCGACACAATTGGAGGCGTTGCAGGCCGATGTGCGATGGGGCAGCTTGTAACGGCGCGCCAACTGGCCACCAATTAAATTAGCCTTGGCGTTTTCCGGTGTGCCGAAAGTGGGTGAGCCGGAACGCAGATCAACATTGGAAGTGAAATTACCGTAAACCACCGGCGCACCGGGGCGGACGATCTGTGTTAGGGCGATGGTCAACAAGGCCTCTGCATTAGCCTGCGCGCAGGCTGCAGCCATAGTGACCGGCGTCATCGCGCCCATCAAGGTGAAGGGTGTCACCGTCAGGCCTTGACCACGCTCGGCCATTGTGATGGCGGCGTCAGACATCTCTGTGTCCAGCACCCGCGGCGAGTTAACGTTGATGTTGGTGATTGCGGTAGGGCTTTCTGCCAACGCCTCGTTACTGATCCCCCGCGCGATGGCGACCATGTTACAGGCATCGGTGACGCGCCCTCGACCAATCGACAAAGCCATGAAGATCTTGTCGGTCAGTGTCAGGTTGATACGTGTCGTATCCAGATGGCGCGTGTTGGCGGGCAGGTCGTTGGTCGATAGAGTTTGGTTGCCAAAGAAATGAATGATGTTGAAGTACTGACCGAGTTTGATGAACTTGATGTAATCCGCGAGATTTCCTGCACGCCGCCCGTTGATAGCATCGTGGGCATTGGGTGTGCCGGACACCATGCCGAAGTTGATTCTGTTCCCACCAACCAACAAAGCTTTGTCTGGATTACGCGGTGTTAGGGTGAATTTATCGGGCGCTGTTGAGACGAGATCCAGCAACAGATCCCGGTCCATTCGGACAAATTCTGTGCTGTCATCGACCTCTGCACTCGCACCCCGATAAAGATCGCGAGCGGTTTGACTTAGGACTTTGATACCCAGGTTCTCGACAATCTCCATAGATTTGTCGTGGACTTTTTCCAGATGCTCGGGGGGCAATGGTTCGACGGGTGACCAGTTGTTATCAATGTGCCGCCAGGACAACTGATTGACGGCAGGCGCTTTGATCGCTGATGCCTCTGTTTGTCCTCTGCCGCGGCCACGTCTCATTTTATGCTCCCTGTGTGATTGGGGCTAGGATGCCACAGCCAGGGGTTCGCCCTGTTCTAAAACAGACGCTTTGTTGTTGGAATTGAACTTGACCCCCTGTCACTAGATGCATACTGCTTGGTAGGTCGATGCGTGGCAAAAGAGAGATAGGGGAAAAACGTTGCGAATTTTTATCATGGTGGCGTTGTTTTTCACGCTGAGTAGCGGTGTGTCTAACGCCGTGGAAGTGCGTGAGACTTTGCCCTTCGTTGAGGGCAGATATGCGACCGTAGAAAACTGTGAACTGGCGAAAACCTTCGATAAGGCGGGCGGTGATCATTCTAAAGCTGTTTCGCCTTGGCATTTGACGGCTAAGGGATTTGACGATCTCTGGGAATCATCGTGCAAGTTTCACGTGGTTTTTGTCCGTGGCGATGAAGCGACAGCCCATGCCATATGTGTGTTTGGTGGCGAGACTTATCCAAAGCTCTACTATTTCTGGAAAACAGAAAGTCCAGCTGACCACCCTGATATCCAGGTGTTCACGGATGAAAACGATAGATCCGACAACAACATGGGCGAGGATTACATCTGGTGCCCGCAAGCCAAATAACTGCATAGATTTCTGCTGAAGCCGAAAGCTTTAGGCATCAAGAAGTTACAAAGAAAAAAGGGAGCGTTCGGTTAAGTCTCCGAACACTCCCACTGAATCAGGGTTGCATTGTTGATTAATCAGGCAGCCAACAAGTTTTTCCGCCCCAAGGTTGTTTCTTCGATAAAGTACCACCGAGCGTCTCGCAATCAGCGGCGAACTGGGTGCCACAGGTCCAAGGAACATTGACAGTCACTCGACCACCATTTGTGCAATGCATATCGTGGGGTTGTATGTCGCGAGCGGTTGTTGTGAAGCCCCCGATTGAGTCATTCTTTGGTTTCAGTTGAAAGGAAGATTGACCAGCATGAGCTTCAACACCCAGGGTTACCGCCAAAAGCGATAGGCCAACTAATTTTTGCAGTTTTGTAATCTTGTTCATCATTTTCTTGTCTCCTCATTAAATGATGTCCTTAAGTAGCATAACTGTCATGACAACAAACTGAACGAGAAGATTATTTTGGTTTGAATATCATTTTCGATCCGTGAAGATAGAGGGCTGGCCTGAAGAATGGCCCCTCTTTACAGCTAACTATCGAAGTGAGTTTTAAGCTGAAGTTCCTCCCAGCTTTTCTGCAAGATCCAGGAAGTCGGTTGCGACAAAGTCCCAATCGCTTTCTGCCGCTAAGTCAATGGTCTGGCCCGCGCCATGCTCTGTCGGGCGGGGGAGGAAGGCGGTTTTTAGCCCGGCATCTCTTGCGGCGAAAAGGTCGCTGTTATGGGCCGCCACCATGATGACCTCGGATGGTTTGAGGTTGAAGGATTCACAAGATGCCAGGTAAACTTCAGGCTTTGGTTTGTAGTCTTGGGCGATTTCGGCGCCGACAATGGCATCCCAGGGTAAACCTGCAAAGCGTGCCAGACGAGACATCAGCGCAATGGAGCCATTGGAGCAGGGGCCGAGGAGGTATTGCTCTCTCATCTTCTGCAGCCCCGGCGAAACATCAGGCCAGCTCGGCAACTTCTCCCATGCGTGATTGAGTTCGCTCTTCTCTTCTTCATTCAACCGGTCTGCCAAGCCGAAATGATCAAGCGATTCCTCAAGGTTCTCACGGTGCAGAATATCCAGGCGGATATAGCCTCTGCCTCCGGAACGAACGCGTTCCATCGCTGGGTCATAACGCCCGCGCCAGTAATCGGCGAAAAGCAAGGGATCGGTATGCTTACCCAGCATTCGCCGGACTTCGTTTGCAACACCTGTTCGCCAATCGACGCAAGTGCCAAAAACGTCAAAGATCAATGCCTGCTTCATGGGTCTCTCCTTTGTGCTTTGTCTCCTTGGAATTAGCTTATTGGTGGCCGGTATCAACCCTTTTGATTGTGTGAAGAGTAGGGCAAATGACGGGGCTCTTCCTGTGGTTCGCTCATGGCCTACCAGTTTGCAGGTTGGCCAGATGGCACCTCAGTCCGTGGTTGTTTCTGGGTCTGGTGTCGCCTTCTTGAACAAGATCACCCCACGTCCGTGCGACGAGCAACTTGTCTAGAGAAACAGGGTCATAGTAGGCTTCAACTCTTTTACCCTCTGGACTCGTGCCATAGACTTCATAACAGCCACCATCTTCCTTGATACGACGGACGGTCCAGCCATTGTTCTGCATTTGCTGCTTTAGACTGTCTTTCGATTGCCAAGAAGACCGATCGCCGGAGTCACAGGTCATGAGCCCAGTGGCGAACGCGGGCACGGCGTTTGCTAGCAATAAGGCAGCTGAAAAGGGAAGAATTATCTGTTTCATTTTCATCGGGCAGTCCTTTTATTTTGTGGTTATGTTTTTACTAACGGTTAGGATCTATCAACCAGGATTGAGCTTTGAAATAGACCCGCCAGATCCGATAGAGCTCTAGGGCGGTGAGCGGGACAAAGTGGACCAGGGCAGGGCCAAGGTTGTTGTGAACGAAGATCCAGTGGATCAGCGTCAGAACAGCCGCCAAGTAAACCAAACGCTGCAACTTCTTCCACTTCGTCGAAAGCCAGCGTTGAGAGGCGTTGTTGCTGGTCATCGCCAAGGGGATGAAGATGAGTAACGCCGCCCAGCCGGTCCAAATACCCAAGGCCCAAAACTCATCCATCACCAGCTGCAATGACCCCATGTCGACGAGATAGAAAACCGTGTGCAACACAGCGTAACCAAAGGCTGCAACACCGAAATAGCGCCGACGTCTCATCAACCATTGCACCCATCTGGCTTTAGGTAACAGCAGTTTCAGTGGGGACAGCACCATCGCGATGATCATGAACCGAGCTGCAAACTCTCCACTTGGATGCAACAGTTGGTCGACATTCGACGCATCGGAAACGAAGGATGCCAACATAGGCACCGACAGCAACATCAGCAGAACCCATAAAAAGTAGGGCGATTTTGTTAAAGATTTGAGTGAACTCATAAAATCATTCGTGGTAGCCATTTTGTCTGGTTGTTGCGGCGGTGCTGGCTTTGTTGCCAAAGCAGTCGCTGTGTTCTTGCGGTGGCATATAGGGGTTACTGGTGAGACTAATGTCCAATAGCTATTACAGGCAAGTAGACTTTTCGTGATCATAGAAAACGGAGCGGAGCAGCAGAATCCAGGGCTCGCCGGGAACAGATTGAAAAAGATCTTGCTCAAAAGACCATGAAACCCCAAATTGTACAGATGAGCGGGAGACACTATGGCCGAAGCAACAGTCCAAGATCAAAGCGAACCGGAAATATCTATCACCAGCCGAGATCAGTTTAAGGATTGGTTGGAAGACAAACCACGTGCATGGGCGGAGGTTTTGGCCGCGCGCTCGGCCTTAAGGATCTTGCCTTTGATTGTTCGGGCCAAGGACTATGATAAAGCTTGGCCAAATGATGAAGAGAACCTTGCTCTGGCAACTGTTAGAACCAGTCACTTGGTCTGGCTTAAGCCTTTTTATTCAGCTATAAAGAAACATAATATCGCCTCCGCCGCCTCCTCCGCCTCCGCCACCGTCTCCGCCTACGCCGCCGCCGACGCCGACGCCTATGCCGCCGCCTCCGCCTCCTCCGCCTCCGCCGCCTCCGCCTCCGCCTCCGCCGACGCCTGGCAAGCCTTAACTGTTGATTGCCAGTTTTTGGCAACGAGCGATGTTTCTCACTCAGTTGGAAAGGATTTGATCAGGCAAGCCTTGTGGCCAAAGGATGAAGGGCCCGATTGGGTAACCTTACATTGGCGGAAACTGGAAGACTTTCTCATTGACCAGAACCAAGATTGGCAGGTCTGGATTGACTGGTACGAAGCACGTCTTCATGGCCGCAGTCTTAATCTCGAGCTAGAGAAAGCGATTGCGGATTTTGAGCCTGAATTTTGGAAAAATGGCCCTTCAATCGTCAATGCTCGGATTATGGAGCTGAAGAGGGAGTTAAACCCTAAACTGGATCCCGACAGCCTGACGACAGAGCAACAAGCTCAATTGAATTGGGAGATGACGCAAGAGCAAGATCTGACAGATGCTTTTCCAATTACTTTCAGCGACAGCCAGTTTCGGGTGACGCCTGGAATCTTACCAAGGACTGTTCCCGACGCCACCATTGAACAGCACTTGCAAAGTTTGCGTGGGTTGTTGAAAAATCTCCTGGCAAGTTGGGCAGCTCATTCCAGAGAGAATGCTATCGGTGCTTTATTGGTTTCCGCCACTCGTGAAATGCAGGACTTTGTAGCTTTTGCGTCAAACGAACTAAACGCCATTGCCGTTGAGCAACGCGCTGAAATTCTCGAGCTATTTTTAAACAACGATGATGAGAACTCACTCAATTCGGATGAGAAAATTTTCATTCAATCGATTGTTAAAAACGCTCGCATAATTCTGACGGCCTACGAGCATATTGAAGCCTACCGCGCAAAACAGGCGGCAAAAGAAGCCGCTTTGCCGGATGCTATTGTTAACGACCAGTCAGTCTTCGAAGACCTGGTTGCAGCAGAAGATGAACTAGAGAAATCTGAAATCATTGATAGCTCCATCCGTGACCTGCGCGTGATTGATCAGGATGTACCTTATTGGATGCTGAATGAACGTCAGCGTCGCAACTGGATTGTTCGTGTACGTGATAAGTTGGCGAACCTCAAAGCCGCGATGACAGTGGCCAATTCAAAACTGGTTTTGAAAGGAACTGTCAAAGCGGCCTTCGAAATTCTTAAAGGTTTTATCGTTAACCTGTTGAGCAAGATTTTTTTGGGGTTTTAGAATTTTTCTCAATCTACAAAATAAACTTACTCAGATCCGTGTTCGTGGCCAATACGCCGACGCGTTCGGTGACCATATCTTCGGTTACTGTGACGGTTTCGCCGCCCATGTCGGAGGCTTTGAATGAGACTTCCTCCAGTAAGCGTTCCAGGACGGTGTGCAGGCGGCGGGCGCCGATGTTTTCTACGGATGAGTTAATTTCCGTGGAGAGATCAGCAAGCTTGTCGATGGCGGCGTCTTCAAACTCCAGAGTTACCTTCTCTGTCCCCATCAGGGCTTTGTACTGACGGATCAGGGAGTTTTCTGGCTCGACCAGAATGCGTTTCATGTCATCACGGCTGAGTGCATCCAGTTCGACACGGATCGGCAGGCGGCCTTGCAGTTCTGGCAGCAAGTCCGAAGGCTTGGACAGGTGGAATGCACCAGAAGAGATGAAGAGAATGTGGTCGGTCTTGACCGTGCCATGTTTCGTGGCAACGGAGGTGCCTTCGATCAAGGGTAAGAGATCGCGCTGAACCCCCTCGCGGCTGACGTCACCGCCGCTGCGGTCGGAACGGACAGAGATTTTGTCGATCTCGTCTAGGAAGACGATGCCGTTTTGCTCGACCGCTTCGATTGATTCCGCGACCAGGCTTTCTTGATCCAGCATGCTCTCGGCTTCTTCGTCGATCAACAGCTCCATGGCTTCCGTGACTTTGAGCTTACGCTTCTTTTTCTTCTTACCGAAGGCATCGCCCAGCATATCGCCAATGTTCAGCATGCCCATTTGAGCACCTGGCATGCCAGGGATGTCCATGGTGGGCATTTGAGAGCCAGCTTTGTCGGTCACTTCGATGTCGACTTCTTTGTCGTCCAAAGCGCCTTCACGCAACATCTTGCGGAATTTCTGGCGGGTGTCACCGGAGGCGTTTTCACCGACGAGTGTGTCGATCAAACGTTCTTCAGCCATGATTTCGGCTTTGGCTCGGACTTCGGTTGAAAGGCGTTCGCGGGTCATGGAGATGGCGAGTTCTACGAGGTCGCGAATGATGGACTCAACATCACGTCCGACGTAGCCGACTTCTGTGAATTTGGTCGCTTCAACCTTGATGAATGGAGCCTGTGCCAGTTTGGCCAAGCGGCGGGCGATTTCTGTTTTACCGACACCCGTTGGACCGACCATGAGGATGTTCTTTGGCAGGATCTCTTCGCGCAAACCTTCCTCGATCTGCTGACGACGCCAACGATTTCTAAGCGCGATAGCAACCGCGCGTTTGGCATCATTTTGGCCCACAATAAAGCGGTCCAATTCGGAAACGATTTCCCGTGGACTGAATGAACTAGCAGAAGGGGTGGTCATATAGAATCAATCGTAAGGTTGTTATTGGTATAAACGCAGATGTCGCCGGCAATTTTCATAGACTTTTCAGCGATCGCGAGAGCGTCGAGATTGTCCTGATCGAGAAGGGCGCGAGCGGCGGCGAGGGCATAGTTGCCACCGGAACCGATAGCGATCACACCGTCTTCTGGTTCCAAGACATCACCGGTGCCGGTCAAAACCAACGAGGTGTTCTTGTCGACCACGATCATCATGGCCTCTAATCGGCGAAGGTAGCGATCTGTCCGCCAATCCTTAGCCAGCTCGACACAAGCGCGTGTCAACTGACCTGGATGGGTTTCCAGTTTGGCCTCTAACCGCTCGAACAAAGTGAAAGCGTCAGCGGTGGCTCCGGCGAAGCCCGCAATGACGTCTCCCTTGCCGATGCGGCGCACTTTCTGTGCCGTGGCTTTTAGGATGGTTGGACCAAGGCTAACCTGGCCATCTCCAGCAACAACCACTTTGCCGTTCTTGCGAACGGTAACAATGGTGGTGCCATGCATAATTGGTAAATTGGATTGCTCTGACATAGGGGCATAAATGGTCTAGTTGACAAAAGGTTTCAAGGGGCAAAAGAGATTGATTCTTTCTGGGCTGGCCTACAGGGCCTCAAGCTGTTAAAACGCGCTCGAATTCTAGCATCTCATTCACCATTGGAGGTCCGCAATGCGGCAGGCTAGTCTGGAACGTCAGACGAACGAGACGTCAATATCAGTCGAAATCAACTTGGATGGCACTGGTCGATATGACAACGAAACCGGTGTGGGCTTCTTTGACCACATGTTGGATCAACTGTCTCGGCACAGTTTGATAGACATGAAAGTCAGGACTGAGGGTGATCTCCATATCGATGCTCACCACACGGTCGAAGACACCGGCATTGCACTGGGCCAGGCGATCTCTCAAGTCTTGGGTGATAAACGCGGTATCAATCGCTACGGCCATTGTTATTTGCCGATGGATGAAACCTTGTCCCGCGCAGCGCTTGATCTTTCAAACCGACCATTCTTGGTTTGGAAAGTGAACATTCCTTCTCCGATGTTAGGCGATATGGATACTGAGCTTGCGCAGGAGTTTTTCCAAGCCTTGGCGCAGAACGCTGGGATTACACTTCATATCGAAAATTTGTACGGCACCAATAGCCATCATATTGTTGAGTCGATTTTTAAAGCTGTTGCCCGGGCGCTGAGGATGGCGATTGAAACCGATGCTCGATCCTCTTCCGCGCTGCCAAGTACCAAGGGCGCTTTGTAATCCATGACTGTTGCCATTGTTGACTATGGTTCTGGCAATCTTCGTTCGGCTGCCAAAGCCTTTGAAAGGGTAGCTGGCGAGCGTTCTGTTGTCGTGACCTCCGATCCTGACACCGTCGCAAAAGCTGATCACATTGTTTTACCAGGTGTCGGTGCTTTTGGTGATTGCCGGGCTGGCCTTTATGCCGTGGACGGTATGGTCGATGCTATGGAAGAAACGGTCATCAAACAAGGCAAGCCTTTCCTCGGGATTTGTGTTGGTATGCAATTGATGGCCAGCCTGGGTATTGAGTTTGGTGAGCATAAGGGACTTGGTTGGATCAAGGGTGTGGTTAAAGAGATTAATCTCACAGACCCGACGCTCAAAATTCCGCACATGGGTTGGAATACATTGAGCTTAAAACCTTCGGGTACAGCTCACCCGGTCACGTCGGATATTGAAGCCGAAGACCACGCCTATTTCGTTCATTCTTTCGCTTGTTTTCCCGAAGATGAAACACATATTTTGGCCGAGACGAATTACAGCACGCCTATTTCGGCGGTGATTGGCAGAGACAACTTGATTGGAACGCAGTTCCATCCAGAAAAGAGCCAGGCTGTAGGATTGAGGCTGTTGGAGAATTTTTTATCATGGCGCCCTTAGATCATGAAATGCCAATCTCTGTAGAGATTGAGGAACTAACAGAATTCCGTGAGGGCGACCTCGAGAATCTTTGTGACGCAACAGAAGCAGCAATCCTCGCTGGCGGCGGTTTTGGTTGGTTAGAACCACCATCACGAGACACGCTTGAGGCCTACTGGCGCGGCATCATGATGATCCCTCAAAAACACCTGTTTGTTGGGCGGTTGGATGGCGTGATTGGCGGATCGCTCCAGCTTAGCCGCAGACCTGGCAACAATGAGGCCCAAGCTACCGTTGGTACATTCACGACTAACTTCGTGGCACCTTGGGCGCGTGGTCATGGCATTGCGACTGGACTGATCGTGCAGGCGGAAGCCACAGCCAAGGAGCTTGGTCTCAAAGTTCTGACGCTCGATGTTCGAAACACACAAGAGGCCGCGATAAAACTCTACGATAACCTCGGTTACAAATGTTGGGGTGTGAACTCCCGCTATGCCTTTATCGACGGCGAGTGGGTCGGCGGCATGTACTACAACAAAGATTTAACAAAATGATCCTCTTCCCCGCGATTGATCTAAAAGACGGCAACGTGGTTCGCTTGCTTCATGGTGACATGGATAAGGAAACGGTTTTCAGTAATAGTCCAGGTGACCAAGCAAAATCGTTCGAAGACTTGGGTTTTTCTTGGTTACACATGGTTGACCTGAACGGCGCGATTGATGGCGCGCCCAGAAATGCAGAGGCGGTCAATGCTATTCTGGCCTCAGTGTCGATGAAAACGCAACTTGGCGGCGGAATCAGAGACCGCAAAATGATCGACCATTGGCTGTCGGCTGGCATTGATCGTGTGATCCTAGGGACCGTTGCTGTCAAAAATCCAGACTTGGTCAAAGAAGCCTGTCGTGCCTATCCTGGCCAGATTGTGGTCGGCATTGACGCTAGAGAGGGCAGAGTGGCGGTCGAGGGTTGGGTCGAGACCGGTGAAACCATAGCCGTTGATCTCGCCAAACAATTCGAAGACGCAGGTGTTGCGGCTATCATTTATACTGACATTGCCCGTGATGGCGCGATGCAAGGGGTCAACCAGACCGAAACCTTGGCATTAGCAGCGGCGGTTAACATTCCGGTTGTGGCCAGTGGCGGCCTAAACGGCATGGATGACCTCAAGGCTTTGCATGCAGCCAGCGATGGAAAACTCGAAGGCGTGATTTCGGGCCGGGCTCTCTATGATGGGCGTTTGGATCCGAAAGAAGCGTTGGAGTTCCTGGGATGTTAAAAGCACGGATCATCCCTTGCCTTGACGTCAAAGACGGCCGGGTGGTCAAGGGTGTAAATTTTGTCGACCTCATTGACGCTGGCGATCCGGTAGAGCAGGCGAAACTCTATGATCAACAAGGCGCGGATGAGCTTTGTTTTCTCGATATTACAGCCTCGAGCGATAACCGTGACACTATTTATGACGTCGTCCGACGAACTGCTGAACAGTGTTTTATGCCTTTGACCGTCGGTGGCGGTGTGCGCAAGACGGAAGATATCCGCAAATTGTTACTGTCTGGTGCTGATAAGGTTTCGATCAATACAGCCGCAGTGTTTGAGCCAGAACTGGTAAAAGAAGCCGCAAACAAATTTGGCAGCCAATGCATTGTTGTTTCGATTGATGCTAAAAGAACTGGACCGAATAAGTTTGAGATTTTCACCCACGGCGGACGTAAAGAGACAGGTATTGACGCCGTTGAATGGGCACTGCGAATGGCTGACTATGGCGCGGGTGAATTGTTGGTCACTTCAATGGACAAGGACGGAACGAAATCCGGCTACAACATTGCACTAACCAAAGCGATCTCAGACGCAACAAGCGTTCCCGTCATCGCAAGTGGTGGCGTTGGAACACTGGACCATTTGGTTGAAGGCATCAGGGATGGTGGCGCAACCGCCGTTTTGGCGGCTTCAATTTTTCATTTTGGCACCTATTCGATTCCAGAAGCGAAAGCCTTCATGGCCAAGGCTGGTATTCCTGTCCGACCGATAGAAGGGAATTGATATGTCTGAACAGCATGTACTTGACCAGCTTTTTGCCACTGTTGAGCAAAGGCGAGAGGATTTTGAAGCAGGGGGCGGGGATAAATCGTCCAGAACTCACCGTCTGTTTCAAGCTGGAGTCCCAAAAATCAGCCAAAAAGTAGGAGAAGAAGCTGTCGAGGCGATTATCGAAGCCATGCGCGGCGACAAGAAGCTTTTGATTGATGAAAGCGCAGATTTATTGTTCCACCTTAGCGTGCTATGGAGCGCGAGTGGAGTCCTGGCCTCAGATGTTTGGCAAGAACTCGACCGTCGCCAAAAGATCTCCGAAGCCGAAGAAAGAGCCTCTCGCAAGGGCTAAATGATAAGAAGGGAAATCTAATGTCCTACGATCCGAACAATATTTTTGCCAAAATCCTCCGGGGCGAAATCCCTTGTGATAAGGTCTATGAGGACGATCACGTCTTGGCGTTCAATGATATTGAACCTCAGGCGCCAAACCACGTTTTGGTCATTCCGAAAGGTGCCTACTGTTCTTTCGATGATTTCAGTGCAAAAGCTTCGGCTGAGGAAATTGCTTCTTACATTCGAGCGATTGGCAAAATCGGACGCGATCTTGGACTGAGTTCTTGTGGTTACAGGATTCTTTCAAATATAGGACAAGATGCGAACCAAGAAGTGCCACATTTGCATGTTCATTTAGTGGGAGGCAAGAGACTCGGACGCATGTTGTCAAGTGCGTAATGGTCGAATCCAGTTACGCCCCGATTCTCTTCAAAAATGTTAAAAAAACTCCCTAAGTTATTATAATTACTTGATAATTCTGTAATCGCTTATTATATTCAAAATCATATTTACAGTTTTCTCACATCTATTTTTAGTGAGTGGAAGTTTTCGAAGATGATTAGTGAAAATAAGGGTGATGAGTCCGTTAATCTAGGCAGTGAGCAAGTTCGAACAACGTTTCGAAATGTGGCTGCGCCTGAGCAATTTGATTTTGATGAACAGCAGTGGGCGGGACAGCCTCTCCCGGTGATTTTGACTGCTTACCGTGAAGCCTATGGTCAAACGGTTTACCAAGTCGCGGAAACTTTGAGAATCCGTGCGGTCTACATTCAATATCTCGAAAGTGGCCAATACAATGAGTTGCCAGGGGATACCTACGCAACTGGCTTCATTCGCACCTATTCGACCTATCTGGGGTTACCGGTAGATAAAATGGTGGCTCTGTACAAAGAGGAGTCATCTGGGGCTGCGCCAGTTTCTCAGCCAGTGCCGAATTCTTCTTTAGGCGGTGAGTCCGCTGCTTCATCCTTTCACATTCCTAAACTCCCTATTCTCGTCGGTGCCGTGGCGTTAGCAGCCGTGTTCTTCGTTGGATGGTATTTTGTTATTGGTCGTGAAGGTCAGCAAACAACACCAGTCGCTAACATTTCTGAAAATCTTTTGAACATGTATAATGAGACAGAAGACCAGCCCACTGGCGCGGACGTAAGTGCCGAAGGTGTGAACGATGATGCTGTTACATCGGCTGAAGCAGAAGAAGATCTCTTTAGCGACGGTCCGATCGTCATAGATGCTACAAACGGTGAGCAAAGCAGCCTGAACGACCCAGCCGAGGTTAATGCGGTTGAAGCTGTTGCTTCTCTTGGTACTGAGGCAGAAGCGTTGGAAGTTGACGAAGGTGACATTTCTTCCGAGCGTTTGGCGGCACCTGACGGATTGGCGCCTTTGCCGGAACCCAAGCCGGGCAGTGAGGTTGCTGCTGTGACACCATTGCCGACTGCTGCTGAAATTAACGGCGTTGTTCCTTCCCGTGTTGTTATCCACGCTAAGCAACTCGCTTGGTTGCAAATTCGCAAGCCAGGTGATGAGATTTTGCTCTCAAAGGTTATGCAGCCGGGTGAAACTCAGGAAATACCTGATCAAACAGACCTTCGTTTGCTGACGGGTAGTTTCGACGGCTTAAGTATCTCTGTAGACGGCAAGGCGGTTTCGCCCGCTGGTCTTAACGATGGATACTCGGTTGATATTTCCCTGAATCCAGAAGAGTTGCTGGCTTCCGCTAACTAAACTCCCGTTTTCGCAGCTGTTTGGAATGCGATTGGCTATGCCATTGCATTCTTTGACTAAGCTCCTTAAATACGGGTTTACTAAAGCCTTTTATGAATGCCCTGAAAAAAGCCCTTTCTGTGAGAAGGGCTTTTTGTCGTGTTAAACAAATAAAATTGGAGTTTGAACGTGGCCAAGTTACAGCCAATCCGTGGAACCAGAGACCTTCTGCCAACGGAGTTCAGGCGTCATCATTTTGTGACAGAAACAGCGCGCCAAGTGGCGGAGCGTTACGGCTACGACCAAATGGCAACGCCAATCTTTGAGCTGACCTCTGTGTTTGCCAGAACATTGGGTGATACATCAGATGTTGTCACCAAAGAAATGTACACGTTTGAAGCTCGTGATGGTGAGTCGGTTACGTTACGTCCGGAAAACACTGCCGGCGTCGCCAGGGCGTTCATTTCCAACGGCCTAACCCAGTCGGTTCCTTGTAAATTTTTCTATGCCGGTCCGATGTTCCGCTATGAGAGACCGCAAAAGGGTCGCTATCGTCAGTTGCACCAGATTGGCTTGGAGCTGATTGGTGTACCACAGCCAACGGGTGACGTTGAAGTTTTGGCTGCAGGAGCCATGGTTCTGGAAGAGCTTGGTTTGAAAGATCGGGTTACGCTCGAGCTGAATACATTGGGCGACAATGAAAGTCGGGACGTCTTTCGCTCGGTCCTCATTGAATACTTCCAGGGACACTATGACAAGCTTTCGGATGATAGCAAAAATCGCCTATTGAAAAATCCCTTACGGATCCTCGATTCAAAAGATGCGGGAGACCGTGTCCTGGTCGCTGGCGCACCCAGCTATAAAGACTATTTGAACCAAGCCTCTCAAGATTTCTTTGGTGCCGTCAAAGATGGCCTGGACCGCTTGGACATCGCCTATCAACTCAATGATCGCCTCGTGCGTGGTCTGGATTACTATTGCCACACGGCATTTGAATTTACGACGACCGAGCTCGGTGCTCAGTCTGCGGTTCTTGCCGGTGGTCGCTATGATGGACTGGTTGGCCAAATGGGTGGCCCTGTGACCCCCGGCGTTGGCTGGGCAGCGGGCATTGATCGTATGGCCTTATTATTGAGTGAAGAGCCAACGAAGCCAATGTTGACAGCATTGGTGCCGCTTGGGCCCGACGCCGAAGCGAAAGCGGGTGCGATTGCCGACGACCTGCGCCGCCAGGGACTGTCGGTTGATTTGGCCTACGCGGGCAATCTGCCTAAGCGCATGAAACGCGCTGATAAAGCAGGCGCCAAGTTCGCTATGATTTTTGGTGATGACGAGCTTGCGAAGAGCGAAATGCAGGTGAAGGATCTTTCAACAGGAGAACAAAAAGCGGTTGCTTTAGAAAGTCTTGCTGATGAACTTCTGGGCTATCAGGGAGGGGTGAAATGAACCTTCAAGCCAATCTAGATCGGGTAGCAAACCGTCACGAAGAGCTTCAGTCCTTGCTATCTTCTCACAGTGACCCTTCCTCGGCTGAATACACGAAGCTAACCCGTGAGTACGCGGACACAACGCCTTTGGTTGAGAAGATCAATGAATTTAAAAAGGCCGAAGAAGAACTTGCAGAAACCAGCGAAATGCTGGCGGATCCAGATCTCGACAGTGAAATGAAAGAGATTGCGGAAGAAGAAAAAGCAAGCCTGGCCGCTTATCTCGAGGCCCTCGAAAAAGAAATCCAGATTCTGCTTCTGCCGAAAGACGAAGCCGACGCGCGTAATGCCATTCTCGAAATCAGGGCTGGCACTGGTGGTGATGAGGCCGCATTGTTCGGTGGCGATTTGATGCGCATGTATCAACGCTACGCTTCTGAACATGGTTGGCGTGTCGAGGTCATGGGTATTTCCGATACTGGCATTGGCGGGATCAAAGAAGCCTCCATGATGGTGACAGGCACCAACGTTTTCTCAAGGCTGAAATTTGAGTCCGGCGTTCACCGTGTACAGCGGGTCCCGGAAACTGAATCAGGTGGCCGAATTCACACTTCCGCGGCGACAGTTGCGGTACTCCCAGAGGCCGAGGAAGTTGACGTTGAGATTGAAACCAAAGATCTGCGCATCGAAACCTACCGCGCTCAAGGGGCGGGTGGTCAGCACGTTAACACCACTGATTCTGCCGTTCGTATTACTCACTTGCCAACTGGCACGGTGGTGACCCAGCAGGATGAAAAATCCCAGCATAAAAACAAAGCGAAAGCCATGACGGTCTTGCGCGCTCGCATTTATGATCAACAGCGCGCTCAAGTCGATGCTGAAAGAGCGCAGAACCGCAAAAGCCAAGTCGGTAGTGGCGATCGCTCTGAACGAATTCGCACATATAATTTCCCGCAAGGTCGGGTGACGGATCATCGTATCAACTTGACGCTCTACAAGCTGGATAAGGTCCTCGCAGGCGAAGCCTTGGATCAGGTTATTGACGCGCTGACAACCGAAGATCAGGCCGCCATGCTTGCTGAGATGGAGCAGTAGAGGCCAATTATGGTCACCGTTAGTGAGGCCATTGCTTGGGCTGCGAGCGAATTCAAGAACAATGGAATAGACGGTGGTGGGTTAGACGCTCGATTGTTGCTCACGGCCGCAACGGGATTCTCCAAAGAAGACTTGCTGCTGAAATACGACCAGATTCTATCCTGCGAACAAAAACTTAACTTCGAAACAATGGTTAAGCGTCGAAAGCGGCGAGAGCCTGTTAGCCGAATTCTTGGGATGCGGGAGTTTTGGTCACTTCCGTTCAAAATCAGTGCAGAAACTCTTGATCCTCGGCCGGACAGCGAAACACTGATCGAAGCTTGTCTCGAACTCCGACAGGACTTACCGGAAGCGCCGACAATCCTTGACTTAGGTACGGGTAGTGGTTGTTTGCTTCTATCGTTGCTCTCAGAGTGGCCTGATGCCTCCGGGCTCGGCGTCGATTTTTCGATAGACGCTGTTGCAACGGCAAAGACCAACAGCCAGGACTTAGGCCTGAGCGAGAGATCCGAGTTCTTGGTCGGCAATTGGTGCAAGGGACTGGATCTGAAATTCAATCTAATAATCTCCAACCCTCCCTATATCGCGGCGGAGGAAATTGAAGATCTAGAGCCGGAGGTGAGAGAATTCGATCCGATGGCGGCTTTGGTTGCACCTGACGAAGGATTAGCAGATTATAAGCAGATTATCTCTCAGGTTCCCTCTGTTCTCCATGAAGGTGGGTTCTTGGTTCTTGAACACGGATATCAACAGCCGTCAGCGATCGAGAAGCTGTTAACGAACTCAGGTTGGCGAGTCGTTGGAAAGAAGCTCGACTTGGCTGGCCTGCCAAGAGTGATTATTGCCCAACTTTCGTCAAATTGTTTTGGACATGCACACTAGACCTGCTAGTAAGAGATTAGTGGAAACGCTGGCACCGACCAATAGATGGGTCGTGAGTGCAGCAAAGGCTTAAATCCAGTTTTGATACCAATGACTGGCGCGGCAGATTCGTCGCGGCTAAGCCTTTGAATTAGATATTAGTAACTTTGTAGAAGGTTCGTATGAGACAAGGATCTCAAGGATCAGGCGGTCGCCGTGGTCGTAATCGTTCAGGTGGCGGAGGTGGTGGTCGTAAGCCCAACCAGCCGTCAAGAAATCATGTCTATGATTCAAGTGGTCCTGACGTAAAGGTACGTGGCAACGCTTTTCAAGTGTATGAAAAGTACATGGCTTTGGCTCGAGACGCTTTAACGGCTTCCGAATATGTGAGAGCCGAAGGCTATTACCAACACGGTGAGCATTATTTGCGAATTCACAACGTGCAAAACCCTCCCCAGCCTAAGAAGGTTGAGGAGGTCAGTGCGGATGATCCAGCAGAAAGCGATCAACCCGTTGTTCAAACTGCTGGTTCGGAAGCGCATCCTGCGGTTAATGGTGCGCAACCAACCATCGAAGCCCCGGTTGCTATTGAGAGTCAACCTCAGCCAGCCGTTGATGAAGGACAACCACAACCTTCGTTGCTTGATGCTGTGCCGCCGACCGAAGAAGTAGCAGAGAAACCGGCAGCTCCCAAGCGTCGCCCGAGACGAAAGAAGCCCGTTGAGAAAGCGGTTTCTGAAGAGGCGCCAGCTGAAGAGAAAGTCGCTAAGGCCGCAGATGGAGAAGAAGCTCAGCCGCCAGCGGCTTAAGATTTCGACCGCTTGTCGCCTGTAAATGAACATAGATTGTGACGAAATAGCAGCGAGGGATCGCTGCTATTTTTGTTTTATGGTTATGAAAAAACTGATATAGCGACGGTAAATTAGTTGTAGGCGACCTTTAGAGGTTCTTGATGAACGAACTTAATCTATCCCTAGCGAACGATTTCCCTTCCATTGATGAGCAGGCTTGGCGATCGCTTGTTGAACAGAGTCTAAAAGGGGCCCCCTTCGATAAGAAGATCAACCGGCAATCCGAAGACGGGTTTGAGGTCAAAGGTCTCTACAGCTCGACGGAAGAAGAGAGAGCTAGGATTGATGTCTCTGATCAGCCTTGGACCCTCATGCAGGAACACCGAGATTTAGGTCGTGATGGGGCCAACAAAGCTATCCTGGATGACCTTGAATGTGGCGTGAACGGTCTTCTGCTTCATGTCGGGGATGAAAGTGTTCTGAATGGCCCTCTTGAGGCCGCACTAGACGGCGTTCTTTTTGATTTGATCAAAATCTCATTAAAAGCACCGACACAAGAACAAAAAACGGCTGAACGTCTTCTTGCCCTGGCTGCTAAGAAATCTGTGAATGCTGAGCAGCTCCAGTTGTCTGTTGGAGCAGACCCAATCGCTGATAGTGCCATCTCGGGCGAGTTTACAGACGACCTCGATCAACAGATCGTTCAGTTGCTTCCTCTTTGTGACACAATCGGCTCTTCTTCTAGGTTGTTTGATGTCAATGCAGCAGCCTACCATTATGCCGGTGCAACCGATGGCCAGGAAATCGCAGCAGCTCTATCAACAGCGCTTGTTTATCTCAGGGCGATGGAAAAGCGTGGTCTGGCTTTAGAGAAGGCAGCCAACCTCATTTCATTCACCTTCGCTGTTGACGCCGAATTCTTTGCCTCAATCGCGAAGTTAAGAGCCGCACGTCAGCTTTGGTCCTCTATGCTAACGGCCTGTGGGGTCGATGCTGCCTCCGTGCCTATGTCGATAACGGCAAGATCTGCTGACCGGATGTTCACGCGTTATGACCCTTGGGTAAACATGTTGCGTGGGACGGCGGCTTGCTTCGCCGGTGCCGTCGGTGGTGCCGATGCCGTCACGGTCATGCCGTATGATTTTGCTACGGCTGAAAGTTCAGGCTTTGGCCGTCGGATCGCACGTAATGTTCAATCGATCCTGATGGAAGAATCTTCCTTGGATAAAGTGATTGATCCTGCCGCTGGATCGGGCTTTTTGGAAGCGTTGACGACTTCTCTGAGCGAAGCTGTATGGCGGCAATTCCAAGCGATGGAAGCGAACGGCGGCATTGTTCAGGCGCTTAAGTCTGGAACCTTGCAGAAAGGCATTAGAACGGCCCTGGGAAAACGACGAGCTAAGGTGGCGACCCGAAAAAGGCCCATCACAGGCGTTAGTGAATTTCCGAATATTGATGATGAGATCAGTCCAAATCTGGCTGGCACTGCAAGCTCTGACATGGCGCTGAAGCCAAGCAATTTGGCCGCTGATTTCGAGGCATTGCGTGACCGAGCGCAGAAGCTCGACGATCCAAGCGTCTATCTTGCTACGGTTGGTGACCTCTCCTCGTACACACCACGGGCTAGCTTCGCGAAGAACTTCTTTGAAGCCGGTGGCATTCGGGCCAAACAAGGTGATGGCTTTGCTGAGAGTGGCGCAAAAGTTGCTGTGATCTGTGGCGCGGATACCGATTATAAGGAAAGTGCGGTGTCCTTAGCGCAATCGTTGAAAGACCAAGGCGCTGAGAAAATTTTCTTGGCAGGCAATCCTGGTGAACTAGTCTCAGACTATGAGAAGGCCGGGATTTCAGGTTTTATTTACTTAGGTCTGGATGTTCCGGCGGTTCTTGCCCCGGTCCTAGAATTGTTGGAGAATGCGGCATGAGTTCTATCCCTGATTTCTCAAAGATTGCGTTTAACACAAACAGCGCCGCCACTAAGTCCGAACGGCAGCCATGGATGACCCCAGAAGGGTTGGCAATCAAAACTTCCTACACTCAAGCGGATCTGGAGGGTTTGGATTTCCTGGATACTTTCCCAGGGAAGCCGCCATTTTTACGCGGTCCTTACCCGTCCATGTATGTCACTAAACCTTGGACGGTACGCCAGTATGCTGGCTTCTCGACCGCCGCTGACTCAAACGCCTTCTATCGCCGGAACTTAGCCGCTGGCCAAAAGGGGCTGTCGGTTGCCTTCGACCTTGCAACACACCGCGGATATGATTCAGATCATCCCCGTGTGCCAGGCGACGTTGGTATGGCGGGCGTGGCGATTGATTCGATCATTGACATGCGAAAGCTCTTTGACGGTATCCCGCTGGATCAAATGTCGGTGTCAATGACTATGAACGGTGCAGTGTTACCAATTATGGCCTTGTTCATCGCTGCTGGTGAAGAACAAGGTGTGAAGCCAGAGCAGTTGTCGGGCACGATCCAGAACGATATTCTCAAAGAGTTCATGGTGCGCAATACTTACATCTACCCACCAGAAAACTCGATGCGGATTATCTCGGACATCTTTGCATACACGTCTGAGAAAATGCCAAAGTTTAACTCAATCTCAATCTCTGGCTACCACATGCAAGAAACCGGGGCGACGGCTGATCTAGAGTTGGCTTATACTCTGGCTGATGGTGTTGAGTATGCTCGCGCCGGTGTGAACGCAGGGCTAACCATTGATGCTTTTGCGCCGCGTTTGTCTTTCTTCTGGGCCATCGGCATGAATTTCTTCATGGAAGTGGCGAAAATGCGCGCCGCCCGCATGTTGTGGGCAAAGTTGATCAAACCTTTCGATCCCCGATCGGAGAAATCTTTGTCACTTCGCACGCATTGCCAGACCTCTGGTTGGTCTCTGACGGCCCAAGATGTATTCAACAACGTCACAAGAACTTGCATTGAGGCGATGGCCGCGACACAGGGCGGAACACAATCGCTGCATACTAATGCGCTTGATGAGGCATTGGCTTTACCGACGGACTTTTCCGCACGCATTGCCCGGAATACCCAGCTCTTTCTTCAGCAAGAAACCGACACCTGTAAAGTGATCGATCCATGGGGGGGCTCTTACTACGTCGAGCGCCTGACTCATGACTTGGCCGCCAAAGCTTGGAGCCATATCCAAGAAATCGAGGAAATGGGTGGCATGGCGAAAGCCATCGAAGCAGGATTGCCGAAGCTTCGTATTGAAGAGGCCGCAGCCCGCACCCAAGCACGCATTGATTCCGGAAAGCAAACCGTCGTTGGCGTCAACAAATACCAAGCGCAGGAGAACGACAACATTGAAGTTCTCAAAGTCGATAACTCCGCTGTCCGCGAGCAACAGTTGGCTCAGTTAAAACAATTGAGAGCAGAGCGAGATGAAGCCGTTTGCCAAGAGAAACTGGCAAACCTGACACAGTCTGCACAAACAGGCGGCGGCAACCTCCTCGATCTCGCCGTTCAGGCTGCTAGAGCAAAAGCCACAGTGGGGGAGATCTCCTCCGCGTTGGAGAAAGTCTGGGGTCGCCATGTGGCCGAAACCCGTGCTATCCAAGGGGTCTATCGCAGTGAGATGGGTGAGTCCGTGGCATCAGTACAGCAATTGACAGCTTTGGTTGAGGAATTCTCTGACAAGGAAGGGCGCCGCCCGCGTATCCTGGTCGCTAAGATGGGCCAGGATGGCCATGATCGTGGCCAAAAGGTGATCGCTTCTGCTTTTGCGGATTTGGGCTTCGATGTTGATATCGGCCCTCTATTCCAAACACCTGAAGAGGCGGCGAAACAGGCCGTGGAGAATGATGTTCATATTATCGGTGCGTCATCCTTAGCAGCTGGCCACCTGACGCTGGTTCCGGCTCTAAAGGCTGAATTGGAACGATTGGGCCGTGAAGATATTCTGATCGTTGTGGGCGGCGTTGTTCCACCTCAAGACTATGATGAACTCTATGCCGCTGGTGCCAAGGCTATTTTCCCACCAGGGACGGTGATTTCAGAAGCGGCAGTAGACTTGATGCATTCTCTTAATCGCGAGCTTGGCTACGCCGAAGCAGCGGAATAACACCGTTGCGCAGACAGCTTACTCTTGATGATTATGTCGCTGGCCTAGAGGCCGGAGACCGGACCATTCTGGCACGCGCTATCACGCTTCTGGAAAGCCGAAACCCTGACCATCAATCCTTGGCACAGGATGTGCTGACGGCGGTACTTCCCAAAACTGGAGCAGCGCGGAGAATCGGAATTACCGGCGTTCCGGGTGTAGGAAAGTCCACTTTCATCGATGCTTTTGGTACCTTTTTGACGGATCGTGAGAAAGAGGTCGCCGTCCTGGCAGTTGACCCCAGTTCGACCCGCACGGGCGGCTCCATTTTGGGTGACAAAACCCGAATGGCGCGATTGTCAATTGATCCTAATGCCTTTGTCCGTCCGTCGCCCTCGGCTGGATCTTTGGGTGGTGTGGCGAGGGCAACGAGGGAGACGACCTTACTCTGTGAAGCAGCAGGTTTCGATACCATTCTGATCGAGACAGTCGGCGTGGGACAGTCGGAAGTAACCGTCGCTGGGATGGTCGACTTCTTCCTGGTCTTGATGCTGCCAGGCGCCGGAGATGACCTGCAGGGGATCAAGAAGGGCATCCTGGAAATCGCCGATATGATCGTCGTGAACAAAGCGGATGGCTCGAACGAGATCAAAGCGAAACAAGCGGCAAGAGACTACGCGGGTGCTCTCCACATGATGAAGGCAATTAGCCCTAATTGGAACCCGCCTGTTGAGACTTGCAGTGCTATGTTAGGCAAAGGGTTGGACGAGATATGGGGCTCTATTTCTTCTTATTATCAAAAGCTTAGTGATAGCGGAGAGTTACAAGACAAGCGCCAGCAGCAACAGATTGATTGGACTTGGTCGATGCTAGAAGGGCAGTTGTTGGATCAATTGAGATCGAACAAAAAAGTTGCAGAACTCATCCCGTCCATTGAAGCTAAAATCCTGGCCTCTCAAATGACACCAGTACGCGCAGTGGAACAATTGCTGAGAGCTTTCAGCACGTAAAGTGCCGGCGTCTAGATCATCGGCCAAGTATCGCCGACACGGTACCCCGTTGGCCACGGATCGTCAGGGTCAACCATCAATTGGTGAGTGCCTGTGATCCACGCCCTGCCGGAGAGGCTTGGAACGATAGCAGGTTTATCGCCGACCATTGTTTCGCTTTCGATTCTTCCGTGAAATTCAGAATCAATAATGGACGTGCCGATGAAGGGATCTCCGACTTTCATCTGGCCTCTTGCATGCATCAGCGCCATGCGTGCAGAAATACCTGTGCCACAGGGTGAACGGTCGAGTTTGCCGGGTTCAATCACCAGCGCACCCTTGCTGGTGAGCGTGCCGTCCCGTTTTTGCATGGAGCCAGAGAAAAAACAAAACGAGATGTGGTTCCAATCTGGATTGGTAGGGTGTGAAAAACCGAGTTGTTCGGTTGCCGCTTTGGTGATTTTGACGCCAAGTGTGGCGATGTCTTTTGCTTCATGTGGTTCGAGACTAAACCCCAGAGCTTTGGCGTCAACAAAGGCGAATGAATCACCGCCATAGGCAGTATCAACGGTGATCGAGCCTAGGCCTTCAACTTCGAGATTTGCATCCATTTTGTCCGCAAATGACGGGTGATTTTGAATTTTGATGCGCTTTGCTTTGCCATCACAACATTCTGCTTCGACGTCAACCAGCCCGCCAGGCGCTTCTAGCGTGAACTTCGTGACCGGTTCTTCCATAGGAATGATGCCAGTGTCGAGGAGCACTGTTGATACACAAATGGAGTTCGAGCCGGACATCGGAGGGGTGTGAATAGGTTCCATGATGATCCAAGCCGCCGCTGCTTTCGGGTTTTTTGGCGGCACCAAGAGGTTGACGTGCCGGAAAACGCCACCTCTTGGCTCTTGAAGCACCAAGTTCCTTAGTTCCTGGTTTTGGGCTATCCAACGAGCCTGATCCCAAAGGGTGTCACCGGGCGGTGGCGCAACACCGCCAACGATCACATCACCAACTTCGCCCTCTGCGTGGCATGAGACGATATGGATTACTTTAGTGGATCTCATAGGTAACACTTCCTGTTTTTATTTTTTTTGAGCCTAAGTCAGGGTCCAACCGCCTGTCTTCGCCAAAGGCTGTTGCTTGCTCAAAGGCGTAAGCAGCTTGCAAAACAAGCTCGTCGTTCCCTTGCCTTGCCATCAATTGCAAACCAACCGGAATACCGTTTTGGGAAAAACCTGCGGGTACAGATATAGCGGGTAATCCGGCGATCGGAGCCAAGCTCATGCATCGCCAATCCAGATCAAGTTTGACGTCATCCTGATCGATGCCAAAAGCTTCATTTTGCATGGCAGGCCAGGCCAGGAGATCGTAGGTTTCAAAAAACCGATCCATCTCGACGGATACTTCAACGATGCCGGCAGAGTTCTTCATGAAGTCCTGAGTTGTGAAATTCAGAGCCGAGCGCCCTCTGTTTCTCATGACGCTCCCAAGCAACTCTTGCTCTTCTTCTGAGAAACTATCGGCGAGCGCTTGAACAGAGAAATAGTTCATGAAATCATGAACTTGTGAAACATTGGGTACGTTAGGGTCGGCAGTTTTCAGTTCACAGCCCATGTCTTCAAAAACCTGGCTTTGCGAATTCAAAACGAATTGGATATCCTTGCTAACCCTATAGTCCTGGGGTGACATGTTCCAAGCTATCTTCAGGCCTTTCATATCTCGCTCTAAACCCTTAGCTTTCACGACACCACCGGTCATAACCTCCAACATCAAGGCGATGTCTGTGACCGTTCTAGCCATGGGAGCAGCCGTGTTGAAGTAGGCATGGGGAGTGAGGTTAGGATACATCGGCACCAGACCGTTTGATGGGCGAAATCCAACCGTATTGGTAACTGATGCTGGTGTGCGAGCCGAGCCGCCAAAGTCGCTGCCGTCTGCTAACGCGACCATACCGGCGGCCAGTGCGCTGGCTGCACCTCCTGAAGATCCTGTCGGTGTTTTAGATAAGTTCACTGGATTGAGCGTTTTACCAAATACGCCATTCGCTGTTTGACCAGAGAAGGCAAATTCCGGCGTGTTGCTTTTACCAAGTATTATGGCTCCGGCGTCTCTTAACCTTTTTACGTGTGCATGATCTGATTTGGGGATGTGATCGGCAAAAATCCGCGATCCGTAGGTTGTTTTCATGCCTTTGGTATCGAAGAGGTCTTTGATGGCTATTGGAAGGCCGGCCAAGATACCAAGTTTTAGCCCCTTAGACCGTTGACTGTCTATCTCTTGTGCTTGAACCATGGCGCCGTCAATGTCGAGTGTAACCAATGCGTTCAAAATCGGATTGGTTTGCTCAATTTGTTGAGCGTGGGCTTCTAAGAGTTCCACTGCTGAAATTTGCTGACTGTCGAGCAGCGTCTTTAGCTCGGTAGCGGTCATGAAACACAACTCAGTCATCAACGGGATTCTCCTTATGGCCTGACCAAACGCGATAGCCTAGTCACTCCTTTCAAGCAAGCAGAAGGATATTTGTTGAATGATCACTAATTGTTTTCATTCAAGCCGTTGATTCCAAAGGCATTATCAGAAGAAAAAGCCTTTGCAGTGGAGTCGGTTTCAGTTATTACGAGGCAATGGTCCGAGTCGTTTTCGACAGCTAACTTAAGAAAGGCCTTCGAGCGTGCGGTATATTTGGGTTCTTGTAGCTGGTCTTTTTGCCCTTTTTGGAGCGGTTTACGCGTCGACAGCCTCAGCACAAGGCTTGACTACAGAACAATTCAAAACTTGGACTGTTCGTTGTCAGGCGATTCCTGAAAGCAAGAAGAAGCTTTGTGAAATGATTCAATCCGTTTCGCAAAACTCAACTGGCAAAACGCTGGCCCAGATCGCCATCGGTCGTAAGGACGAAAACAGTCCTTGGATTAGCTTCATGTTAGTGCCTTTAGGGGTCGACATTCCTTTTGGTGCTTATCTTGTTCACGAAAACGGTTTGGAAGACAGGGCAACTATTGTTCGCTGTACCAATGCGGGTTGTCGCGCAAGGTGGTCGCCAAACGAAGCCTCAATCTCTGCAATGAAAGCTGAAACGGCCTCTCAGCTGGTTTTTCGCAATATTGAAAACCAAGCCGTTCGAATTCCTCTTTCATTGAGCGGATTTACCGCTGCCTTGAATAGATTAGAGCAGGAATAAGGCCGCTGCGGGCCCTTAGATTCCACCAAGACTGACTGATACAAAGATCTAGAGCTTACTAGATATAGTGTGTCCTGTGGATAATATCCCAATTCAATGACTAATGACGGGACTCCTTCGTTAAAGTAAGCTCGGGCCTTGGCCTTCCGCTTCTCGATTTCAGAAAATGGAGTCGAATTTTTCCATGATTTTGTGAATCGTTCGTTTTGTAAAACGCTGAATTCATTCATTTTTCACTAAAAGCATCTAATTTTAGGCATTGTCCCAAATTGCGAGAGTTCTGGCATAGTACTTGCGCAGTATTCAGGGTGCCCGATTTGGTCGCAAATTAGGATTTTATGATCCTATGTGACCAATGATGGTGGAGGAATCGAACAGGGAATTTTAGATGTCGAGCAATTTCAACTGCTTACAGACAAAACTAACTCATTCACGAAAATTGGTAGGAGCCATAGGACTCCGGCCACCCGTCGGTTCACTTGTTGCAAAATGCGAAGAAAAACGATCCATGAATTACGATATTGCGAATATTATGCCAGCGAATCACTCCGAGAACGAGACTAGGTGTCTTTGTCAAGATCAAAGGGCAAAAATTTATTTCGATAAACTTGACGCAAGTAACAATCGAGCAGAAAGACGCTTAGGCACCGACAGGTGGAATCCCTCTTTGGATCGTATTGGGACTCCAGTTTTGTCTTTGTTTGCGCGCTTGGCTTCGTCAGGTGCTGCAGTGGTTCGCTGTTTTGCCTTGCTTTTTGCTTTCCTTCTCCTCCCAATTTTGAGCGCTGAGGCGCAACGGGCAACTGAAATCAATCTCGATGTTCAAAAGATCATTGTTCAAGGTAGCGACACAACTGTTGGCGGAACGGTTACCTACCAAATCATCGTTCACAATAGCAATTTCGATGGCGATGTTTTGGACGCCACCAATGTCGTACTGAAAGACTCACTTCCGGCTGGAATAAAATTTGATTCAGTGACCGGGGGGACTTGGGATGACAGGACAGGAGAGTGGCACATCAGCACATTGACCGCAGGTGAGGCCAAGACGTTGATCATCGAAACGACCATCGAAGCTGGGACTGAGGGTCAAACCATATGTAACACGGCGCTTGTGAAGTCAGCTGATCAGACAGATAAAGATTCTACCTACGGAGAAACGAAGCTGGGTGAGGATGACGAAGCAGAGGTCTGCTTTACAGTGTCAAGCGACGGTGGCGGGTCGAAAGGAACGGATCTAGAAGTTTCCAAAACAATCGACCCAAGCAGTGGCACTGCTGTTGGCGACACTATTATTTACACCGTAACCCTGACAAACAACTCAGCGACAGGCTCTTTGGATGCCACAAACGTTGTTGTTTATGATTTGTTGCCCCAAGGGTTGGGTTTCCTATCCTCCAACCAAAATGACTATCAGTCTGGTAGCGGCGAGTGGTCGTTAGGCGGCCTGGCACTTGGCAATTCGATACAGCTGGTCATCGGGGCGATCATTCAAGCGGGTACCGAAGGTCAAACCATATGTAATACCGCTTATGTTAAGGCTTCGGCGCAAGATGACGTTGATTCGATTGCCGGTGAAATATTACGCGGCGAGGACGATGAGTCGACTTATTGTTTCACTGTCGATGCAGGTGCTGATCCAATTAATCTCTCCGTTACAAAATCGGTTAGTGATGCGAGACCAGCAGCCGGAGCTGGTGCCACGGTTAAGTACACTATTACAGTGACAAATTCTGGCGCCGGCGCTGCAAGTGGCGTTGTGGTCAACGATTTGTTGCCTGCCGGTACATCTTATAACGCCGCGTCCGCGTCTCAAGGCTCTTACAGCAGCGGATCCGGTAACTGGAATGTTGGTGGTTTGGCCGGGTCAGGCGGCAGCGCTACTTTGGAAATCACGGCCAACATCACTGGTAATCAAGGCGACAAGCCCCTCAACTGTGCGATGGTAACGGCGACGAACCAACATGGTACAGCTCAAGCTGATCCTAACTCTGACCCCGGAGCAATCAGCAATCCTCGAGAAGATGATGAAGCCTGCACTGAAATTGAAATTATTGGCACTATCGATCTTGAGCTGGCCAAATCTGTTATTGGTGATTTGACCGAAGCGAGCCTGGGCGATCAAATCACCTACTCTATTACTGTAGCAAACGTGGATGTCGTAGACGCTACGGGCGTTACTGTTGAGGATCTGCTTCCTAACGGCGTTAGTTTTAGTTCCGTAGAATCTGTTACTCAGGGTTCCTACAATTCTAATGACGGCGTGTGGACCGTGGGCAATATTCCCAGTGGCACTGTTGCGAGATTGAGGATCGTTGTCCAAGTAACAGCATTATCGGGTGTGGTCACCAATTGTGCTCAGGTTCTATCCACTGATCAGAAAAATTTAGAGACTCACGACTGGGACAGTGTTCCGGGCGACATGGTTGGAAATAATGCAGTTGATGATGACGAAGATTGTGCGAGTTTCACCGCGAAGTCTGGCGGTGGCGGTTCACCAACGAAGATCGATCTAGAAGTCGACAAATCTGTGAACACTGTTCGTGGAACCAATATGGATGATCTTGTAACATATACAATCACTGTCACGAACAGTGATCGGGCTGAAGCTGTTATTGATGCCTCAAATATCGTAGTTGAAGATCTGTTGCCGGCTGGTGTTGAATTTGTTTCATCCAGTAATGGCAACTATGATCCTGTAACGGGCGAATGGGTAATCGAAAAACTGGCGGCAGGTGCTTCAATCACACTGACGATCGTAGTAAAGATTGATGGATTGGGTGAAGGTCGTATTGTTTGTAACACCGTATTTGTTAAATCGGCGGACCAAGAGGATCGGGATTCAAAAGTAGGGGAAACAAAAACAGGCGAAGACGACGAAGCAGAAGTTTGTTTCACGATCGACTCAATGGGCGAAGGCGGCATGGGATCTATGTCTTGTCCGGCTGGCTCCACTTTCCAAGGCAATCTATTTTCTGGTCTAAACCAAGTTCTAGCACCAAGTGGCGGAACCGTAACCGACGCCTACGGTCAAAATTGGACGATCGCAATTACAGGTGACATTAACGAGCTGCCTCCAACGAACAACGCTTGCGACACCGACCCGCCTGAATTCGAGAACGGTCTTTTTGAAACTTGTTATCACTGGAGCAACAATACGAATGGCGTGAATTTCACTTTCACCCCAGCGGGCGGTAACATTGATAGCCTGGTTGTTTTGGTCATGGATGTCGATGGCTCAATTGACGGCGATAACAGCAGCCATATTGATCATGTAGTGTTTCCTGCCGCGACGAGTGTTTCGCCGGTCAATGCAAACCCATCATTCACTTACACGGCTAATAGCCTGACTGGCATCCTTGGGGAATCTTCCTCAGACTCTCCGACTGACCGAGGGGCTGGCGAGGTTTTCTTCCCGAGTGGACTTTCAAGTTTTTCATACAGCTATAGTTCTATTCCACCAGCGACCCCAAATCTCCAGCATATACTGACTCAAATTGGTGCTTGTGTAACGGGTGACCCTTATCCAAACGGCGTTGTCGATCTAGAATTGACCAAAAGCATTGCCCCAGGCAGTGGAACAGTTAATGGCTCAACCGTGACATATGTCCTCGAGTTGACAAACAACGATAGCGCTCCAAACACAAACTTTGTCACGGCAACGAACATTACCGTTACTGATTTCTTCCCAACTGCCTTTTTGGGTACACCGACAGCGAGCAGTGGCCAGTACAACACGTCGACAAACATTTGGACCATTCCTTCTCTCGCGCCAGGTGCGTCTATCTCCGTGACTATTGAAGCTGAGATTACGGCCGAAAATCTCGGCGCAAATATCTGTAATTACGCTGAGGTTACAACGCAAACTGAGGATGATCTGGATTCAGCGCCAAACAACGGAACCTATCCTACCCCGAATGAAGATGACGAATTTGTTGTCTGCTTCAATCTATCGGGACCTCCGGTTAACAGAATTGATCTTGAGCTCAACAAAGATATCGTCGCTGGTAGCGGGACCGGTAACGGTGATCAAGTCACTTACACTTTGGAAATCGAGAACAACAGCGCGACAGCCAACTTAACAGCCACTGGCGTCTCCGTATTGGATTACTGGCCAGCAGGTCTGGGCACACCGACAGCGAGCAATGGAAGTTACAACACAAGTACGTAACATCGGAAAAAGTCCGGGTAATTTTTTTCCGTAGAGAGATTCACAAGGGGCACGAATTGTGCGAATCTCTTCGTTGATGACACAATTGCTTGCTCCTATTGATGATCTGGATATTGAAGAGTTAAAGAAGCTGCTGCTGCAGGTTCTGGAGGACAATGCCCAGTTAAAGAAGGACATCCAGGCCCTGCGCGATGAAAACGCTCGGCTAAAAGGTTTGAATGGCAAGCCTGACATCAAACCCTCAGGCATGGAGAAACAAGCCAAGCCGCGCTCTGGCAACAAGGGCAGTCGTGGCAAGCCCCGCCGCCGAGGCTCTAAGAACAACAAACTGACCATCGACGAGAGTAAGATCCTCAAACCCGACCATCTGCCTGAAGGCTCGACATTCAAGGGCTATGAGGATTACATCGTGCAGGATTTGATCCTGCGCCCCTGGACGGTGC
>CAJQQZ010000073.1 GCA_905480575.1 uncultured Alphaproteobacteria bacterium | reverse complement strand
CTGAGAAGAATTGGAGCAAGAACTTTTACCGAAGTCTTCAAGGCAATTGGAGATATCTGCTACATGTTCGAACCAGATGAATGTTTCAACTATTTCAAAGCCGCTGGATATCAATCAAATTAAAACCGAAATGCTTTAGCGTTTGAACGTATGTTGCGCGGCCATAACGTCGGAAAGCAGATCGTCAAGGTTGCTTAGCTTGGGGGAAGATTTAGAGCAGCTCAAGCCGAGACTGGCAGAACTGCTCTAAGTTTTTGCGGGTTAGCGGGACTGGGATGAAACTGGCGTCTTAGGCAAACCATCCTGTGAAACAACAAAGGCGGGCTCGATGGCCAAAGATGTATTTCTGCTCGGAATCGCAAACTTGTTTGTCGATGTAAAATCAGTGATGCGATTTTTCATAGTTCGGTAGGCCTCTTCTGAGACCGGAACGCTGCCAGATTGCAGGGTTTTGTCCCCCTGTTTGATTTGTGCTATCTTCGTGGCTGGGCAACCATTCCTCAAAATTGCAGCTCTCCAAATGCCAGGGTACATAACGCCAATAAATGAGCTGATGTTGTTGTCAATACCGAATTTTTGAGAAACAGTTAGAACCCGCATCAAAGCTTCTTTACGAACTGCCATGTTATCTGTTTTGTTAATTACAATCCTGGAAGCTTCCCAGATCGATTTGTTTGGCACGAAGGCAGGAGGAAGGAGTTCAGGCCAAAGATCTTTCAGCATGTAGGGTTTAAGAGTTGGCGTCAAACGCATGGTGCCAATGACTCGTCTGTCATCATTGTAGGCGATTGCATAGCGTGCAGCAGGAGTATCGTATTGATCATATTCCAGACCATCGTCCTCTGGCACGTCATAACCTAATCTGTCTACAAACTCTTGTTTGCGTAATTGATGCATGGAAATCCACAGATCACCGTCGTCAACGGCATCTGCCCAGGAAATAACTTTTTCAAACATAATTGTACTCGATCCCGAAAATTGAGATCTGCCCTTCTAAATAAATTATTAAATAGTCTTATAGGATATTAAATAAATCCCTTGGTTAACGCTTGTGAGACTAAAGCAGTATCTTTCGTTACGCCAAACATTATTCTCAATTTTTCCAAACGCTTAGAAACAGCACCTAATGTAATATTTAAGTGATTCGCCATTTCTTGATGGCTTAATCCAGGGGATTGTGCCAGCAAATGTAGCATTTCTGTTTGTCTAGCATTCAGTATCATTCCCGTAGTATCGCCCTCGACTTTAAGCGATGGCAATACGGCCGTGTGGAATGATGTTGCCAAAGACACGAGTTGATCTACTGCTTCCTTTGATATTGGGTCGTCCGTTGCAAAGCCGACAACAAATCGAGTCCTTGAAGGGCCAAACAACTGAATAGCTAATCCTTCGCTCAAGCCATGGCTTTTTGCGTCCCTCATCAAGGTTACTTGGTCTTTCGTAAGTCCTGTCATTTCTGACCAAAGGAATGAAGTCGTGCGATGGGGCGGTATTTGAATGACGGGATCGATGGCGAAGTACTCCTTTTCGAAGTATCTTTGCGTCCAAGCAGCTGGATAATTAAGTAAAACGGCAGGTGTTTTACCGGGAATTCCAACGTTGCCAGTCAAACAACCATATGATTGATAGGGGCATCCCAACTCTGTGGAACCATCAATCAAAATTTTAAAATTCTGGTCAACTGTATTTGTTACTGAAAAATGCATGACAAAATCCTATCTCTATGCAATATTATCAGTAAATGTAGAAAAAACTACACAAAAATATACAAATTTGATTTTAGTCCTTGTTAATGGAAACGGGCAATGCCGATTGGAAGACTGTGGCTCAAGAAGTCGCAAAAATACATTAAAATTCAAGATTATTTTACGGCAGTGTTTGAGAATACAGTTGATTTTACGGCTTTGAGCAATGACTCTTTGCCAAGAGAAGGTTTTTCACTATGAAGAGAGCGCTGATCATTTCCCCCTTTTCCGAGGAGAAGGAATTGGACGTGGCTTACGCAAGAGAAGCGATGAGGTGGTGTCTCGAAAGCGAGATGGCGCCTTTTGTAGGTCAGCTCCTATACGGCGAGGTTTTGGATGATCGCGTGCCTGGCGATCGCAAAATGCGGTTTAACGCCAACGAAGAGTACATCAAGGAAGCTGACGTTGTAACTGTCTTCGTAGACCGGGGGCTGTCTTCCGAAATGGAAGCTGATATTGAAAAGGCAATGTCTCATTCAGCACGGGTTGAAATCATTTCATTGAAAAGCGAAATTGGACCAGTTCGCGTGGCATTTGATGACAAAAGCTACCCTGACCTTTGCGATGAACTGCAATCGTTGAAGGCTGATGTTTCTGGCTCTCAGGCTGTTTCTCTTCAGACAGCCCAATTTTCCCAGCAGGAGGCTATACTGTAGCCTCGGTTGTCTTTTGTTGGGGTTTTGCTCTCAAAAGTTGTTGTCGATTCGCGCGAGTATTTCTGTTTTCTTAGATATTAAACTAAAGATTTGTCTATTTTCTTGGGTTCTCGGGCAACATTGATCGGGGGCGATTGCGTTCTCGTGGATCAGGTTTTGGAATAATCCACGGGCTTTGCCCTTCTTCTATGACAACGGCATCCGGCTCTTTGCGCCAGGGGCCTTGAGCGCGAATGATTTCAGGTTTCTTCTTTTTCAGCCCCTTGTATTCCAACCAGGATCGAAGGTCTTCGTCTTCTTCCTTGCTGGGCCAAAGTTTTATTTCTGGACGGGCAAAAAATTTGACCAAAGCCATGCCTGCAATGAAGCCGCCAACATGAGCCCAGAAAGCCACACCTCCTGAACTCGAGCTGTCTCCGAATGCAGAAAAAAGCTGTAGTGCGAACCAGCCGCCGATGAGAATTCGAGCGGATAAATAAATTGGGATTATGACGATCAGGACTCTAATACGGGCGCGGGGGTGTAGAACAAAGTAGGCCCCCACAACCGCAGAAATCGCGCCACTCGCACCAATAAGCGGAATGCCGGATTGGCTAACCGAAAGGAAATGAGCGATTGCTGCTAAAATGCCACCGATGAGATAGAAAGCCAGATATTTGGCATGGCCCATTGAGTCTTCAATATTGTCGCCAAAAGTATGGAGGAACCACATATTGAAAGCGAGATGCATGAAACCATCATGGAGAAACTGAGAGGAGACTAAAGCCAGTATCGCTGACACCTCTAAACCCACCAAGTCCTTTGGCACCAGGCCATAGGTTCGGATGATATGATTTTCTTCACCCGTCGAAAGGCCAAGCTGCCAAATCGCCACCATGACACAGACAAAGATAATGCCCCAGTTCACATAGGGCGTATCAACGAACTTGCGCGGGTTCCTATCGTTGATGACCAGGAACAAGGCTTAGGCTGGGTCTTTGAGTGTGAGAATGACAGGTGTGTGGTCCGACGCTTTGGTCTGCGCTCTTGGCTCACGGTCGATAACACAATCTTCCATCATGTCGGCGGCTTGGGGTGTCATCAGGAAGTGGTCAATTCTAACACCATGGTCCTTTTGGTAGGCACCACCGGTATAATCCCAATAGGAATAGGTGTGAGGCGTTTTGTTGACCGTGCGGAAAGCTTCCGTCATGCCGAGGTTCAACATTGAACGGAATGCGGCACGACTTTCAGGCTGACACAGCGCATCGTTTGAGAAACCAACTGGATCATAACAGTCATCGTCAGTGGGGCAAACATTATAGTCGCCACCGAAGACAGCTGGGATTTCCTCGGCCAGAAGATCGCTCATGCGTTTGCGCAGACGTTCCATCCAACGGAGCTTGTAGGGATATTTCTCCGTCGCGATGGGATTGCCATTTGGAAGGTAGAGGCAGGCTGCTCTGATACCGCCAACGTCGGCTTCTAGATAGCGGGCTTGCTCATCTTCGTCTTCGCCTGGCAGGCGGTTCATGATCAACGTGGGTTCTTGCTTCGATAGAATAGCAACACCGTGATAGGATTTTTGACCTTTGATCAAACAGTGATAGCCCATGGCTTCAAACTCGTGAGCGGGAAACTGCTCGTCCTGACATTTGATTTCCTGCATCAACAAGATGTCAGGGCTGGCTTTCTCTAGCCAAGTCTTGATATTCTCGATACGGGCGCGGACAGAGTTTACGTTCCAGGTAGCAATCGTTGTCATTAAAGCTCAGACTTACATAATGTTGAAAGAGGTGCCGCAGCCACAGGAAGCCGTGGCATTGGGATTGGTGATCTGAAAGGATGAGCCAATCAGTTCTTCAACATAGTCTACTTCTGCACCGTTCATCAAATCTAAAGAGACGTCGTCGACCAGCAGGAACACACCATCACGCTCGAACTTATGATCATCTTCTTTGACTTGATTGTCGAAATCGATCTTGTACTGGAAACCAGAGCAGCCGCCGCCGTTGATTTCGACCCGCAGCATGAGCGTTGGGTCGCCTTCTAAGGCGCGCAGGTGTGCCACACGTTTAGCGGCGCTTTCGGATAGGGTAACTTTTCTTTGGGTCATCTTAACGGTTCATGATAGTTAGCCGGGCAAGAGATTGACCTAAGATGTAGGGTCTAAGTGTCGACTTGCCAAGTTATAAGATTTTATGACCTATCCGTTCGAGCTAAAAACTTACGCTTCTCACCCAGAACAAAGCCGTGGCCGCTTCTACGAACAGGAAAGCTCCGCCGACCGCAACTCGTTTCAACGGGACCGCGACAGGATCATACATTCTGCTGCCTTTCGGAAGCTGAAGTTCAAAACACAAGTCTTTGTCTACCATGAGGGTGATTACTTTCGGACAAGACTGACCCATTCTTTGGAAGTTGCTCAGATTGCTCGATCTCTTTGTAGAACCCTCGAGTTGAATGAAGACTTGGGCGAGGCCTTAGCGCTGGCTCACGATTTGGGCCATCCACCGTTCGGGCACGCTGGGGAGCGTTCTCTTGACGAGATGATGAAGGCTTCAGGTGTTGAGACAGGTTTCGATCACAATGAACAAGCCATTCGAATTCTGACGTTTCTTGAGCATCGCTATGGAGCCCATGACGGATTAAACCTGACTTGGGAAGCGATTGAAGGTATCGCCAAACATAACGGGCCGCTTCATCAGGCACCACCATCGATTGCCAGGTTGGATGAAGATTGGCCGCTTGAACTGACCAGCCATTCATCGCTGGAGGCTCAAGTCGCGGCCTTGGCGGATGATATCGCCTACAACAATCATGATATCGATGATGGTGTGAGGGCAGGGTTGTTTGAGCTGGATGAACTGCGGGTCGTCCCCCTAATTGCCGATCTTCTGGCCGAGGTCGATGGATTGTATCCCGGATTGGCAACAGAGCGGCGGACATTTGAGTTGGTCCGAAGGATGATCAATTATATGGTCACTGATGTTGTCGATTGCACAACGGCAAAGTTGAAGGAGCGGGAGCCACAATCAGTTGCTGACATTCGCTCTGCCGGTGTGACATTCGTTGCCATGTCTGACGCCATGAAGGACAATGATCGGATCTTACGAGAGTTTCTCTTTACGCGCATGTATCGTCATCACAGAGTAAACAAAATGATGGCGCAAGTGCAATCAGCCACCAAAGAGCTGTTTGAGTACTTCATGAACGAGCCGCAGAACTTGCCCCAAGATTGGACCTTTCTGGGGGATAAGAGTGACGAGCAAGCACGCGCAAGGCTGGTCTGCGATTATATTGCTGGTATGACCGACAGATTCGCACTAGAAGAGCATCGCCGATTATTTGATGTCTATTCCCGAACTTAAGTTCGAATAGCTAAGACCAACTTTAACCGATTTACCAAAGCTAGAGTCATGAACCTATTTGCGCATTTTCAGCAATTGCTGCTCAATGAATTGAACCAGTTGCAAACTTCAGGCGATTTATCGTCCGATATCAGTTTGAGCCGTGTTGCCGTTGAGCCTCCGCGTGATGCAAGCCACGGGGATGTTGCCACCAATGCAGCAATGGTGCTCGCCAAGCCTGCTGGTCTGAAGCCAAGGGACTTAGCCGAAAAACTCGCTGAGAAAATCAGGCTCTGGCCAGAAGTGGCGGAAGTCGACGTTGCTGGCCCTGGTTTCATTAATATGAAGCTCAACAAAGATTTTTGGACAGCGCAAGTAGGTAAGATATTGGACCAAGGGCGCGGTTATGGTGATTCCACTATTGGCGAGCAGACCAAAATCAATGTCGAATATGTCTCGGCTAACCCAACCGGACCACTGCACATCGCGCATGCCCGTGGTGCTGTGATCGGTGATGCTTTGGCGAACTTACTTGCCAAAGCTGGATACGATGTCACCAAAGAATACTACATCAACGATGCAGGTTCACAGATCGACACATTGGCTCGGTCATCATACCTGCGTTACCGCGAAGCCTTCGGCGAGGAAATCTCAATCCCGGAGGGCTTCTATCCTGGAGACTATTTGGTAGAGGTCGGCGAGAATCTGAAAGCCAGAGACGGCGACAAGTGGCTAAAGGCAGACGAAGCCGAATGGTTGCCCGTTGTCCGCGATTTTGCTTCAGACGCCATGGTCGTGAAAATTAAGGAAGATTTAGCAAAGCTTGATATTGTTCAGACTTTCAGTTCCGAAAAAGCGTTGGTTAAAAGTGGTGCGGTGGAGCGCGCCTTCCAGATGATGGATGAAAAAGGCGTCATGTACCGTGGCACTCTTGAACCACCAAAAGGAAAAGCACCGGAAGACTGGGAGCCAAGAGAACAATGGCTCTTCAAAGCGACAGATTTTGGTGATGATGTCGATAGACCTGTTCAGAAATCAGACGGCAGCTGGACTTACTTTGCCAATGATGTCGCCTATCACTTCGACAAGCACGAGCGTGGTTTTGTGGAGATGGTTGACATCTTCGGTGTTGACCATGGTGGCTACGTCAAGCGCATGAAAGCCGCCGTTCAGGCAATGACAGATAAAGAGGGCAGCCTCGATATTCTGCTGTGTAACCTCGTCAAATTGACCAGAGGTGGCGAGCAGGTAAAGATGTCAAAGCGGTCTGGAAACTTTATCACTTTGAGTGAGGTGGTGGAAGAAGTCGGAAAAGACATCGTTCGCTTTTTGATGTTAACCAGAAAGCCGGATGCACCTTTAGACTTCGATTTGGATCTGGTTATACAGTCTTCACCCGATAATCCGGTGTGGTATTTGCATTATGCAAATGCAAGAATAGAAGCATTATTCAAAATGACTCGAGATTTATTGCCTGATCTCGAAATAAATGATACAGAATTACTTGGTGCGAATCTGGATTTACTTGGCGAATCCGAAGAACTGAGCCTCATTAAGCAACTAACGGCATGGCCTAGAGTTGTTGAGAGTTCAGCAAAAGCTCGGGAGCCACACAGGATTGCATTCTATTTGAATGACGTCTCCGCTGCTTTCCAACGTTGGTACAGCACTGGAAACAAGAATGCGACGCTTAGGGTCGTTGTTCAAGGGGACGAAGATTTAACAAAAGCGCGTTTGGCCCTAGCTAAAGCGACAGCTCATGTGATTGCATCGGGCTTAGCTATCATGGGGGTCGAGCCGCTCAAGGAGATGCGTTAATGCATTTTAGAAGAACACCCGGGGCAAATTACGGCCCTCAAAATCGGGAGTTCATGGACAAAGACGAGCAGACGGCGGACGTAAATGAAGCAGTCTCTGTTGACGATCATTCTATCGTTGGCAATAGTTCCCAGTTCAATGATCCGATTTCATCATTTTGGCATAACCTTGACCAGTTGGGCGAGGCTAGTCCACGTATTGCAGAAGAGTTTCAGAAGGCTCTGGATGAAGCATCTAATCCGACTGTAAACAGTCAGGCTGCTTTCGACCCGACTGAACCTGTGCCGTCAAATCGTTTGCACGGTCGTGGGTTCGACCATGGTAGCGTCGACAAGGTGCGTGAGTTTACGGAAGGTAACTCAGCGCGTAGTGATCTAAAGCAGGATCAGTTTTTGCGAAGCCAATCTTTGCAAAACCAATCACCGCTGGGCGAACCAGATTGGGACGACCACCTTTCAGTCTCGGCAGAGGTTGCAAATGAACCCCTTGATTTCGACCGTCGCTCCAATTTGATTGGTCAGCATGATTTTCAATCTTCTTTTGCGGCAGAGCAAGATGACTTGCCTTTGCATTCGTTTGCTGAAGGTGAAAAGCGCCGCGGTCGTTCTAGGTTGCCGATTGCTTGGAAGACATACCGAGTGCCGGTTTTTGTAGCGATGGCTTGCGTTGCCTTTTTGACTGCCGCCAGCTATGCGGCGATTGAATTTTCAAAGCCTGTCACCGTTGCCCAAGCAGCGGTGCCGTTAATCAAGGTGTCAGAAGTTGCGGAGCGTTCTAGACCAGAAGTCGCTGGGGGCATCAAAGTGCCGGACCAGGACAAACTGGTTCTAAACGGTCTTGATGCCGCTCCTTTGGAAGACAAGCTTGTACCAGCGCCCGAATTGCCAACGGCTGTTACAGCGTCGTCAGCCAACTGGGCCGTCAGCGAAGGCACATTAAGCATCGAAAATTTAGCTGCAGACCGTGTTAGTTTCGATGGTTCACGCCCGATCATTATCGACGAAACGGTGGTGCAAGAGGCACCGGCTCTTCTTGGTTTGTACAATGGTGGCACGAAGGTCTACGACCCAGCGGCTGTTGATCCTGTGCGATTAAATGAGCCAGTTGTACAATTGGTGCAGCTGGACACGGGAACCCTGAGCGACGCTCCGGCAGTACCGAGCACGCCGCAAGCACCGGCCCTGTTACCAAACCAGGTTCTAGGTCCTTTCGGCATTCAGACAGCATCATTCCGCAAACCAGAAAGCGCGAAGGCAGAATGGAAACGCATGCAACGCAAGCATCCAGAACTGTTGGGCGATATGGTGTTGCGTGTACAGCGTGTAGAGATCAGCAGCGGCGTGTGGTTCCGACTACAGGCTGGACCGATCCCAAACAAGATTACGGCCCAGGATCTCTGTTCTCAGCTTTTGAAGCGCGGTGAGAAATACTGTATTCCAGTTAAGAAGTAAGGCCGATCTAACGATCCTAATTGAACTCTGACGACAGGCGGGCTATTGGGTCCGCCTATTTTCTTTTTGGGTGCAGTCGTTATGCCTGATCTAATTCAACTCGCTGAACGCATTTCGATTTGGGCCTTGCCTGTGTTGATTGCGATTACATTGCACGAAGCAGCTCATGCTTGGGCAGCCAACAAGTTAGGCGATGATACGGCCTATAAACTAGGGAGAGTGAGCTTCAATCCGCTTGTTCATGTTGACCCGATGGGGACAATTCTGTTCCCGCTTATCTGCATTTTGTTGCCGGGCGGATTCTTATTTGGTTGGGCGAAGCCTGTTCCTGTTCATTTCGGGCGACTTCGCAATCCCAAGAGGGATATGGTTTTAGTGGCTGCAGCCGGACCAGCCGTTAATTTCGTTCTCGCGATGGTCGCCGCAATTGGATATGGCGTGGTGAATGGGTTTGCCGATTCGACGATTGCTACTTGGCTCACAAGTATGTTTGAGGCGGCGATTATCTTCAATTTGGTACTCGCATTCTTCAATTTGATACCAATTCCCCCCTTGGATGGCGGTCGAATTGCGGTTGGATTGTTACCAATGCCATTCGCTAAAGCATTGGCGGGATTGGAAAAATACGGCTTCATGATCATCATCGGTGGTTTCTTGTTGCTGCCGATGTTGTTGGAAAGAGCAGGAATCAATTTCCACCCATTTGATTGGTTGGTTTGGAAGCCGATTGAGTTCGTGCTACCCTTCTTTCGATTTTTAATTGGCGGTTAGTCGCCCAAATCCAAAATTCAGGCAAAGGCAGTACTTCAGAACGTGGCAGATCAAGATTCATCGGACATATGGTCAGAGGACCCCGGCTTTCCCGATGTCGACGCGGACCGAGAACGATTACAGCTGCAACTCAATGGTTTTGAGGGGCCAATTGATTTATTGTTGTCGCTGGCGCGTGACAAGAAAATCGACTTGGTTCAGATCTCCATTCTGGAGTTGGTTGAGCAGTATTTGGTCTTCGTCAGGAAAGCTCAACGTATCGATCTTGAATTGGCTGCTGACTACCTAGTAATGGCCGCTTGGTTGGCCTATCTCAAATCCAGGCTCTTGATCCCTGAACCAAAAGGCGAAGATGAGCCTAGTGGCGCTGAGATGGCGGCGGAATTGGCTTTTCAATTGCGACGGTTGCAGGCCATGCGTGAAGCCAGTGCTAAGCTGATGGAACGCGCGCAACTAGGCACGCACTTTTTTGTGCGGGGTGAGCCTCAAGAGATTGAAGTCGTTAAGAACTCTGAGCTCAACTGCAATCTTTATGACCTTTTACAGGCCTATGGGCGTCAGCAACGCCGTTCCGAGCAGGTTGCCATGCCGTTTGAACGTGCAGAGATCTACACCTATGAGGCTGCGCTCGAGAAACTAAGGTCGTTCTCGTCAAAAATTCCTTCATGGACTGTTTTGTCAGAATTTATGCCAACGGATCTGCGTGGTGTGATGCAGCAGAAGTCTGCTAAGGCGTCTTTTTTCGTGGCCTCGCTCGAATTGGTACGAACTGGGCAACTTGACCTGAGGCAGGACGAGCTGTTTGGGCCAATTTACATTCGGGATAATCAGTCGAGAAGTAAAACAGAGTGATCCGTACCCTATGACAATGAATCATTTTGACAAGATCAGGTTGTTAGAAGCATTGCTCTTTGCAAGCGACAATCCGGTGACAACAAAAGATTTCTCCTATCACATGCCAGAAGGCACCGACACAGAGGCTTTATTGCTGGAGCTGTCTGACCTCTATTCGAATAGAGGGGTGAACCTGCTTAAAATTGACAAGGCCTGGGCATTCAGAACAGCGGCTGATCTCGCGGAAGAATTGAAGATTGAAAAAACCGTGCGTCGCAGGCTGTCTCGGGCGGCGTTAGAGACTCTGTCAATTATTGCCTATCATCAACCTGTGACCAGACCTGAAATCGAAGAAATTCGCGGGGTCCAAATCTCCAGGGGGACAATCGACACCTTGTTGGAACTTGGTTGGATCGAGCTGAAAGGCCGTCGCCAGATCCCTGGACGTCCGTCGACTTGGGGCACAACAGTTGCCTTTCTTGATCAGTTTGGATTGGAAACCACGAAAGACCTACCCGGCATCGATGAATTGAAGGCGTCAGGTCTGTTGGACAGTCGTGCTTCCCTGGCGAGCGAAGCCATGGGTGCATCAATGGAAGTTGACCAACAAGGCCCTCTGGATTCAGAAGAAGGCGAGGCTGGTGTTGAAGTAAACACTTCGATTGACCATATCGAAGCGGATGACACCGTTTCTGCGGAAGACCAGGATGCCTGAAGCTGCCCTCGAACTGGCCAATGTTCGACTGACCTACAAGAATTTTGTAGCACTGGATGGTATGAGTCTTCGGCTTGAGCCAGGCGAGGTCGTCTGCCTGTTGGGTCCGTCCGGCTGTGGCAAAACAACGAGCCTGCGCATGGCGGCTGGTCTTGAACAACCCGAAAGCGGCGAAGTTCGAATTGATGGAAAGGTGGTAACAGACCAGAAGACCTTTCTGCCGCCGGAAAAACGCAATGTCGCTTTTATGTTTCAGGACTATGCGCTGTTCCCCCATTTGACCGTTTTGAAGAATGTAGCTTTTGGTTTGAAGGCCTTGCCAAAAGCCGAGCGTCTGCCAGCAGCAAGGGCTGCCTTAAAGCGCGTCTCAATGGATGGCTACGAAGAGCATTATCCCCATATGCTGTCCGGTGGTCAGCAACAACGCGTAGCGCTCGCCAGAGCGTTGGTCACAAAACCTAAGCTTCTGTTATTGGATGAACCCTTCTCAGGGTTGGATATCTCGCTCAGGGCTGAAATGCGGGACGACACGTTGCACCTAATCAAGGAATCTCAAGCGGCGGCTGTACTGGTGACCCATGACCCCGAAGAGGCGATGTTCATGGGCGACCGGATTGTTCTGATGGACAAGGGCCAGGTCGTGCAAGAGGGCACGCCGCAAGAGCTTTATTTCAATCCGAAGAATCCTTTTGCAGCCTCATTCTTTGGTGAAATCAACATGGTTCCGGGTGAAGCTAAAGATGGTGAAATCATCACGCCGCTCGGCGCAATTCGCTCGACAGAACTGCCCGATAATACAGAGGTTGATGTCCTCATCAGGCCTGAAGCGATTCACCTCTGCCCCTGTGACACCTTGTTCGAAGGCATGCCGATGGCCGAGGTCGAGACGTCTAGGTTACTGGGCAAGTCTAGCCTGATGCACTTGACTCTGTTAGACGAAGAACATCCGATCCATATCCATGCCAGAGTGCAGGGCAATTTCTTGCCAGAGATCGGCGAGAAGTTCGGATTGGGCGTTAATAACGAGTTAACCTTTGTATTTGAGCGAAGTGCGACCACATAAAAGCGATGGAATCGGTAAAAATGCCGCTTTCGTGTTCAAAGACTTGCGGGCCTATAATCTTTGATGCAAAAGGCGTTCAAAGTTGGTTCGACTAAGCTAACAATTCTATTTCTAAGGAGCTGTGACTGTGTTGCATACATTTGGGATAATTGGCGCTACGAGCATCTGGCATTGGGCTATTGTATTGGTGATTGCACTGCTGCTCTTTGGTGGCCGCGGTAAGATTCCGGCCTTGATGAAAGATCTGGGCAAAGGCATCACTTCGTTCAAAAAAGGTCTTAAAGACGACAGTGCTGAAGATGAGAACAAAGTCATCGAAGAGCCTGAAGGCAAAGCTACTGATAAACCAGCAGATAAGTAAGCTGACTTATACTCCTTTCAGAACGAAAGCTTCTCATGTTTGACATTGGATGGCAGGAAATGCTGATCGTCGGCGTGGTCACCTTGTTGATCGTCGGACCGAAAGACCTGCCTAAAGTCATAAAAACGGTTCGCGACGGGATGAAACAGGTCCGTGGCCTCGCGCGCGAGTTCCAATCCGGCATGGATGATCTCGTCAAGGAAGCCGATTTGGATGACACCAAGAAAATCCTGAAGAATGTGAGCAGCGGATCGATCGAAAAATCTATCCGTGAGACCGTCGATCCAAAGGGTGAACTTGAGCAAGACTTGAACGAAATCGCTCAAGAAGGCGAGTATCAGAAGGCGTCATTTATGGCGAGTTCTGAGACAAAGAAAGCCGCTGAACCTGCTAAGGCCGATGACGATAGTAAAGCCAAAAAAGGCGGCAAGGCTGAAGCTAAACCTAAGTCTAAAGCAAAATCCTCTGCCAAGCCGAAAACTGCCAGCGCTAAAACCTCTGCACCCAAAAAAGCAGCTGTGAAAAAAGAGACGGCGAAGAAGGCACCGGCTAAAGCCAAAACAAGTACCGCCAAGGCGGCACCTAAAAAAACAACCAAACCAGCTAGCAAGCCAACGAAGAAGAGCTAGTGAAATGGTAAAAGAGACCGAATTCAAGTGACCGAAGCCGATACAACAGAAAGTGCAGTCGAAGACAGCCAGATGCCTTTGCATGAGCATCTCTCTGAGCTGCGCAAGCGTTTGCTTTATTGTGCGCTTGCTTTGGTCGCAACGACGATTGTCGGCTTTGTTATCTCGACACCACTCTATGAATGGCTCTCAGCGCCACTTTATGAAGCGCTGTGCGGAGATCAGGCAGAAGGCGAATGTACGCGCCGCATGATCTTTACCGGTGTTGCGGAATGGTTCATTACCAAGATCAAGATCGGTTTCTTCTTTGGTTTGGCTGTCACAAGCCCATTCTTGTTGGCGCAGATCTGGAAATTTGTGGCTCCTGGTCTTTACCGCAATGAAAAATCAGCTTTCGCACCGTTCCTGATCGCAACACCCGTTCTTTTCGCTCTCGGTGCCGCGCTCGTTTACTACATTATGATGCCTTTCGCCTGGAAGTTCCTCCTAGGCTACGAAATCACGGACCCTTCTAACGGTGGTCTCCCCATTCAGTTGGAAGCCAAGGTTAGTGAATACTTAAGCCTTGTGATGGGGCTGATGTTGGCCTTTGGTGCTTGTTTCCAGCTACCCGTTCTTTTGACGTTGATGGCTCGTGTGGGTATGGTCAGTGCCAAGGGTCTGGCCGCAAAACGTAAGTACGCTATTCTAGGCGTGTTCGTCGTAGCAGCGGTCTTCACACCACCGGATCCAATCTCTCAATTCTCTCTCGCAATTCCGATTATCGCTCTCTATGAGATTTCCATCTACCTCGTCAAAATGATTGAAAAATCCCGTGGCGACGATGAATGGGATGACGATGATGACGATGATGAAGATGAGAGCATCTGGGGTGAAGATGATGACGAGTTTGACGAAGAAGACGATGATGGAATGGTCGAGAAGTCCTAACTTCTCACCGCTTCCTCCCTTTCGATACTCCTCAATACTAGACCTCTTTTGACTGTCAGCTTATAAAGCCGACACGACTCCTGTAAATTCCAAATAAATTGGTGCCCAATCATGCACGATATACGACTTATCCGACAAGAACCTGAAGCTTTTGACGCTGGCCTCGCTAAACGTGGGCTGGACGCTCTTTCTTCTGAAATCTTGGCACAGGATGAGCAGCTGCGGTCGACGCAGACTGAATTACAGGAACTCCAAAACCGTCGCAACGCCGCGTCCAAGTCAATCGGTAAGGTCAAACGTGAAGGCGGTGATGTTGATGCTTTGATGGCTGAAGTGGCCTCAATCAAAGACCGTATTGGCGAGTTGGAAGATCAAGAACGCCGTCAGACAGCTGACTTGACTGACAAGTTATCAGCTTTGCCGAATCTACCTTTTGACGAAGTTCCAACGGGTGCTGATGAAGAAGATAATGTGGAAGTTCGCCAGTGGGGCGAGAAACCAACGTTAAATTTTGAAGCAAAACAACACTTTGATCTCGGTGAACAGCTGGGATTGATGGACTTCGACATCGCGGGCAAGATTTCTGGTGCTCGCTTTGTTGTCTTGCGCGGTGCTCTAGCGCGTCTCGAGCGTGCTTTGATCCAATTCATGCTGAACACGCATACAGAAGAGTTTGGTTACACGGAAATCGTCCCACCTTACTTGGTTCGTGATGAAGCGCTGTATGGCACGAGCCAGCTTCCGAAATTTGCGGAAGATTTGTTCCGCACGGAAGAGGGCTTTTGGCTGATCCCGACGTCTGAGGTTCCGCTGACGAACCTCGCACGAGAGCAAATCCTGGACGAAAGCAAGCTGCCTCTACGCTTTACGGCTTTCTCCCCTTGTTTCAGATCAGAGGCGGGATCTGCGGGTAAAGATACAAGAGGTATGTTCCGTCAGCATCAATTCCACAAGGTCGAGCTTGTTTCGATCGCTCATCCGGATCAATCAGAGGAAGAGCATCAGCGTATGACGTCTTGCGCTGAAACAATTCTCCAACGGCTTGGGCTTCATTACCGTGCCATGCTGCTCTGCAGTGGCGATATGGGCTTTGGTGCGCGTAAAACCTATGACCTTGAGGTTTGGTTACCGGGCCAGGGGAACTATCGTGAAATTTCTTCTTGCTCTAACTGTGGGGACTTTCAGGCGCGGCGTATGAAGGCAAGATTCCGCCCTACGGGCGAGAAACAGACACAGTTTGTTCACGCTCTCAACGGTTCTGGCTTGGCGACAGGACGCTGTTTGATTGCTGTTATGGAGAATTACCAGCGCGAAGATGGCTCCATTGCTATTCCTGAAGTTTTACAGCCTTATATGGGCGGCATGACCGAAATCAGGGTTTAAAAGGATGAAGCTGTCCACCAGCCGTTTGCTGATCATCAATGACGATGGTATTGACGCCCCTGGCATAGCAGTGTTGGCGAAAGCGGCACGTGACATCAGCGATGATGTCTGGGTGGTGGCTCCAATCTCTAACCAGAGTGCGAAGTCCAGGTCGATGACATTACGCGAGCCAATCGAAGTGCAGAAGCGCGACGAGCGCATCTTTGCGATTGGTGGGTCTCCTGTTGATTGTGCGCTTTTAGCTTTCATGAAGTTGTTGCCGCAGGATGGCAAAACAACCTTGGTGCTCTCTGGCGTGAACTCGGGTGGTAACCTGGCGGAGGATGTCGGGTACTCAGGCACAGTAGGTGCCGCCTTTGAGGCCGCCAAAATCGATGCTGCTGCCATTGCGTTCAGCCAAGTCAGGCCTGAAGACGGTGAAAGTGATATCGACTGGTCAATGGCTGAGGTTTGGGTGCCGTCGCTTCTAAACGACCTTAAAGACTATGAGATGGCTCCAGGGCAGGTGTTTAACGTCAACCTGCCTGACTGCAGGACTGATCAGGTGCAAGGTGTTGAGCTTTGTGCACAGGGACGACGCTCTTGTCAGGTAGAGCTCCACGACTTGGGGCAATATAAGGGCCGCTCTTGGTACATCGTTTCCAACTTCTCAAATGACGACGCGACGGCGGAGGAAACATATCTTCATGCAGTTGCGCGCAATTTCATCGCTGTGACGCCTTTGCGAGCCGACAACAACGATTTGGCGACATTGAACAAGCTAAAGCAAGAGCTCGGTTGATCCATGCCGTTCGCACGCCGAAAGCTTTCTATGCTGATGGCAGTGAGGGGTGCTGGCGTGACGGACCTGTCAACGCTGAACGCGATTGAGGCCGTCGACAGATCGATTTTTGTTCCTAGCCATCTTTCCGAACGGGCCTACGAAGTAACGACGTTACCGATTGGCTTTGGTCAAACTCTGTCCTCACCCGATGTGGTTGGGATGATGACCCAGGCTTTGGAGCTGAAGAAAACAGACCGCGTTCTGGAGATTGGGACCGGTTCTGGTTACCAGACTTTCATTCTCTCGAAGCTTTGTAAAGAAGTCTTCACCATCGAGCGTCATGAGCCACTATCGACTTTGGCGAAGAAGCGGCTGACTAAAGCTGGCGTTAAGAATGTACATTATACCTTTGGTGACGGCTTTGAGGGGTTGCCAGAGGATGCTCCTTTCGACGCTATCCTGATCACTGCCGCGCCGGACAGGGTGCCAACCAAACTAGCTACTCAAATGGCCGAGGGTGCACGACTGGTTTTGCCAATTGGACCAAAGGGCAAGTCTCAGCGTTTGATGCGAATCACTCGCAACAATGGCCGATTCTCCGAGTCAGATCTTGGTTCCGTGCGGTTTGTACCCATGTTGACTGGCGTCGCTCAGGAGTCGCCGGATTCGAATTAGCAGTCGACTCCAAAAAGTAATTTTTCTGCTGGAAAATGATTCGTTTTTTCCATAGCTTGTGGGAATTATTTAATAAAAATAATTACTTACAGACTTATTTTAATGTGTTTAGCGAGAACGTTATTTTAACTCGCATCCGAAGTGTTATGAAAAACTGGAAATCAAACTGCTGGGTATTTGGCGTGTTCTGCTTGGGGCTTATGGCTTCGGCGGACATCAACGAAGCACGATCTGCTGAGATCTATACGGTCAAAAGCGGTGATACGCTCTACGCGATCAGTCGTCGTTTCTCCGTTGGCGTGAACAAACTTGCAAAGGCCAATGGCCTGAGCAATCAGACACGTGTCAAAATTGGCCAGAAGTTGAAAGTGCCATCTTCTAAGAAAAAGAAGATGGCCACTCTTTCTCCAGTAACAAACACGCCCTCATCCACGGCAACGCATTCAAAGAAGACGCATACAGTGAAGAAAGGTGAGACCCTCTATTCACTGGCGAGAACTTATGGCCTGAAGCCTATGCAGATTGCTCGGCATAATGGTTTGAGCGATGAAGCTCTGCTGAAAATTGGCCAGAAATTGACATTGCCACTTAAGAACGGATCAAAGGCTGTAAAAGTACAACAAGCCAAGTCCACGCTGGGAAGTGACCTGTCGAATTCCACGAAGCTGGTAACCGCACGCAATTATGCGGACACCACGACGATCCAATCCGGCACTTGGCTTCGTGTGCCATTGCCACAGCCAAAACCGGGAGATCAGCCTGTTCAGCTCGCATCACTCGGGACAAAAGCTATTGCGACTATGCCCAACGTCAAAAAGCCAGAAGTGAAGCGCAAGCCGCTCACACCTTCCGCGCTTTTGAAGAAGACGCCACAGAAGTATGAGCGTAAGCCAACGGGTACGGGCACAACAGAACGTATCATGCTGCCAGACCCTGTAAAGCGGGCCGGTGATAAGTTTCAGTGGCCACTTAGAGGCCGTTTGATTTCAAACTTCGGTGCGAAAGAAGGCGGGCTGCACAACGACGGTATTAATATCCAAGCCAAGCCAGGCACGAAGGTTCAGGCAGCAGACAACGGTGTTGTCGTCTATGTTGGCAACGAACTGCGAGGCTTCGGCAATCTTGTCCTGCTAAAGCACTCAGACAATTGGGTTACGGCCTATGCGCACAACGAACGTGCGTTAGTCAAACGTGGCCAAAAGGTGAAGCGCGGTCAGGCCATCGCACAGGCCGGAGCTACCGGTGGTGTGACAAGACCACAGCTCCATTTCGAAGTCCGCAAAAAGGGAAAAGCAGTTGACCCCCTCAAATATCTCAGCCGTTAACGCTATCTGGTTTCTGACTAGGCCAACGACCGACCTTGCTTCCCCGCGAGATCGAGAATGTATTGCCAGGCCACACGACCAGATCTCCCCCCGCGTGTTGTTGCCCATTCAAGCGCCTCGGCCCTTATCTGATCGTCTTCGATCGGCAAGCCGAAGTGATCTGCGTAAGTACGAACCATCGTTAGAAAGTCTTGTTGGTTACACTTGTGGAAACCAAGCCAAAGGCCAAAACGGTCACTAAGCGATACTTTCTCCTCAACTGCTTCGCCGGGATTGATTGCCGTTGATCGTTCATTGTCGATCATGTCACGTGGCATGAGGTGGCGGCGGTTTGACGTGGCATAAAATAGAACGTTCTCTGGCCGCCCAGCAATACCTCCGTCCAAGACTGCTTTCAGAGACTTGTAAGCCTCATTGTCATGGTCGAAACTCAAGTCATCACAAAAGAGCAAACAGCGCGCATCGATTTTATCGAGCTTTTCCAAAAGCTTGGCGAGTGTCGAAATGTCCTCGCGTTGGATTTCAATCAAAAGCAATGGCGCCCAGTCTTGAGTCTTTCCTTCTTCAACTAAAGAGGCGTGCAAGGCTTTGACAATGGAGGATTTCCCCATGCCTCTGGCGCCCCAAAGCAGGGCGTTGTTGGCAGGTAATCCAGCGGCAAAACGGCGGGTGTTATCTTCAATGATTTCACGAACCTGATCGATCCCTTGCAACAGGGCCAGAGGTACCCGCGAAACATGGGGAACCGGCTTCAATCGGTTGTGTTCGGGTTGCCAAATAAAGGCATCGGCCGCGCTCATATCAAGCTCAACTTCGGCCATTTCGACGCCTGCTAGCCTGGCCTCGATGTTAGTTAATTTTGACGCAATCAATTCCAAAGCTTGTACTGTGGTGACTTCAACCATATCTATTCTCGAAATCTCGATCTTTTGTGGGGTTTTAGGCCTCTACCCTAGCAGCTCACGATTGGCAAGTATGGGGTGGGTCTGTATAGTGCCGCAAATTTTAGCACCTGGAGTGATCTGAATGTCTTTATCTATGCCTGTTTTTGCACAAATGGGTGGCAGCGATATGTTGTCCACTTTTCTTCCAATCGTCGCGATCATGGCGATTTTCTATTTCCTTATGATTCGCCCTCAACAGAAGAAAATGAAAGCGCACAAAGCCATGGTTGAAGCCATTGGTAAAGGCGACAAAATCATTACTTCTTCTGGCTTTTTCGGCACAGTTTCCAAAGTTGAAGAAGACGGTTTGACGATTGAAATTGGCGAAGGCGTCAAGGTCAAAATGCTGCGCGATGCAGTCTCTCAGGTTACTGAGAAGAAATAACCAAAACTTCTTCTCCTTCATTAGGAAATCCACATGTTAAGACTTCCTCTCTGGCAAACGATCGCGATTTTAGGCGTGATTGTCTTTGGGATTATTTTAGCGGCGCCCAACTTTGGCTCTCGCGAAGATGGCACCAGCTATGTACCAGGACAAACCGTCAACCTTGGCCTGGATCTGAGAGGGGGAGCCTACCTTCTTCTCAAAGTGGATACGGATGAATCCGTTGCAAAGTATATGAACGGTCTAAGAGATGGCGCTCTTAAATCGTTGAGAAATGCCAAAGTGAAGTACTTTCCTGCAACCGAAGAGCCAGGACGAATTACCGTAAAGCCGCGTGACCCAAGTCATTTGGACAAAGCTGGTCGAGCCATTATCGGTATCTCCAACGATGTTATTGTTTCGATTGATGAAGTCAATCAGCAGATTGTCATTGAGATGCCAGAAGATCAGCAAGAAGCGTTGATCACGGACATTATTGCTCAAACGATCGAGACCGTTCGTTTACGTCTTGATCCAAATGGCGTTCGCGAGATTTCTATTCAACGTCAAGGTAAGGACCGTGTGTTGATCCAATTGCCTGGCGTGGAAGATACTACAGCCGATAAAGTGCTGATTACCCAAACAGCTGAGCTTTGGTTCTCATTCTTAAACGATAACGTTGGCGCCTCGGCGGCGGTGATTCCGCGAAACCATACTGTCATGGAGGCTTATTCAGAAGGTGAGACGCAAAACCCTGAGAAACATCTGGTGGAAGACGAAAAAATCATCATTGGTGAAATGCTTGTCGACGCCCGCCAGGATTTCAACGAAGGTCGCCCTGTTGTGGCATTTCGCTTCAATAACGAAGGTGGCCGTGAGTTCTGTAAGGCTACGAGAAACGGTGTGAACCGGAGGTTTGGGATCATTCTCGATTCTCGTGTCATCTCTGCACCTGTTATTCAATCCGCGATTTGTGGCGGTTCCGGTATCATTACGGGCCAGTTCACAATTCAGGGCGCGAAAGATCTCGCTATTTTGATGAACGCTGGTTCCTTGCCCGCGCCGGTTGTTGTGCTGGAAGAAAGAACAGTCGGCGCTGGTCTTGGGGCTGACTCAATCAAAGCCGGCACAATCGCTTGTATCCTTGGCTTTATCTTCGTGTTGATCTTTATGGCGCTGATGTACGGCAGCTTTGGCATGTTTGCTAATGTTGCTTTGATAGCCAACCTCGTATTGATCTTGGGCTTGCTCTCTATTCTGCAAGCAACGCTTACTCTGCCAGGTATCGCAGGTATCGTTTTGACCGTTGGTATGGCGGTTGACGCCAACGTGCTGGTGTTTGAGCGCATAAGAGAAGAGTACATCCGGCTCGGGAAAGCGGCTCAAGCCGTGAAAAATGGCTATAGCAACGCGCTATCAACCATTTTGGACGCGAACATCACGACCTTGATTGCAACAATCCTATTGTTTGTCTTCGGTTCGGGTCCGGTTCAAGGGTTCGCAGTTACTTTGGGGCTCGGTATTATCACGTCGATGTTCACGGCCTTGTTGCTCACACGTATGCTGATCGGTTTCTGGGTTAATCCCCAGAAATCCGACACGCTGCCAATATAAGGGGCTAATGATCATGTCTTTTGCACTTATCAAAAAAATTAGCTTCAACTCCGCTTTCGACTTCATGGCGTTGCGTCGTTTGTCGTTGATGTTCTCTGGCTTGTTGGTTCTCGGATCGATTGCCGCTTTCTTTACAATGGGCTTAAACTACGGCGTTGATTTCCGGGGTGGTTCCCTGTTGGAAGTTCGCATGAAACAAGCATTCCAGATGGATGAGCTGCGTTCAGAACTCAACAGTCTTGACCTCGGCGAAATCCGGCTTCAAGAGTTTGGCCTGCCGACAGATGTTTTGATTTTGGTGCAATACCAGGTCGCAGAGACGGCTGAAGAGGAAGAAAAGGCTCAACAAGAGGCCATTGAGAGGATCAAGGCTCAGTTAGATGACCGTGTTGATCAATATCGCCGCACTGAAGTTGTTGGTCCAACGGTGTCAGCAGAACTGATTGAGGCAGGCATACTTGCAACGCTCATAGCTCTCGGTGCTATAGCACTCTACATTGCGATCCGTTTCGAATGGCGCTTTGCGTTGGCGGCTCTCGCTGCTTTGACCCACGATGTTATCACCACGGTAGGATTATTCGCAATTCTGCAGCTGGAGTTCAATTTGGCGACCGTTGCCGCGATCCTGACCATTGCCGGTTATTCGATCAACGATACGGTGGTTGTCTTTGACCGCATTCGTGAAAGCCTGCGCAAATACAAGCAAAAGACAGTCTATGAGCTGTTGAACATGGCACTGAATGCGACGCTGACCAGAACGACGATGACGTCGATCACGACCTTGTTGGCCCTGCTTTCGCTCTTTATCTTCGGTGGGCCGGTTATCCGCGACTTCTCAATCGCTTTGATCTGGGGTGTCATCATTGGTACTTACTCTTCACTTCTCTTGGCGACACCTCTAGTTCTCATCCTCGGCCTCAAAGCGACAGTCTTTGACAAGCCAGAGATCGATGAGGAAGATGGTGCCGCAGCTTACGTAAAGCGTATGAAGTCCAAACGTGGCGACGAAGACGAAGAGCAAGGCTAAGGAAGTCGGCTAGGGTTTAGCTCATGGATATCACTCCCGCACTTGCTGCTGGCAGTCTGGTCATAGAGACTTATGGCGATGGCGGGTTCCGTGTGGCTGGCAAACGCATCGAAGGTTCCATCATTATCACCCACGAAGCGGTTTATCCCTGGGAGCCAGATGATGGGCCTTTAACGCTGGAAAGTTTGCAGCCTGTCCTGGATTGCGCTGTTGAAATTGATATCCTGCTTGTGGGCTGCGGACAATCACTCGAGCCTATACCGGTTGCAGTGAAGAATCAGTTGCGCGAGTTAGGTATTGGGGCAGATCCCATGGATACTGGCGCTGCGTGCAGGACTTACAACGTTCTCCTAACGGAAGATCGCCGTGTTGCCGTGGCCCTTAAGGCCGTGAACTAGGAGCAAGCCATTGCTCTCTTATTGCGCAAACCAAGTCAAACAAGCCAATCGTTTTGATTTCCAACTTTGCCTTTTTGCCGGGAGCAAAGATCAGGAAGCTCTGTTCTCGCTTTTTGCTTTTGATCAAGAGGTTGCCAAAATTCCGCTGGTGACATCGGAATCGATCACAGGTTTAATCCGCCTACAATGGTGGCAAGACGCTATTGATGAGATCTACGGCGGCACTCCCCGTAAGCATCCGGTGGTCGAGGCTCTGGCCGAAACGGTCTGCTCTAGAGATTTGCCGAAAGAGCTATTCGACCTCTACCTCCAGCACCGCGAGTGGGAATTGGAGCCAGAGGACAAAGCCTCTTCTGTCGTCATTACCGATTACTTCGATCAAGTGTTTGGTGGTTTTCACCACATTTTGCTACTGACACTTAGGCCCGATGCCGATAAGCACTTGATTGCTCAAGCGCGCAACGTTGGGGCAACTTGGGGAAGCTTGAACCTGCTGGCACAACTGGTTGCGGCGAACCAACCTAAAGACCAGCGGCTCGTGGTGATTGAGGGCGGGGAGCAATTGGAGGGCAACTTTCAGGTTCTGCCCGATTTCTTGAAGACGCGTCTCCTTGAGGAGCCATTGGGTTTGGCTAAAGCTCCGAATAAGTTAGCCCCAGTGTTCGGGCGTTCTTTGGCCAACCAAAGCTGCTTGAAACTAGTGAGAAGCGACCAGGCGGAAGCCTTGCCGAGAGAACTCTCCAAACTCGCGCAGCAAGGTGCTGCCTTGCGGCTGACATGGTACCGGATGACTGGTCGGTGAAGAATGGATGAAATTTGCCCTCTTTGCGGACGGGAATTGATCCCAGGCCCCTCGGTCGACAAACATCATCTCGTGCCTAAATCCCGCAAAGGCAAAGAAACAACTCTTTTGCATCGCGTTTGCCATCGCAAGATCCACAGTCTTTTCACCGAGAAAGAACTGGCAGGAAATCTCAACACAGTCGAGGCTTTGTTGGAGAACGAAGATATTCAAAACTTCGTCAAATGGGTCCGTAAAAAACCACCCGAATTCTATGATGGCACCAAGACGGCAAGGTCAAAGCGGCGTTGAACAGTAGATTGTCACAAAAAAGGGGCAGCCGAAGCCACCCCAATTTTTCTTAAAACGTCACCCTGGATTCAATCCAGGGTCTCTCGCTCTTTGGTCGTTTGGTAAGAGATCCAGGATCTCCTCATTGAGGATTCCAGGATGTCGTTGTATTTTGGTGCTCTGTCTTAAAGCGCGTCTTCTAGGCGCTCACCAACGTATGACCAGTTAACAGCGCTATCGAGCACTGCTTTCACGTGGTCAGGGCGACGGTTTTGGTAGTCGAGGTAGTAGGCGTGTTCCCAAACATCAACACCACAAAGTGTTGTCTTGCCCATAGCAAGTGGGTTGCCAGCGTTTGAGCTAGAGATCAGCTCAAGCTTGCCGCCATCCATAGCGAGCCATGCCCAGCCAGCGCCAAATGTTGTAACAGCCGTTTGCACGAACTGTGCCTTCATCTCGTCGAAAGAACCGAAGTCACGGTCAATCATCTCTGCTAATTTGCCAGAAGGAGTAGACGCGCCACCAGGAGCCATCTGCTCCCAATAAATGATATGGTTCCAGGCCTGACCGGCTTGGTTGAACATTTTGGCGAGTGATGCATCGTTGCCTGACTTTACAACGACTTCTTCCAAAGTCATTTCAGCCATTGCTGTGCCCTCAACCAAGCCGTTCAAAGCATTGTAGTAAGCAGCGTGGTGCTTGTCGTGGTGCAGTGTGACGGTGTCGGATGAGATTACTGGTGCCAAAGCATCGTAGGCATATGGCAGATCAGGGAGTTGGAACGGTCCACTCATGGTAGGTCTCCTCAAATAAAGTTCGGATTTGCATTCTTGTCTGCCAGTTGAGATAAGGCAAGTTGCTGTAACCCTCAAGTACTAAGTCGAATAAATGTTGCCCATCGTGATGGTCGTCGTCGCCGGAGCCTTCGCTGCTGGCTTTTTTTCAGGTCTTACTGGCTTCGGGACTGGGATGATCGCATTTGGAATTTGGCTCCATGTTGTGCCGGCAAAGACAGCGGCTGTATTGGTTATTTGGTGTTCAATCGTTGGTCAAATCGTATCGATGCTCATGCTTCGAAAGGCGATGGATGTGAGGCGTTCTTTGCCATATGTGCTTCCAGGCTTGCTTTTCATTCCTGTTGGCACTTGGCTTCTCGTTCAGTTCGATCCGTCCATTTTCAAAATCACCATTGGTTTCTTCCTGGTTTTCTTCACCTCTGCCATGTTGTTGGCCGGAAAGGTGAGGTTCGAAGGATTGCGCTTTCTTGATCCTGTGGCCGGAGCCATCGGCGGTGTGATGGGCGGTTTCGCCGGGCTCTTTGGTGCGCCCGTGACGCTTTGGTGTACGCTCAGAGGATGGGGCAAAGATCAACAGCGGTCCGTTTACCAGCCTTTCAACTTTGTGATGGGGGTCGCCGCCTTCATCGGGGCAACCTTGGCCGGGTTAGTGGACCTAAAAATTTTGCTGCTTTGTTTTTTGACCCTACCAGCGACGATTGCGGCGGTTACCGCGGGTGTCAAACTCTATGGCAGAATGAACAACGAGGCCTTTCGCATCCTAGTACTCTGCTTCTTGTTTCTGTCAGGTTTCAGCCTGATCGTACCAGCTCTATTCTAGATCTAATCCGGCTAGCCATTTTCCATGGTCTTCTAGCGCTCTTGCCGCCATCCAGGCCTTGCGATCACGGCCTTTGAGCTTGCGATTCTTGCCATTGGCCGTTTTCTGAATGGGGGGTGGTGGCATCAGGCCGAAGTTGACGTTCATCGGTTGAAAAGTCTCTGCATTGGCTTCTTCAGTAATATGGTTGAGCAGCGCGCCGAGCGAAGTCGTGATCGGTGGAGCAGGGATCTCTTTGCCTTGCAGTTCAGCAATGGTGAAGGTTGCCGCGAGCAGACCACAAGCCGCACTCTCTATATAGCCTTCAACGCCTGTCATTTGGCCGGCAAAACGTAGGTTCGGTTTTGACTTATGGCGCAGTGTCTTATCCAACAAACGTGGAGAGTTCATGAAAGTATTACGGTGAATACCACCGAGGCGAGCGAACTCAGCTTTCTCAAGGCCAGGGATCGTGCGGAAGATCTCGACCTGCGCGCCGTACCTCAGTTTCGTTTGGAATCCGACGAGATTGTAGAGTGTGCCCAGTGCATTGTCCTGACGCAGCTGAATAATCGCGTGGGCTTTGACAGTTGGGTTGTGGGGGTTGGTCAAACCTACCGGCTTCATAGGGCCAAAGCGTAAAGTTTCGCGACCACGCTCCGCCATCACTTCGATGGGTAAACAGCCTTCGAAGTATTGTGTGTCTTTTTCCCAGTCTTTGAATTCAGTTTTATCACCTGCAATCAGCGCGTCGATGAAGGCGTTGTATTGCTCTTCGTCGAGCGGGCAGTTGATGTAGTCCTGGCCATCGCCCTTGTCGTAGCGGGATTGGTACCAAACTTTGTCAAAGTCGATTGAGTCTTTGTGTAGGATTGGCGCGATGGCGTCGAAGAAGGCCAAGGAGTCTTCGTCGGCCAACCCCTGGATCTGGTTTGAAAGATCGGGAGCGGTGAGAGGCCCCGATGCAATGATGGAAAGACCGCCACCAAGCTGATCCAAACTGGTGATTTCTTCACGTTGAATCTCGACCAACGGGTGATCTTCAAGCGTTTTCTCGACCGCGGCGCTGTAGCCATGGCGATCAACCGCTAAGGCTCCGCCTGCAGGAACAGAATTGGCATCAGCCGATGACATTATGATCGAACCCATGCGGCGCATTTCTTCATGCAAGACACCAACCGCGTTGGCCTCGTGGTCATCAGAGCGGAAAGAGTTGGAACAAACCAACTCAGCCAGGTTGGCAGTGATGTGGGCCTCTGTTTCACGCACAGGACGCATCTCGTGCAGGATCACGGGAATGCCAGCTTTTGCCAACTGCCAGGTTGCTTCAGAACCAGCGAGACCGCCGCCAACGACATGTACTTTTTTACTATGAGTCATCATAGCGCGGCTTCTAGCAGAGAAGAAGGCGTGGAGCTAGAGGTCATAACCTAGATGGGCCGCTGTTTGATTGTCGAGTTAATACGTCAAACACACCCTTCAGTCACTCCGCTCCTTTTAGGGATAGGAGTTTGGGGAAGAAGCGCTCAGTGTCGGCGGCCCAGGGGACGGGTCTTTACCAAATCCCCCCTATTCCTAGAGGGCACATCGTGCCCGAAGGATCTGTTCGAAGGAATGCTCCTTTTAGGGATAGGAAGACAGAGAAAAATCATTGTGATATGAAAAGCTCTTCACCCAAATCAAGCCAGTTTGGATTCGCTTCTTCAATCAACCTGTCTTTCTTCATTCGCAGCCAACCCTTCAACTGAGCCTCACGCTTCACTGCGGCGGCGCGTTCTTCAACCAGCTCATAATGGACGAGTTTGTTGATGTTGTATTTGCTGGTATGTCCTTTGATCAGGCCTTGTTTGTGCTCAAAGTAACGCCGCATGAGGTCACTCGTTTGGCCTACGTAGATCGAAGTGTTGTTTTTGTTGGCGAGAATATAGACAGCAAAATATTCTGGGGGCATTGGCAAGGGGAGTGCAATATTAAAGAGTGAAACAAATTTTCGTTTAACCTAAACGCATCCCTTACTATTTGCCACTCATTCCTAGAGGGCACATCGTGCCCGAAGGATCTGTCTGAAGGAGCGCTCTTTTTACAGCGGTGTCCAATTGTTCAGCAGACCCTTCAGTCGCTTCGCTCCTTCTAGGGATAGGAGGCTGGGGGAGGAGGTGCTCAGTGTCGGCGGGCCCGGGGGACAGTTCTCTACCAATTCCCCCTATTCCTAGAGGGCACATCGTGCCTGAAGGATCTGTTTGAAGGAGCGCTCCTTCTGCGGCAGAGACCAAATTGTCCAACACACGCTTCAGTCGCTCCGCTCCTTCTGGGGATAGGAGGCTGAGGGAGGAGGCGCTCAGTGTCGGCGGCCCAAGGGTGGCCCTGGGGACGGATCTTTACCAATTCCCCCTATTCCTAGAGGGCACGTCGTGCCCGAAGGATCTGTCTGAAGGAGCGCTCTCCTGATTGAAAACCCGGAATGCCCAACACACGCTTCAGTCGTTTCACTCCTTCTAGGGATGGCAACTTAACCCTTAGAGATCTACAATCTAAATTTGAGTCTGCAAAATTATTTTACAGAGGCGTTACGTCATGAATCAACCTGTCAGTGGGATCTCAATTTCTAGCGTCATTCATGGTGCTTTTAGTTTCGTCTTCGGATCAATCCCGGCCCTGATCAAAGCTGCTCTAATTCCTGCTTTGATCAACTTAGCGGCGGTTGCAATAATTTTTTTCATTCTTAACCCGATGTTTTCATCCGTCGGCAACATTGTCAGTTTACTTGTCTCTGTTGCTTTTGCAGCTTCATGGCATCGCAGCACACTTTTGGGCCATGGCAGCCCAAGGACAGGTCTGGGGTTTTTCTTCGGGTGGAATGAGGCTCTATATCTGTGGCGTTTTATATTAGTATTTTTAGCGGCCTTTGTCCCCATGTTGCTTCTTGTTTGGTCTCTTGCATTCTTCGGCGCTCAGAATGGCTTGATGGGATTTGGCTTTCTAGGCTTTGCCATCGGTGCAGTTATAGCAGTTTATTTGTACGCCCGTTTGTCTCTAGCTTTACCGGCTGCGGCGATAGGCCATGGTTCTTTCACTCTAGCCTCTTCTTGGGCGGCGACAAGGCAAGCTGCTTGGTCTCTTTTTTGGTGCCATGTTTGTCTCTTCCTCATCATGGGATTGATCAACATTATCGTTTACTTTCTTATCGCTAGCGTGGCTTTTGGGGTAGGTGGGCTAAAAGTCGGCATTATTGTCATTGCGATAATGCTGCCGTTCCTGACCTTATTTTTTGCGGCCATGGGAACATCCGCTCTGTCATGGATCTATGGGCAGTTAGATGAGAAGCCGGACTGGGTTCAGTAGCCTTTGCGACGGGCGTAAAGATGTGAGTGCATTGCGCCGTTGATTGGCCCAATGCGCTGTTTGGAAAACTCTTTGGTTATCAAACGGAACAGAAGGTCTCCTAGTAGCTATCGACCACTCGGAATGAGTTACTCACTACCGTATCATACTCACGGCCATCGGGAAGGAAATCGAAGCGTTTGACGTTAGGCACTTCTGTTCCGAAGTCCATGTCGGCAACGACAAGAGAGAAGTGGTTGCGCCACCCCTGGACCAGCGACAAGACAGGTGCCCTCAAACCTTTGTCGACGGTCTTCTGCCACAGCATTTCTCCACGAGTGTCAAATCCAGCGAGCCAAACAGTGCTGCCAACCGGCTCATGCAAAGCAACGATGTTGTTGCCATGGCTGGTGACCAGAGTTGCAGCATGGCTCCATTGAATTGGAACAGCATGATTGGTTTCCCAAGCCCAGTTGCCATCAAGGTCATAGCGACCAATCATCAACCCACCATCGGTCGATTTGAAGGCACCAAGCATGCCGCGATCAGGGATCGTATCCATGGATCGGATCGAAAGTGGGGCCTTGAAGTTGGTGAGCAGCGTGGTTTTGACGTGCTTGCCGCGACGGTTGATGCGGGTCATGTGGCTGCGCTGGCCGGTTGCTGTCTCCCAGGCAACAAAAGTGTCGTTGCCGCTTTGGGATACCTTGGCAATGCTCTTCGCGTGGGTTTCTGTCAACGTTGTCTGGCGTGCAAGCGCACCGTTGCGTTTCACTTTAGCAAACCAAACGTGGTGGCCATGTTCAGGGCGGGGTTTCGTTCCAACAACCACAACGGAACCATCCGGAAGGGACCGGATCGCAGCTGGAACAACATTTACTTTACCAACAGAACAATGCCAGAGTTTACGGCCGGTGCGGTCTAACTTGATCACCCAGGTTTTTGCAGGCTTATCGCCGAGCTGCTTGGATTGACCCGCAGCATAGATATAGCCATCATCGCCTTCAGTTACTGCAGTCACTGTTGCAGTTGGTCCAAGAGGGAAAATATTGCGCCAGATGAGCTGCAAATCAGGATTAAACAGAGCCACTGAACCCGCGATCATGGGATACTGATACTCACTTCCAAAAACGGCAACTTCACCATTGGCAAAAGTGACGGGGCTAGGGGTATAGGAAGCGAAGCCGAGTTCGTCTCTAACCTTGGCCTTGCCAGTCACACCAACAGGCGAACCATCAATTTGCTCTTCTATCAGCAGGTTCACGGGTTTCAAATCACCGTAATTGGGATGTGTAGAGGTGCAGGCAGCCACAGACAGCGCCGTTAGGCCGATAACAGGCAAAAATAGTGCCTTCATGATCTTGCTCTTAAATAAAATGTCGAATGAAAATAAGCTCTTATGTAATGTTCTTAAGATAAAAGTTTAGAATCGAAAAATCAAGCAAAATCAATGAGTTAGTCGAATCGGGCGGCGACTCCGTAGCGACTCCATTTCAAAGGTGCTGTCCATGCGTTCTCGACTTTCAATTTAGGAAACGCTTAAGAGCCCACTGGATCAAAGAATGGTTTTATGGCAAGAGATAAAGTGAATAAAAAGCTCTGAGATTGTGCAGGTGACAAATATGATCGATTTCAAAATGCTGCCTTGTCACTCGACTAAGCCAGAATCTACCCTCTTAGCGAGAGGAGGAAAGCCAGTTTCGCGGTTCTCTAATCGAATTGTTGCCTTAACTTGCCTTTGGTGTCTGGCCATTTTAACCGCTTGCTCTAACCAGATTGTCAGTCGATCTCAGTCGGAAGTCTTGGAGGTTTCGGACACACAGAAAGCTGGCTAACTAAATGTTACCTATTTCGGCACCAGCAGTTTCCTGATTGAAGATGACAAGGATCAGATACTAATTGACGGCTTTTTCTCGAGGCCGAAGAATGCCCCGTTTGGGACGTTTTCTCCTTCACCGGGCGAGATAAAAAAGGTCCTTGCAGAATTTGGAATCTGTCAACACGCTCAAGCCGCCGATAAGCAAACCCTTTCTGAAACATGCAGTGGCAAAACTAAAGGGCTTTCTTTGGTTCTCCCGGTTCATGGGCATTATGACCATGCGTTGGACGCTCCATTCATAGCGGCTTGGGCAGAGACAGAAATTGCTGATTTGAGCGATGACAGTGACGATGGACGAGGTACCAGCCTGGAAGAGATCATCAATGCTTCTAAGATTCATTTCGACAAGATTGGATATGATTTGAATTGGGGTGCAGTGCGGCGCGATCGTTGGTTTGATTCAAACAAAGATACGATCGCCACAAGGAACTTTCGAGATTTTAAGATCACTCTTGTTAGGACAAAGCACAACGAGAATCCCTCTCTCAGCCTCATCGAGAATTGGCCATTTGAAAAAGAAACTTTCCCCCTTTCGGTCTTGAATATGCGGGCAGGGGCCTCTGTTTCTGTTCACATTGAACACCGAGGAAAGACAATGTTGATTGTCCCGACTTCAGGCAAAATCAAGACTGAATTCTGTGCGGAGGAACTGAAAGCTGATGTCCTTTTCCTTGGGGTCGGCGGCCTTGGTTTCCAACTGGATGAGGAGGTTCAAGCCTATTGGCACAATACTGTTGGTGTGACGCAGGCCTCTCGCGTTTTCCCAATACACTGGGACGACAATAAGACAAAGATTCAAAAGAACACTGGGGAAAATGACCCAGTGAACTTGAACCCACCAATCTATGACGCTCATAATCGAACTCTTCGCATCTTTGATGAGTTGGTGGCTGATGCTGAAACTGAGAAACCAACCAACCATTGTCAATTTGTCCGTAAACGAAAAAGGCTCACCGCAGCAGAACATCAGTCATCCGGCAATCCGGAAATTAAATTCTCGCCCCTATTTGTTAAATTTGACCCGTTTATAAAGCTCCGATGATGGAAAACACAAACCAGGATCAAAAAGAGATACTTCTACTCGCCAGATGCATACTGTCTAATAAGTTTGGCTATTAGTTGCCCGACTTGTTTGTTCATTATATCGTTGTGATCAAAGATGAATTGTTCACTGTCAATCAACAGAACTTTCTCTAGTTCAGGTTTGTGGGGAACCGTTTCAACGGTGGTATCACTGCTTGTCACGTCAAAGTCACCTTCATGCTTACTTTCCCTAGCTTTCTTAAGGCCTGTTTTACCACCGGCGTATTTACTCCAAAACGCAAATGGGTTCGCTTCATCGAAGCGAGAAGACGTGATAACAACTTTGGTTCGGAGGTTAGGATCAGGTGTGAATGGATGGCCTTCTAATCCAACTTTCTTTGTAAACCGATAGATACTATGAGCTGGTTGAAGACCAATTAGTAGGTCAGGGTTTTGTGCTGTCGAATTTGAGGAAGTCTTAAGCACAGGCTTGCTGAAAACGGCCCTTCCTGCTAGTTGGGTGCCAAAACTATGCCCTAGTACAATCAACGGAAGACGGTTAACATTCGCTTTGGGAATGATGTCATTGACAATCATGTTACCATAGAGAAAGCCAATCTCGTCTGCGTCATTCGCCTTGTTGCCTACACTAAGAATGTGACCGGCAAAATCGATCGAAGGAAGTTTTGAAGCCGAAAACCAAGCGGACGGCCAAGTCACACCAACCACAAGAGGCTTGAACTGTAGAAGTTCAGACCTGATCTGACAGTTTCCGGATTTTGATGCGGTGTCTGTCGGATCAAATTCAGTTTATGAACTTGGCCTTCCAGATTTCTTTGCCCTCTATCATTGTCTCAAATGGCGTTCTTCCGCAACAT
>CAJQQZ010000072.1 GCA_905480575.1 uncultured Alphaproteobacteria bacterium | reverse complement strand
CCAAATTTCATCACTCACCAATTGGGCGAGGCTTTTGGCAGTCACCCGCTGCATCGCATGGGCAATGACGTCGGTTTCAATCGAGCGGTAGTAGAAACGAGCGCCGTGGGCAGCATCGGTTTCTTTGAGGCCCAGGATTTGATCCCATATGCAAGTCGGCCAGTCGCTTGTGTCGACACTGGGCGGAGGCTCGCGCCAACCTGAAGCAACATCGGTTTTGCCGATATCAGAAAGCGGGTCCGTGTATTCCTCGCTGAATTTGACACCACTTGCCATGTCGAGAACGTGCTGGAGCTTGGCATCTTTCCATGCCGTTTGTTCCAGTTCAGGTAGGTAGGTTGTGATAGGCGCTTGTGGATCCATCAGCCCGCGCCCAATCATGATACCTGTGACCGTTGAGGTGACAGATTTGGACACTGATTGAGCAAGGTGTTGACTGCTCGCCGTCATGCCGTTGTAGTAAGATTCATGAACGACCTTACCCATGTGGCAAATCAGAAAGCCATCGGTGTAAGTATCGTCCAACATCTGGTCGACGGATGTTTGCTCACCGTCAGCATTTTTGAAACTAATGCCACCAATGGCTTGATGATTCTCTTCCAAAGGCGTGATTGGTCCATTTCCACGCGAAACATTTTCCGTCGGCAAAATCTTGCGAACGTTTTGAAAGGACCAGCGGTTCCATGGCGGTTGATCCCAGTCGTTACGAGGCACCCGCCATTCTTTTGGCGGCGAAGAGCCGTCCATAATGGGAGGGCGTGGGTCGGAGTTTTTATATGAATTCATTTGGAAAGGGCCAAAGTGGTTGGCCCGAGAAACCCGGGCCAACCAACCGGGATTACTTCTGGAGGTCAGTCCAGATGCGTGTGTAGAGAGCTTGAACGTCTGGAGGACAAGCAAGCACGAACTTACCATTGCTGGCGTGCTCAGCTGGCACAACAACTTCAGGCGCTGTCTGCATGTCTTCAGGCATGAAAGCGTCAGAACCATCGATGCCGTTTGAGTAACGTGCAAAGGCTGAGATCAACGCTGCATTCTCTGGATCCATCACGAAGTTCTGGAATGCTTTGGCTTCGTCGACGTTCTTTGCATCAGCAAGAACCGCGACTGAATCCATCCACAAGATGTAACCTTCTTTTGGATAGCCATAAGCGATGTTTTCGTTCTGGAGGCGCATACGGAATGTTGAACCGTTCCAGTTCACACCGGCCCAAAGATCTTCTTTCGCGAACTTCTCAAGGTTACCGTAGTCCATGCCAAGCCAATGTTCTTTGGCTGCAACCAGGCTGTCACGGACCTTCTTGAGAAGCGTTTTGTCGTCGGTACACGGCTCACCACCATGATACATGATCGCGAGGCCCATGACGTCACCCATTTCAGGCACAACGTTGATTTTGCCTTTCAGCTCGTCCGGTGGGTCCATGAAAATGGCGGATGTGTTGATATCACCTTTATAGTATTTGGTGTTTACAACAACGCCTGTGGAACCCCACTGCCAGGGAACGGTATAGCGGCGACCTTGATCCCACTCAACGTCAACCCAAGTGCTGGATACGTTTTTGAAGTTTTCCATTTGGTCGGGACGGGTTTCCATCAACAGACCTTCGCCGATGTAAATCGGAACGTAACCGTGCGTTGGAACGACGATGTCAAATCCGTGGCCACCGGCTTTGATCTTAGCCAATGCTGTATCGTTGGAATCATAGTCAGTGATCGTGACCTTGATGCCAGTTTCAGCTTCGAATTTGGTGATGAGGTCTGGATTTGTGTAGTTACCCCAGTTGAAGATGTTAAGGGTACCTTCCGCCTGTGCTGCCGTGCTTCCGGCAACAAGGGCTAGGCCACATGCGGCCGATAAGAGTTTAGTCTTCATTTCACTTCTCCATGTTTATGGCCTCTCCGGGCCGGTCTTAAATCCCTCAGCTCCTCCTGCTGTTCAGAAAGAAAAAGAGGGCTACGAATAGGATGCTGATAGCAAGCAAGACAGACGAAATCGCGTTGACTTCGGGTGTCACGACACGGCGTAGTTGCCCCAGCATATATGTTGGCAGTGTCTCTTGGCCGGGTGTCTTCACGAATTCAGAAATCACCACGTCATCCAGGGAAATCACAAAGGCCAGCATAAAACCGGCCATGATCCCCGGGGCCATGATCGGCAAGGTGATGCGCTTGAAGGTTAACCAAGGTGTGGCGTAGAGGTCGGCCGCAGCGCGTTCGAGCGATAGGTCCATGCCTTGCAATCTTGCTCTGATCGGTAAATAGGCAAAGGGAATGCAGAAGGCCGTGTGAGCCACGATCAGATAACCCATACCCTGATAGCCAGTGGCTACTTTGATGATTGCGAAGAAAATCAACAGAGCAACGGCGGTCACAATCTCAGGAACCATCAACGGCTGGTTGATGAGTGTGTAAACAGCGGTTTGACCTTTAAACGGCCTTTTGCGCGTGGTGGCAAGCCCTGCCATCGTGGCTGCAACAGTGGCAATCGTGGCTGCGATGGATGCCAAAGCAAGCGATCGTAGCCCGGCGGCTTGCACGGCTTCGTTGGCGATAGCTTGTTGGTACCAGACGAGAGAGAACCCTTCCCATATCGCCAGAGAAGTGCCAGCATTAAATGAATAGGCAACCAGAATAATTACCGGTGCATAGAGGCAGAAGAAAGTTATGATCGCAATCGTGGCAAAGCCGGGAATACGTTTGACCGAGAATGGTCTTTGGAGAAGACTAGCGATGCTCATTGTTATCATCTCCTCCCGAAACCTTTACGTAGTAGAGCAATGCGACCATCACCAGCACCATCAATGAGATTGATAAAGCGGCCCCTAATGGCCAATTTCGCCCCTGTCCGAATTGCAGTTCTATGAGGTTGCCAAACATGAGGTTCTTACCACCGCCCAGCACACGCGGTGTGATGTAGGCGCCGAGAGAGGGAACAAAAACCAAAATGGACCCGGCGATCATTCCGGGCTTCACAATAGGTAGTATCACTCTCCAGAAACACTTCCATCGATTGGCGTAAAGGTCGTAAGCGGCTTCAACCAGGCGGAAATCTAGTTTCTCAATCGAAGCATAGACCGGCAAGACCATCAGCGGCAGATAAACATAGGTCATACCGAAAGCGATGGCGAAGTCTGTAAACATCATTTGGATTGGATCGTCGATAATATGGGCCCAACGCAGAACGTTGTTGATGACGCCTTCTCCGCGGATCAACTCCATGACTGCGATCGTGCGAACCAAGAGGTTTGTCCAAAAAGGTACGGTAATCAAGAAGAGCCAAAGATTTCTCTGGCTGAGGGGGCGGGTTGCAATGAAATAAGCCGTTGGGATGCCAAAGGCGGCCGTTAGAACGGTTGTTAGCAACGAGAGTTTGATCGAACGCCAGAATATCGAAACGTGTGCATCTGCAATTTGCAGCGTATCATCGAATATATCGCGCTGCATGAATACGGAAAACCATCCATCCGTCGAGAATATCCATTTGACATTACCGTAATCTCCAGCGGTCAAGAATGAATAGAGAACCACAATAAGAAGGGGTCCTGCAGCGAATAGGGTGATGATTAAAATCGCCGGGCTAGCCAAGAGCAAGCGGTTTTTTGTGTCTTGCCGACGGGCGAATTCTTCGACTTCTTTGGCCGTTTTCATTGAAGGGGAGCTGTTTTGCTGTGTCATTTTTTGCTCCTCCTTGCCTTAGTCTTTCAGAACCTGAACGGCGTCGGGTTCGATGGTGAGTGAGACTTGATCTCCGATTTGGAATGCGCCTTCAAAACCAGGCTTGTTTTGTGTCCGCACCGTGAAGGCTTCACTTGTCTCAAGCGTAATGTGAAAATGAGTGTCGGTACCGAAATAAACAATGTTGTCTATCGAACCTGAAAGCGGCGCTTTCGATGAGCGCTTGGTTAGCTGGCTATGCTCAGGCCTAATGAGAATCGAAACGGGGCCAACCGCCGGTGCGTCTGATGGCAGCGAGGCATCTAGTTCTGCACCTGATGCTAATTTGATCATCCCTTTCCCTTTTGAAACCTTGGTGAGTTCCGCATTCAGGAAATTACTTTCACCAATGAAGTTAGCAACGAAACGATCAGTTGGATGGTCGTAGATGTCTCGAGGACTGCCAACCTGCAGAATTTTGCCAGCGCTCATAACGGCGACGCGATCTGACATTGTCAGAGCTTCTTCTTGATCATGTGTCACAAACACAAAGGTAATACCCGTTTCGTGTTGCAGCCGTTTTAGTTCGATCTGCATCTCCTTGCGGAGCTTGAGATCCAACGCGGAAAGCGGTTCATCCAAAAGCAGAACCTTGGGATGAGGTGCCAATGCACGAGCAAGAGCAACACGCTGTTGCTGACCGCCAGATATTTCGGTGATACGGCGGTTTTTGAGTTCCTCCATTTGCACCAGTGCCAGCATGCGATCAACGGTTGCAGAACGCTCGGCTTTTGCCTGGCCCATCATTTCCAAACCAAACTCAATGTTTCCCGCCACAGTCATATGTGGGAACAGCGCATAGTTTTGGAAAACGGTGTTTACGGGACGCTTGTTGGGTGGGAGAAGGGAAATATCAGAACCGTGCAATTTTATGCGGCCATCCGTCGGGTGCTCAAATCCAGCGATGAGTCGCAACAGCGTGGTTTTACCACAGCCAGACGGGCCAAGGAGAGTGAAGAACTCGTTTTCACGAACTTGAACAGAGACGTCGTCAAGAGCCAGGACTTCCGTCTCACCCTTGAAAATTTTCGTTACCGATTGAACATCAATGGCAACGGAATCTTCTGGCTTGTTTGAATTCAAAGCTTATCCCCCAGCAAGAATCTTAGGCGTGAGACAAGAGTTAGTGTTTTTGCGGAATAGGTCAAGCATTTGCTCGCGATTTGACGCTGATTGGCCCTACAAGCCCTTATTTTTCGCGATCCTTGCGGGAGGGGGGCTAACTTATGTGGTCGGGGGGAAATGATGCACGCGTGGCCTTGGGCGCGGATGCATGTTCGAATAGTGCAAGACTATTGTCGCTTAGTGCATTCACCCGTCGCCACTGCTCTGGCATCGTAGTTTCGTGTTTTAAAGGACTTTAGGAAAGAGCTATGACCGCAAGCGAATTTGATCATCACACTACAATTCCGGGTACAACTCTGTTCGATGGCGAGCAAGCTATGAAGGGCTATCAGCTGAACAAGATGTGCTACTCTTTCAATGTTGCCTCAGCCCGTGATGAATATCTGGCTGATCCCGAAAGCTACTACGATAAGTTCAAACTGAATGAGGACCAAAAGCGGGCTTGTCGAAACAAAAACGTGTTAGAGATGATCGCAGCTGGCGGCAATATCTATTACCTGGCGAAATTTGCAGGCATGTTCAAACTCGACGTTCAAGACGTGGGCGCGCAGCAGACAGGAATAACAAAAGAGGCGTTCAAAGAAAAACTCAGAAAGGCAGGAGATTGACAATGGCCAGAATTATTGGTGGTTTGACCTCTTCTCATATCCCTGCGGTTGGTAACGCTATCGCTAACGAACTCTATGAAGATCCCTACTGGAAGCCTTTCTTTGAGGGTTACCCGCCGGTGCGTGATTGGTTGAATGACCACAAACCAGACGTGGCTATCAACATTTACAATGATCATGGTCTCGGCTTCTTTTTGGATAAAATGCCGACCTTCGCTATCGGGGCGGCTCACCAATATGTCAATGAGGACGAAGGGTGGGGAATTCCTCAATTACCACCTTTCCCGGGTGACCCAAAGCTTTCCTGGCATATCATTGAAAGCATGGTGGCTGATGAGTTTGACATTACGTCCTGTCAAGAATTAGCCGTTGACCACGGCTTCACCGTCCCGATGCAGCTTTTTTGGCCGGGGGCACCACACAATCCCGATATGCCACGTACGGTCCCGATCAGCGCAAACACTGTCCAACACCCGATCCCGACCTTAAACAGAGCTTTGGATTTCGGCAAAGCACTGCGCAAGGCAATCCTTTCCTATCCAGAAGACGTGAAAGTCGTCATTCTGGGCACTGGCGGACTGTCACACCAACTTGATGGTGAGCGTGCTGGCTTCATCAATAAGGAGTTCGATCTGATGTGTATGGAAAAAATAGTCACAGCACCGGAAGAGCTGACCAAAATCTCTCGCCACGAGTTGGTTGAAAAGGCAGGTGCCCAAGGAACTGAGTTTTTGATGTGGATGATGATGAGGGGAGCGCTAGGTGACAAAGTTACGGCTCTGCATCAGAACTATCATATCCCGATCTCCAATACTGGTGCAGGCACCATGTTACTGGAATGTGCGGCCTAGGGCCTGTTGTCCTTCATCGAATGGCTGGCTCTAATTCTGCCTTTATTCCCTTGTTGTTTCGCCGACTTCGATCTGAGCCCTGAAGGCCCGGGGTGAAAGCCCGGTGGCTTTGGTAAAGAACCGTGAAAAGTAGGCAGGGTCGTTATAGCCAAGTCTGTAAGCAACCTGGGAAACCGTCAGGTTCGTATAGGCTAGAAGCCGTCGTGCCTCCCTTAACATGCGGGCTTCAATCACTCTGGATGCCGGCAGGCCAGTAGTGGTTCTAATTACTCTGCTTAAGTGGGTTGGAGACAGACCCAGCTTTTGCGCATAATCGCTAACATTCCAATGAGCGAGAAATTCTTCCTCCACCAGGGCTTCGAACCGGCGTTGCAGGGGCCTGTCTGGTGCCGCAACAACAGCCTCATCCCCTTCAAAAATCCGCTGCGCCACAAGGCCAAGCAGCACCCCAGTCAGGGAACGAAGAACGTGAGCGCGGGCAAAGCGTCGGCCGCTAAATTCCTTGAACAGCACGACCATCACATCCTTCATGCCCTCAACGTCATGACCAATGTGCGCGCGTGACAGAACCGGCCTCAACCCCTCATTGTCTTGTAATGTTTGGTCAAGGGCTTCGACACCCATCGTGATCACCCAGCCGACCGTGGATTCATGGAAGGAAAAACCGTGAATGATGCCTGCCGGTAGATTGATGAAAGAGGCGGGTGCTAGCACATGGTGTTCCCCTTCGATCTCGGCCTGTCCGCCGCCTTCCTCAATTAATAGCACCTGATGGAGCCGGGCATGACGATGGCGCGGCAATTGCCAATCATGAAGATGGGAACGAAAGGCAATGGTCTCACAATGGACCACGTCTGGTAAATCCCCGCTCTCGCCAAAGAGGTTGAAATTCTGAATTTGCAGCTCGACCATGTTCGATTAGTACAATTATCAAGCATATGCGTCCATTCAAAAGGGCTTGGCTCTATGTCATGTTTTTCCTTTAGCTAACTTCTGAAAGATTTCATTATGAGTTCAGGTCAGACCGTTAGCTCATTTCAGCAGACTGTCTCTAGGCTGGAGTATCGAGAAAACCGGGAGTTAGAATGAAAGTTCAAGTTGGAATAATTGGTGGTGGCCCATCGGGTTTACTCTTGGCCCAATTACTAAATCTACAGGGCGTAGAAACCCTAGTCCTTGAAAAACACAGCCGTGAGCATGTCCTTAGCAGAATTCGAGCAGGTGTGCTGGAACATGGTTTTGCCGAGCTTATGCGTGAAGTGCAATGTGGTGATCGCATGGACAAGGAGGGCGAAATCCACGATGGCTTTTTCATTGCCCACGACGGCATTTGTAACCGGATCGACCTCAAAGGGCTTACCGGTGGTAATTCTGTAATCGTCTATGGGCAGACCGAGCTTACCCGTGACCTCTATGAAGGGCTTGACCGCATGGATGGCAACGTGGTTCATAATGCCAAAGACGTTCAGCCTCACGATATTGAAAGTAGCCAACCTTACCTCACTTGGCGGGAGGGCGATAAGGCCAAGCGGGTCGATTGTGACTACATCATTGGTGCCGATGGCTTCCATGGTGTCAGCAGAAAGTCGATTCCAAAAGAAAAACTGCGCGAGTTTGAGCGGGTCTATCCCTTTGGCTGGCTCGGTGTTTTGTCGCAAACCAAACCTGTGTCATCAGAGCTGATCTATGCCAAGCATGAGCGTGGGTTTGCCCTTTGTTCACTCCGCTCGCAAGTTTTGAGCCGCTACTACATTCAGGTCCCGCTGTCTGACACAATTGAGGACTGGTCTGACGAAGCATTCTGGTCCGAGCTTAAAAAGCGACTGCCTAGCGATGTGTCTCAAAGCCTAACAACCGGCCCTTCCTTAGAGAAAAGCATCGCCTCACTGCGCAGTTTCGTGGCGGAACCCATGCGGTATGGCAATCTCTTTCTGGCGGGTGATGCCGCCCATATCGTGCCACCCACCGGAGCGCGGGGCCTCAACTCTGCCGCTTCAGACATCTATTACCTCTATCACGCCATGGTCGATCACTACCAAAAGAGCGATGACTCTGGATTGATGAATTATTCTGAGACGGCCTTGGCTCGGATCTGGAAGGCACAGCGCTTCTCTTGGTGGATGACAACTCTGCTGCACCGTTTCCCCGACAATATCCCTTACGATGATCGTCTGCAAAGAACCGATCTGGAATACCTGCTGTCTTCAAAACTGGCGCAGGCTTCATTGGCGGAAAACTATGTTGGGCTCCCCTTTTAGCAAAGAGCTAGGTCAAATGGTTTGAACTCACACCATCGAAAAACCTGACGGTTCGTGAAGGGTCGGATTAGCTTACGAGCTTTTGAATATTTTCAGTCCTCTAAGACTGGAGCTAGATTGCTCTCGCTCTATGTTCCCCGGCCAGAACTTATGCTAGGCTGCGTTATGAGCCACGATTTGAGAAAGAAAACAAAATGATCCCAGGACTGGAAACCGCAATTGTCGACCAAGCTGCCTACGACCGAAACGTTGAGCGTTTACACAATGTTGGGCTTGTCTTGCCTCGAATCTCAGAACTTGCGGATCCGCCAGCAAATCTTGCGGGGAAAATGACGGAAATCGCAGAGGCTGATCCTGATTCGCAAGATCCGAGAAACCTGTTTCGTGTGCATTGGCACAATGGCGAGGATCGCCGCAGTTTGGTTGACGTACCACAGCACATTGTTCTGCCTGAAACTTTGACCGGTATCAAAGCGAAGATCGTCGTCGCTCTCGGCAATCGTTTTCCGATGATCAACACACACAAAGTGCTAGCGGCTTATGGCTGTCTTATCCCTAGACTCCTGTCTGGTGCTTTTAATGCCACGAAACATCGTGCGGTTTGGCCTTCAACGGGTAATTATTGTCGAGGCGGCGTCGCGATCGCCAACCTCTTGGGGTGCCGGTCCGTTGCTGTGTTACCGGAAGGTATGAGTAAGGAGCGATTCGACTGGCTGAACCGTTGGCTCGCTGATCCAAACGATATCTACCGAACCCCAGGAACAGAGAGCAACGTGAAGGAGATTTACGACGCTTGTCATGACCTCGCCAAAAGCCCTGAAAACCTGATTCTTAATCAGTTTGGTGAGTACGGGAATTACATCATTCACCGCTCGGTGACTGGCCCGGCTCTTCAGCGTGTCTTTGATCATATCAACGTGGGTGGCAATTTGAATGCTCGTGCTTTCGTGGCGGCAACAGGGTCTGCTGGCACCTTGGCAGCCGGGGACCATTTGAAACAAGCACTGGGTACTCAGATCGGTGTGATTGAGGCATTGGAATGCCCGACGTTGCTTTATAACGGCTATGGTGAGCACAATATTCAGGGGATTGGCGATAAGCATGTACCCTTGATCCACAACGTCATGAATTCAGATTTCGTGATTGGTGTCTCTGATAGTGCTTGTGATGGGTTGAACCTCGTCTTCAACACCGGTGCCGGACGTTCCTATCTGTCTGGTCGTCGAGGGCTTACACAGGAACAAATAGCAGGATTGGGTGATTTGGGCCTTTCGTCCATTGCGAACATTCTGGGCGCGATCAAGTACGCCAAGTATATGGATCTGGGCGAAAACGATGTGGTGATAACAGTCGCCACCGATGGTGCAGACATGTATCACACCGAAATGGCAAACGCTGAGCGTAAGTACTTCGCCAACAACTTTGATGAAGTTGGTGCCGCCGAAGCTTTCGGTCAAAACATTCTCGGTGCTGGAATTGATCACATGCAGGAGCTTGGACGGTTTGAACGCGAGCGTATCTTTAACCTTGCCTATTACACCTGGGTGGAACAACAGGGGACAACAATGGAAGATTTCGACCGCCGCCGTGATCAGTCATTCTGGAACGGTCTTTTGGACTTGGTTCCAGTCTGGGATGGGATGATCTCTCGGTTTAACGAAGGGCAATAGGTGGAACCGAAACCCGCTGAACCTGTTCATTTGAGCCAGCTTAAAGGATTTGGGCAACGCGGTTAAGTTATCCTCAACATTTTAGGGCGGCGGATTGGATTAACCTTGAAACAGGTCGGCGAATCGAGGATGAATTCACTAGGTATTGTTAGATGGAGAGAAGCTGTGGGAACCAACCCCAAATTGATGGGACTAAGATTTCCACTTGAATTTCCATCTAGTTTTTCACTGGGCCGCCGCCTAACTGGAATTTGCCTCGCCGTTGCTTTGAGTTGCGTGATGTTGCCTTCAGCCCACGCCCAATCAATGACCCAATTCCTGACTTCGGCTTACCATACCAACCCGACGCTTAAGGCAGCACAACAGCAATCATTGTCCCAGAACGAAACCTATAACCAGGCTGTGGGTTCCGCGCTGCCGACTGTGACAGGCACGGGTACATTGGGTTACTCGGATGTACGATCTGGTGCAGGTGGACAAAATGGTACTAACATCGTCAGTTTTGGGCTGACCGCTAGTCAACCTTTGTATCGCGGCGGTGCGATTTTTGCGGGTATTCAGGATGTTGAGCTGCGCATTCAGGCACAATGGTATCAGTTGCAGGCCGTCGAGCAGTCAGTTCTCTTCGATACAGTTCAAGCCTATATGAATCTGGTGAGAGATACGGAATTTTTGCGCCTCACAAAAAACGATGTCGACGTTATTTCTAACCAGCTTTATGCGGCGCAAAGCCGATATGATGCAGGCGAGGGCACACAAACGGATGTCGCTTTAGCGCAATCTGCCTTAGCCGGAGCCAGAGCAAATGTTGCGTCCGCTGTTGGTGCCTTGGAAACAAGTCGGTCGGTGCTCTATCAATTGTCTGGCCAAACAGCGGGACACCTCAGCGAACCCGGTATTCCCGTTAACCTGCCAAGGAGCCTAGACGAAGCGGTCGGCCGTGCATTGAGCAACGATCCCCAAATCATCGCAGCTCTCTTCAATGAAAAGTCCGCCCATCAACAGATCACAATCCAAAAAGCGGGAATGTTACCCAGCGCAGATTTGCAAGGGTCATATTCGGCTTCGTGGGACGGTTTGCAATCTTCGAGTGCTGCGCAGCAACAAGCGCAAATTATTGCTCAAGTGAATGTCCCACTTTATCAGGGTGGACGGGTGATCAGTCAGGTAACTCAGGCGAAACACAATCTAAACCAAGCTCTGGCATTGGTTCAGGAGCAACGTCAAAGAGCCCAGCAAGCGGCATCGACGTCTTGGTTTACTTATCAGAGTAACTCAGCTCTCATTCCGGCTCGGCGGTCACAATTGGATGCTTCGCGTGTTGCTCTTGAGGGTGTTCGCGCCGAGTATGACGTTGGTGAGAAAACTATACTGGATGTATTAGAGGCCGAGCAGCAGGTTCTAAAAGCCAGTGTAGATTTGACAGAAGCGCGCGTTAACAAGGTGATAGCAGCCTACGGACTGTTGGCATCCGTTGGAGACTTCACTGCTACAATGGCGGGCTTGCCGGTTAACCATTTCGATATCAGGGCACATTACAAAAGCCTTAAAAGCAAATCTTTTGATATCAATTGGGGCGACTAAGCCTGAGGCCTGATCTAGGTTCTTGCTGTGAATTTGGCTGACGAAATGATCCAATCTCTCACGGCATTGGCTTGGTCCGAAAGGGGCCGGTCTTTGGACCAAACTAAATAGACACCACGTCCCGTTTCCCAGGCCCAGTCTTCCCGCGCCACCAACAGGTTCTGGTTGATTAGGTTTCTAACCGTGTGATCCCAGCCAAAGGCAAAACCTTCTCCAGACAGCGCCGCCTGTAAAACAAGAGCGTAATCGTTCAGTCGCAACCCTGTTCTGGCATCTGTGTAAGGAACACCGTGAAAGCTGAACCATTGCTGCCAGGTCGGGCGTTCTCTGATTGGTTCTTCAAGGTGGATGAGATCTTGTGTTTGTAGATCTTGGATCGATTTTAGACCCTCGGCCTGGGCCATGACCGTCGGGCTGGCGACAGGGTAGATGATCTCCTTTGCCAGCTTTGCGGACTGACAACCTGCCCAATTGCCATCACCAATTCGTATGCCAAGATCGATGTTCTCGACATCCAAATCTGGCTCTCTGTCGCTGGTTTGCATCCGCAGATCGATGGTCGGATGTAATTGGTGAAATTCGCTGAGCCTCGGAATCATCCAATAGTAGGAGAAGGCAGAGGAGGAATTGATCGTGATTTGTTTGCCTTGTTCAATTTGTTGGACGGCTTCGATCGAGCGTTCGATTTCAGCTAGCGAGCGACTGACACCGGCATAAAGCCTCTCTCCCGCTATCGTCAGCTGCACTTTTCGATGTTCGCGATAAAATAATTGCACAGACAGGGCTTCTTCCAGCTGCTTGATCGCGGCACTAACGGAAGGTTGCTGCATGTTCAATTCCTGCGCAGCTTTGGTAAAGGAACCGAGGCGCGCGGCAGAATCGAAAACGATCAGATTTCGAGGAGACGAGAGAGACTTGAGCAATTTTTGCATAGACTGTGTCTATCAAAAGGATAGCAATTTTCAAGGATCAATGATTTAGATAACTGAGTTATAAGCTAATCAGTTTGAAACCTTTTCCGGATACGAACCTATGGCACGTCGTGCTCGCGCTTCCAGACAGCGCTCAGAAGCCTCATCTTCTGTCGTTGCTTCCCCTTACATCAAACGAACCATACCTTTTTATGACGTTCTGGATGAGGAGCAGTTGCAGAGGTTGGATGATCAAGTCGATTGGATGATCGAGAACATCGGTGTTGCTTTTCGCGATGATCCCAATTCATTAGAGGTTTGGCGGAACGCTGGTGTTGAACCAGTTGGTGAACATGGTGATCTGATCAAAGCCGATGCTCAATGGATCAGAGAACTCTGCGCCAAAGCACCGAGCGAATTTACCCAGCACGCCAGAAACCCAGAGCGGTCAGTGGTCATCGGCGGCAAGAACCAGGTTTTCGCCCCCATTTATGGAGCACCGTTTGTTCGGGACCTGGAGGGCGGACGCCGGTATGCGGAATTCAAGGATTTCGAGAACCTGTTGAAACTTGCCTACATGCACCCCAACCTGCACCACGGTGGTCTTGTCATTTGCGAACCAACTGACATCGCTGTTTCTAAACGCCACCTGGACATGGTCCTCGCTCACATGACACTCAGTGATAAGCCACATCTAGGAGCCATCACAGAAAAGAGCCGTGCCCAAGATTCCGTCGATATGGCAGAGATCCTGCACGGTAAAGAGACCTTGGACGAAAAGGTCGTTATCATGGGTAACGTCAACACCAACTCGCCGTTGCTCGTCGACAAGGTCGTGACAGAAGCCATTCAGGTCTATTGCGGGCGCGGGCAGGGGATCGTTGTTGTGCCCTTTATCCTGACCGGTGCGATGGGCCCGGTTAGTACAGCCGCCTCTGTGGCCCAGGCCATGGTTGAAGCCATGATGTGTTGTGCCTTTGCGCAGCTTATTCGCCCGGGTGCTCCTTTCATCATGGGGAACTTTCTGTCCTCCATGTCGTTGAAGTCTGGTGCGCCGACATTTGGTATGCCGGAACCTGTTATTTCCAACTATGTCATTGGACAAATGGCTCGGCGGCTCAATTTACCCTTACGCTGTGGTGGATCACTGACTGCTTCAAAAATTGAAGATGCACAGGCGGCTTATGAGAGTGCGGATTCAATGCACTCGACGATGCTAGCGGGCGCCAACTTCACACTTCACGCTGCTGGTTGGTTGGAAGGTGGACTGTCGACTGGTTATGAGAAACTGATCATGGATGCTGACCGTTTGGGCTCCTATCAAAAAGTGCTCGATACAGGCCTTGAATTGGATGACAATGCCATGGCCCGTGACGCCTATTTGCAGGTTGAGGCAGGTGGGCACTTCCTGGGGTCGGACCATACAATGCGGAATTACCAGAACGCCTTCTATGAGCCTAAACTCAGCGATTCAGAAAACGTTGAAAGCTGGGAAGAGAAAGGCTTGAAAGACATGCGCGTTCGCGCGTACGAGCGCTGGAACCTCATGCTCAACGAGTACGAAACCCCGCCAATGGATGAAGCAACCAAAGAAGCGTTGAATGATTTTGTGGCCAGAAGGAAGTCCGAGCTCCCTGATGCCTGGTACTAAGTAGCCTTAAAACAACCTTAATAAAGACACCAGAAAGACGCTGGAGAATAAAGACATGATTGATAATACAATGGCGCAATCGACGCTGAACATTCAAAAAGATACAACCAGCAAAGGCAAAAAACTCCCGACTCACGCGAAGTGTGTGATTGTCGGCGGTGGTGTTGTTGGCTGTTCGATCCTCTTTCACCTGTCAAAGTTCGGCTGGAAAGATGTTGTCTTGTTGGAACGCGATGAGTTGACGTCAGGCTCTTCCTGGCACGCAGCCGGGCAAATCCATACAATCTCCTCTGATCCGAACATCTCCCGCCTGCAGAGCTACACAATCGGTCTTTATAAGGAGATTGAAGAGTTGTCAGGCCAGTCGGTTGGCCTGCACATGACAGGCGGTTTCTACTTGGCGTCCAACAAGACCTGGTATGACTATTTGAAGCGTGAGCGCTCGAAAGCGCGCTACATGGGCCTAGAACAAGAGTTCATTAGTCTGGAAGAACTGGCCGACCGTCACCCGCTGATCAATCCAAAGCACTACCACGCAGCACTCTGGGATGATCAAGACGGCGATCTTGACCCTTCAGGTACGACTTACGCTTTTGCAAAGGCTGCTCGTCATTATGGTGGACAATATTTCACCCACACTGGTGTGACTGCGACGAAGCAACGACCCGATGGACAGTGGGAAGTCACCACGGCCAAGGGTACGATTATCGCTGAGCATATCGTTAACTGCGGTGGCCTCTGGGCGCGGGAAGTTGGCCATATGGCTGGTATGCATATTCCGGTTCAACCAATGGAGCATCACTATCTGTTGACTGAAAAGATCGACGAAATTGCCAACTTTGGCTCTCGCTTGCCCTGCGGCATCGACTATGAGGCCAACATCTATTTCCGCCAGGAACGCGACGGCATGTTGCTGGGTACTTATGAGCAGGTTGGTACGCCCTGGAAGGTCGAGGGGACGCCTTGGGACTTTGGTCACGAATTGCTCCAACCCAAACTTGAAAACATTGCGGACCGCTTAGAGTTGGGTTTTGAGCGTATTCCTGCTCTTGCTGAGGCTGGGATTAGACAGGCTATCAACGGCCCCTTTACTTTTGGCCCCGATGGTAATCCGATGATCGGCCCTGTTCCTGGCATGACAAACTACTGGTGTGCCGTTGGTGTTATGGCCGGTTTCTGCCAAGGCGGTGGTGTTGGTTTAACCATGGCAGAATGGATGATTGATGGCGAACCGTCCATTGACGTTTGGGCCATGGATGTGGCGCGTTTCGGTGATTGGACGTCACCCGACTGGGGAACGGTTAAGTCGACAGAGAACTATGAGCGCCGTTTTGTGATGACGTTCCCGAACGAGACCCTGCCGAAAGGGCGCTTGCAGCAGACAACAGCACTGTATGATCGCCTAACTGCGAAGGGTGCACGTATGGGGCAGTCTTTTGGTCTTGAGAATGCGTTATGGTTTGCAGACTCACCAGAAGATGCCTGGGAAGACCCAACTTTTGAACGCAACCGCTCTCATGACTATGTCGCGCGTGAATGTAAAACCGTTCGCGAAGCGGTGGGTGGCATCGAGATTGCCAACTTTGCCAAGCATGTCATCAAAGGTCCAGGGGCTCGAGATTGGCTCAATAAAACCATGGCTGGTTACATCCCAAAGCCAGGCCGCATCACGCTGACCCCCATGTTGACGGAAAAAGGGCGTCTCTACGGTGATTTGACGGTGGCTTGTTTGGGCGAAGAAAACTTCATGCTCTTTGGCTCGGGTGCCATGCAGGACGCGCACTCACGCTTCTTTGCACAGACATTACCTGAGGGCGTAATCCACGAGAACCAGTCTAGTGATTGGCACGGTATTGCTCTATCCGGTCCTAGGTCGCGCGAATTACTCTCTCGCATCACGCGCGAAGATGTCGGCGCAGAAGCATTCAAGTTCCGCGACACTCGCCAGACTTTTGTCGGTGGTGTGCCGGTGGTTATGCATCGTATCTCCTTCTCCGGTGAATTGGGTTATGAGATCTATTGTCGTCCACAATTCCTCATCCGCTTGTCTGAAGCCATCGAAGAAGCCGGTGCAGATCTGGGGTACAGCTGGTATGGAGCACGCGCACTCATGTCTCTGCGTTTAGAGAAAAGCTGGGGTGCCTGGGGCCTTGAGTTCCGCCCTGACTTCAACGCTGTCGAAAGCGGCATGGATGTCTTTATCAATTGGAAGAAAGACTTCGTTGGCAAGGCAGCCACTGAGAAGTTCAAGGCTGAAGGTGTAGCGCGCAAGCTTGTGACGTTGTCTATCGACACACCAATTGATGTCACGTTGGACGAAGCCGTGCTGAGCGGTGACGAGGCCGTTGGCTACATCACTTCCGGCGGCTACGCCCACCACGTCGGCAAGTCTATGGCTATGGCCTATGTGGCGGCAGAACATGCCGAGGCGGGCAACAAGCTCCAGGTCGAAATCCTGGGTGAAATGCATGATGCCGAAGTCATGACCGGTGCAGTCTACGACGGCAACGGCGCCAACATGCGGAGTTAGGGTTCCTGTCTTTGTGGCAACAGTTCACATTCTCGGGCGAGTAAAGCGAGACCCGGGATCTCATTCCAAAGGGCCTGATTGGCAACAGATCCCGGATAAGGCTCACGCCTTTCCGAGAACCCTAAGCTCGCAGGTGAGCAGAAGGGTGACGGAAAGCAAGTCTTACGAAACCTGTTGATATTCGTTGCACTCAAAGCTCTTTGATCTATGGTTTACGGCAAACAAACTTTAGGGGAGTTGCCCATGTCGAGTGATCATGAAAACCACCGTGAAGATGTGGCCGGGCGTGCCAATGTTGAGGATACGCCAGAGTTGTTGGCTTATTACGATGATTTAGAGGGCAAGAACGCCGGTGCGCTTTGGACGGTTGCCAACAAGATTGAACCCTGGGAGCCACAATCTCAGTCGGTCCCAGTTGTTTGGCGGTTTAAGGATCTGCGTGAAGACGTTCTTAAGTCTTTGGCGTTAGTGACGCCAGAAAAAGCGGGACGGCGTGTCGTTTACTTGAGCAACCCCGGCCGCCGCGATGTGACGGCGGCAGTCGGGTGGATTTATGCAGGCCTGCAAGTAATGAACCCAGGTGAAGCCGCAACCGCGCACCGCCATTCCGCCAGTGCCATCCGTTTCATCATGGAGGGTGAAGGCGCTTACACTGTTGTTGATGGGCATAAGATGACGCTTGGGGCCAACGACTTTGTCCTGACACCCAATGGTACCTGGCATGAGCATGCGGTTGATGCTAGCGGCACAACTTGCATTTGGCAGGACGGTCTCGACATTCCTTTCGTTAATGCGATGGAAGCCAATTTTTTCGAAGTACACCCTGATCTGTCAGAGCCTGTTGCTTATCCAGTTGATGATATGACTAAAACCTGGGGAAATGCAGGGCTTACTCCCAATGGTGGCGATTGGGACAAGGGCTACAGCCCCATGTTCAAATATGAGTGGGAACCGACTTACGAATCACTCGTCAAGTACGCCTCTTGCACGGACGGTTCACCTTTTGACGGCGTGTTGATGGAATATGTCAATCCGGTGAACAACGGCCCGGTAATGAAGACTATGGGTGCGTCAATGCAGTTGCTGCGTCCAGGCGAACATACCAAGGCTCACCGCCATACCGGCAGCTACCTTTATCACGTTGCCAAAGGCTCGGGCCATTCGATCATCAACGGCAAACGATATAACTGGCAGGAAAAAGATATCTTCTGCGTGCCGTCCTGGGCCTGGCATGAGCATGCCAACGCTTCGGACCGCGAAGATGCTTGCCTGTTCTGCCTTTCAGACCTCCCTGTTATTCGAGCGCTCGATCTCTATAAAGAGCAGGCCTTCGGCGACAACAATGGCAATCAGCCAATCTTATAGGACAAAAACATGAAACTGGTAACTTACCGAGCAACGGTAGAAGATGAAGCGCGTCTTGGTGTGATCCATAACGATTTGATTGTTGATGCCGAGGCGCTGGGCGAGGCTTATGGCCAGGATATTCCCGACACAATGCTAGGTTTGATCGATTGTGGTCGCTCAGGCGTAGCGGTTCTCAGCGAACTAATGGACGATATTGACGACACACCACCGATCGGCACTTCCGTCCCTTTGTCTAACGCCATTCTTTGTGCACCGATCCCGCGTCCGCGTAAGAACATCTGGGGCATTGGCCTCAACTATACTGAGCATGTCGCAGAGAGTGCCCGTGCACTCGACACCTCTAGTGAGTTGCCACAGAAACCAGTCTTGTTCACCAAGCCACCAACCGCCGTCATTGCCGACGGTGACTCTATCCTGCACAACAGCAAGATGACGCAACAGCTAGATTGGGAGGTGGAGTTGGCCGTCATTATGGGGTCAGGTGGAAAACACATCGCCAAAGAAAAGGCCCTCAGTCACGTCTTTGGATATTCTGTGATCATCGACGTATCCGCACGCGATAACCGCCGTGCGGGGCAGTGGATTTTCTCCAAGGGTCAGGATAGCTTTGCGCCTTTCGGTCCGTGCATTGTGACAGCCGATGAGGTTCCGGACCCACACAACCTGGACCTCTGGTTGACGAAGAACGGTGTCGAGAAACAGCGTTCAAACACACAGTTTATGCTGTTTGATATTCCGTCACTGATTGCGGACATCTCGACAGGTATGACCATGGAGGCTGGTGACATCATTGCGACGGGTACGCCAGCTGGAGTCGGCGCTGGTCTCGACCCGCAGGAATGGATGTGGCCGGGTGACCGCATCGTTGCTTGTGTGGAAGGTATCGGAACCTTACACCATCCGATTGTTGACGCCACTCCGGAGTAGCGAGGCGGCGTCAGGGAAGCCTTCGTTATGAGGCCTTCTGCGGTGTTGGTTCAGTCGATTTGCCAATTTTCACGCGTTCGATGGTCCCTGTACGCTGATAATCATTGACGTGATCAGGAAGCTCTGCGGCAAGCTCCTCAATGCGTAAGCGATTGGTTGTTGGCGCCAGGTTCCCTGCTTCCTTCAAGCCCTGGTAGCGTGCCCATACAGCATATTTCTTACGCATCTGATGGGGTTGGTAAATTGACATGTCATCAGGCGTTATGTCTCTCTCGATGGTCAAATAGCCATCTGTTTCAGCCTCAGACAACAGATCTTCACCGGCTTTTGTCCGGGCGATTACGCCGTTAGCACCTGGATCGGTTTCACTGTCGATCCTATTGGGTGAACCACCGATCCAAGTATCTGAGGCCGCGATATCACAGTTTTCACCAATACCATCGGGACAGACCTTGCAACGGAAGGGCAGACCCCACATGGATTCATCGTCGCCCCAGTAATCGAGGTAGTGTGCTTCTACGGTTTTCTCAGCAGTTTCGGCTTTTGTCGGACCAGGGCAACCAAAGCCGCGGTAACGGAAGGACGTAAGCTCGCTCATTTGGATGCCGATGCGTTCCAAAAAGCCCTCCGTGGTCGATGGCGCACCATAGCCGCCGCAAACCATTGCAACCGTGTATTTCACGAGTTCATCTACTCGCGGATCGTGACGCGCATAGCTTCTTAAACCCGTGACATCACAAGGCTTGGCGAAGAACGCAAAAGGTTGCCCGCGATCTAGAACAGATTTGATGTCGAGGAGCGGAGGTGTTGGGCCGTAACGAGAACCGGCCCCTTCCATAATGTCTGCTTCCGAGAAGCTTAGGTGCGGTTCGCCAAAAGTTGGATTGGTTGACGAGGCCTTCACATGAAGGACGAAGTCGACCTTCTTTGATTTCAATAAATAAGTGCCAAGGGCGGACATTACACCGCCTGTTGAGCCTTGATGACGGACCGAGGGATCGGTAGCCCAAGCTCTAACCATGCGCCGCCAGGGACCCCAGACATTATCGATCTTAGTGTCACCTTCGACAAGCGTCTCCGGCAATCCATCCGCCCGCACACCAGGGCAAGTGTCGTAGATCTGATCAACGGTTTGTTGATCCAAATCTCCAACGACGACGGGGCGCTCAAAACCAGTGTTGGTTTTGACAACTTGGACTTTATCTTTACCAGCCACGGCTTGGCAAAGCCCGCAGCCAGTGCAAAGCCCTTGTTCGACGATGGCATAGAGTTGTTGTTCTGGTGTCATCATTCTTCTCTTGTTTCTTTGTTTCGATTGAGCAAACCATAGACAGAGATAGCTTCATTGAAGCCACGAAACCGTTTGTCTTCGACAAACAAAAGTTCTGGAAAGTTACTCGATAAGTGTTGATAAGTTGATTGAGAAACAACCAAGGGCAAATTGTTTTCTTTAGCAAAACCTTCAAGACGGGACGCCAGGTTGACCGTACTTCCAGTAACAGTGAACTCAAGTCGTCGCTCGTCTCCAATGGTACCGACCATCAATCGCCCGGTATGTATCGCGACGGCTATTTTTAATTCCCAATTGTTTTGACTCTTGTGGCTATTCCATTGTTCAACTGAATTCAGGAGCGATAGTCCTGCGGCCATTGCGGACTGCGCACCCTTCTCAATTGGTGAGTCTAAGCCAAAGACAACGAGCGCGCCATCACCGATGAATTTGTCAACAATGCCACCTCCATCTTTCACCGCATTCATAACCATGGACCGATAGTTGGAAAGAAATGCAGCTGTTGCCGAAGGGCCAATGGCTTCACTTAACTTGGTGAAGCCGCGCACATCTATAAACATGATCGTCAGTTCTTCTTCGCGTGTTTCCATCACGCCCAGCATGTCGTTGCCCCCTAAATGATCGATCAACTCAGCGGGCAAAAACCTCTTCTGGTTTTCTATTTGCTCAGTTTCCAGAGCCACTTTCTCCATCAGTCTTCGGGAGCGTCTCACCGACAACACAATGATCATCAACAAAATACCAAACATCACCAGGCGCATGACGTTTGGGGGAGGCTTGTACAAGAATAGTAGTTCCGTCACGCTTTCAGGTGGAACTGTGTCGTTCAATTGAGGATCGTGAAAGACAATCAATGCAATAATGGCCAGCAGACTGCCTTGTGTCCATAATAAGAGCTTCACGTCGTAACGCAGCACCTGAACAACCATAACAATGGCGACCAGAATTGTGACGGGGCTCGCCAAAGCAAAAAGCGAACTGGTATTGGGTTCATGAACGTCGGAATAAATGTTTAGGGAAATCAAGAAGACCTCCCCCCAAGCTAAGGCCCAGCTCATCCAGGGGCGATAGCGTTCTTCTTGAGCACAATAATATGACGTCACGCCCAAAGTGAAATAGGCGACGGCCGTTGCGAGAGCAAAAGAGAGTTCGAAGGAACGAACGTGCGTGCCTTCTGAGGCCATCAAAAGCAGTAGAAAGATGAGCGCAAAACAAAGGAGCCCGCTGCCAGTCATGCGTACAATCGCGATCATGCGTTCAGCTTCGACTGCAGACTGAGAGATCAGTTTTTGGGCTAGCGACTTCATTCTTGTCTACAACGTGATAGTGACGGCACGGGTTTCAGAGTAGGCATCCAAACCTGCTAGCCCTTTTTCACGGCCAATGCCACTGTCGCGGAAGCCGCCGAATGGAACCGTATCGCCTGAGCTGTGGTAGCCATTGATGTAGACCTGCCCAGCCTCAACGGACTTGGCGAACCGCATGGCGGCGGTGATGTCTTTAGTGTGGATACCAGCGGCCAGGCCGTAGTCCGTGTTGTTGGCCACTTCAATAGCCTCATCTACGGAAGCAACAGGGATGACCGAAAGAACAGGCCCGAAGACTTCTTTTTGCGCCAATTCATCATCGGGATCGATGTTGTTGGCGACGGTTGGTTCAAAGTAGTATCCGCCCTGGTTGCTTGCAACTCGAGCTGGATTGCCACCGCATGCGAAGTCGATCCCGCGGCCTTTAGCACGGTCAGCAAACCCAACGACAGTTTGCAGTTGCCGGTTCGAAATGAGTGGGCCCATATCAGGGTTACTGAGGCCGTGACCGATCTGCATCGCTTCGGACTTCTCAGCCAGTCGATCCACGAGTTCGTTATGGATAGCCTTCTCGACAATGAGCCTGGTGCCAGATGAGCAAATCTGGCCAGCGTTTTTGTAGACAGCTGCCAGGATGTCTGGTGTGGCGCGGTCGAGGTCGGCGTCACCTAAGATGAGGTGAGGGGACTTGCCACCAAGCTCCAAAGTTACCGAAGCCAAATGATCCGCAGCGGCGTGCATGATTTTCTTACCGGTGGCAACCGAGCCTGTGAAAGTGATGTGACGGACATCGGGGTGTTCCGCCAGTGCCTGACCAGCTTCGCTACCAAAGCCGGTGACGACATTTACCACACCGACCGGTACACCAACTTCTTCCAACAATTCGATCAGCATAACGGCGGCGAGCGGTGTGTCCTCCGCTGGCTTTACAACTGCTGTGTTGCCGCATGCCAAGGCTGGTGCAATGCCACGCGTCACCATCGAGAGAGGGACGTTCCAAGGGACAATATGGCCCGTGACCCCAACAGGTACTTTCTCGGTATAGGCTACTTTGTTCGGGCCGAGTGGTACGGATGTTCCTTCAAGCTTGTCGACCATTCCGGCATAATACATGAAGTAGTCCGCGGCGCGTTGGACGGACACCTTTGCGTCCTGCAAAGGTTTGCCTGAATCAAGTGTCTCCACCAAGGCGTATTGGGCGGCCTGTGCATGAAGAGCCTCGCCTGCCTTCCAAAGTAGTCGCCCGCGTTCTTTTGGCAACAGGTCTGCCCAAGGGCCTTTGAGCGCGGCCTTTGCGACGGAAACTGCATGAGCAACATCGTCTTTGCTGCCAGCCGGAAGCGTCGAAAGGAGCTGACCAGATCCCGGATCTCGGCACTCGATGGTTTGCCTAGAACCAATGGAGACTTTCTGCCCTGCAATCCACATATGAGTTGGCAGTTCGCCAATTTGTTCGAGCGCTTCTTTGATCGAAGTCACGATAGTCCTTCCTCCATGAGCAAGCGCAATCTTGCCTTTTGCGCAGCGGCGATATGTTCGCGTGCGGCGGTTTCGGCAGCGTCCGGTTTCCGGGCTCTGATAGCCGCTACAATCGCTTGGTGTTCGGCAGTAACCTCATCTGCCCTTCCAGGAACAGAATAGGTTGTTCCTTTTAAAAGCGCTAGGGAGTTACGCAGCTGTTCCAGCGTTTGCGATAAATAGCGGTTGTGTGCTGAATCATGAATGGCACCGTGAAACTGGCGATTGAGTTCCGCTAGTTTACCCGGATCATTTTCGCCATCAGATTTCTCCAACAAAACTTCCAGCAGGTCGATTTCTGCGTCGTCAATATGACGCGCAGCTAGTTTGGCGGCGGCTCCTTCGAGAATTTCTCGCATAGCATAGAGTTCAGAGATTTGTTGCCGATTGAGGTCTGCAATAATGGCACCCCGCCAGGATTCAAAGATCAACAAGCCTTCGGTCTCTAGGCGGCGAAAGGCTTCTCTGACTGGGGTCCGCGAGACAGAAAGCCAGTCAGCAACTTCCGTTTCACGAATACGCTCTCCAGGGCTGTATCGACCCGAACGGATGGCTTGGATCAGGTTTTCACGTACTTCGTCAGCGCGGGAGCCGTGTGTTTTCGGTGTCTTGCGCTCGCCCTTGGATGCACCAATTGATCTAAGGTTAACGATTTTTTCTACCAATGAAGCATCCCTTGATTGTTTTGAATGATTGTATACAATTGCATACGAAACACAATTCAAAAGGCCAAAGATGACTAAATGGGATGTTATCGTTGTCGGTGCTGGAAACGCAGCATTCTGTGCAGCACATGCAGCGCGGGAACGTGGGAAGTCGGTTCTAGTCCTTGAACGGGCACCAGAAGATGAAAACGGCGGCAACTCCCGTTTCACAGCAGGTGCAATCCGTTTCGCTTATGAGGGCGTTGATGACATTCGCGCGCTTTGTCCTGACCTTCCCGAAGACCAGATCGCGATCACCGATTTTGGAACCTACACCCAAGATCAATTCTTTGACGATATGTTCCGCGTCACACGATACCGCACCGATCCTCAGCTTTGCGAACGTTTGGTTACTTCGTCCAATGCGACCATGCATTGGCTGAGAGAGAAGGGCATTCGCTTTATGCCGATCTACGGCCGCCAAGCCTTCAAAGTCGATGGCAAGTTCAAGTTCTGGGGCGGCCTCACACTGGAAGCATGGGGTGGTGGCCCTGGGCTGGTTGACGCTCACACTGAGATCGCCAAGGAAAACGGGATTGAAGTCCGTTATGGTGCACGTGTTACAGAGCTATTGTTCGACGGGCATACTGTCATGGGCGTAAAGGTCAAATCTGGCGGTCAGATTGAGGAGATATCGGCTGGTTCCGTTGTGTTAGCATCCGGTGGTTTTCAGGCCAATACCGAATGGCGCACACGCTATCTGGGACAAGGGTGGGAGATGGCGAAGGTCCGGGGCTCTCGTTTTAACACAGGTGACGGCCACAGGTTGGCTACTGACGTCGGGGCTTCGACCTATGGCAACTGGTCCGGCTGTCACGCCGTTGGTTGGGATTACAATGCGCCTGAATTCGGTGATTTGACAATTGGTGATAACTTTCAAAAGCACTCCTACCCCTGGGGAGTCATGGTCAATGCTCATGGCAAACGCTTTGTGGATGAGGGGGCTGATTTCCGAAACTATACTTACGCTAAGTATGGGCGGGTTATTCTGGAACAGCCCGATCAATTCGCTTGGCAGGTTTTCGATCAAAAAGTGACGTCCATTTTACGTGACGAGTATCGCATTAAACGCGTGACAAAAGTTTCAGCGGATACTTTGGAAGAACTCGCGCAAAAAATGGAAGGTGTAGAACCTCAAGGCTTTTTGGATGAAATGAAGGCATACAATGCTGCCGTCCGCCAAGACATTCCTTTTGATCCTAATGTCAAAGACGGTCGGAGCACTAGTGGCCTTGCCGTTCCTAAATCCAACTGGGCCAATACAATCGAAGAGGGCCCATTTGAAGCCTATCAAGTTGGCTGCGGTATTACTTTCACCTTTGGCGGCCTCAGGATAGATCCTGATTCTGGTCAAGTTGTTGATGTTGATATGCAGCCTATCCCTGGTCTTTACGCTGCTGGTGAGCTGGTCGGTGGCATCTTCTTCTTTAACTATCCCGGCGGCACCGGCTTGATTTCAGGCTCTGTCTTTGGACGGCTCGCCGGGAGCCATTGTTAGGTTAAGCAGATGAGCGATCAAGCAGAACCAAGAGGCAGGAGAGGCGGGCGCAGTCGTGCTGCCGACACCTCAGACGACAAGCCCGCTGTCTGGCCCGGTGTGGTTGGTGGCCGTTATAAGCCGCTGTCTGACCAAGAGGTTACGAACGTAGAAGAAGCGGTTCTACACCTGATGGAAACGCTAGGCTTCAGCCAGGCGATCCCGTCCATGATCGAGAAAGTGACAGCTAGAGGCGGAGTTTATACTAAGGGGGGGCGTTTAACCTTTCCGCGAGAGTTGGTTCGTGAAACTCTGATAGAGGTTCGAAGGGACGTCGTTCTTTGGGGACGCAAGCCTGGTCTAGAACTGGATCTTTCTGGAGCCAGAGTTCACATGAGTTCCGGTGGTGCCTCGCCTGACATTCGCGATATTTATACAGGGCAATATCGAGGGGCCACGGCACTGGACCTCTACAATGCAGCGCGGGTAGTGGACTCTCTAGAATATGTCCATCATTTCAGTCGTTCGATGGTTGCGCGAGATGCACCAGATCCCTTGTCTATGGACATCAACACGGCCTATGCTTGTTTGGCAGGCACGTCCAAGCACGTCTCAATTTCAGCTTCTGATCCATCCCATGTCAGCAAGATAGCTGAGCTTTGCTACTACCTGGCAGGCAGTGAAGAAGCGTTTAGAGCCAAACCTTTTTTAACGGTTATGGTTTGTCATGTTGTGCCACCAATGCGCTTTGCAGAGGAAGCTTGCGAAACCTTGGAGGCCGCCGTTTTGGCTGGTTTCCCGGTTCAGATTATCTCCGCTGGCCAAGCTGGTGCCACCAGTCCAGCGTCGGTTGCAGGCTCCCTTGTACAGGCAGTTGCCGAAACACTCGCTGGTCTCGTCTTTGCCTGGCTTGTTGATCCCAATAGCCAACTGATTTTTGCACCAAAGCCCTTGGTGGCTGATCTTAGGACCGGAGCCATGTGTGGTGGTGGCGGAGAACAGGCAGTATTGATGGCAGCAGCTGCGCAGATGGGGCGACATTTCAATCTACCGACATCTTCGATAGCGGGAATCACAGATGCCAAACTCGCTGACGCGCAGCATGGCTCTGAGAAAAATCTCGCCGTATCTTTGGCGGCGCATGCTGGCTCTAACCTTATTACGCAAGCTTGTGGCATGCAGGCCTCATTGTTGGGATGTTCTCTGGAATCGTACCTGATCGATAACGACATGCTCGGCAACATTCTTCGCTCAGTCAGGGGCGTAGAGGCAGATCCACAATCGATTGCCGCTGAAGTTATAGCAGAGGCTTGTCTGGGTGACGGTCACTACCTCGGACATGATCAAACTTTAGCGAGAATGAAGTCTGACTACGTCTATCCGCTTGTCGGTGATCGTCAAACACCGACTGATTGGGAAGAACAAGGAGGTTCGACAATTCGAGAGCGAGCGACCGAGAAAACCAAGGAACTGCTGGCCTCATATTACCCAGTTCACTTGTCGGATGAACAGGACTTTGCCCTTCGTAAACGCTACGATATTTTACTCTCTCGCAGTGACATTGGCCGGTCTTGATGAGCGCTTTGTTGCCCAATCTTTTTTCGGAGATCGAAGTCGGGTCTTGTTTGGTCAAAAACAGGATCGTCTCGCCGGGTCACCACACCTACCTTTGTGACGACGTGCCGGGTGATCGCTTGATCGCTTACCATGAGGCGCGGGCCAAAGGCGGCGCGGGGTTGATTGTTTCGGAGATTGTTGCCGTTCATGAAACCGCTGGCTTTTCGGCCAATCTTCTCAAAGCTCAGAACCGTGATGTCATCCCTCACTACAAGCGCCTGATTGATACCTGTCAGGCCCATGGTGCCAGGAACTTTGCTCAGTTGTTTCATCCTGGACGAGAGATTTTGTCGGCCAAGGGTGGGATGTTGCCCGTGGCTTATGCACCTTCAGCAGTGCCCAATGAACGTTTCCACATCATGCCCAAGCCAATGTCTGATGCACTGATCAGAGATATCATCAAAGGCTACGGTGATACGGCGGCAATCCTGGCTGAGGCTGGGTTTGACGGATTCGAAGTTGTGGGCAGCCATGGCTATTTGCCAGCTCAGTTTCTGAATCCCTTGGTGAACCTCCGCGATGATCATTGGGGCGGGGATTTCCAGCGTCGATTGAACTTCGTTCGAGAAACAGTGAAAGCAATTCGAACCTCGGCTCCAGGCAAGGTCGTAGGGTTGAGAATTTCAGCCACTGAGATGGATAGCCTGGGTTTATCTGGCGAAGAGGTGGTTGAGATAACCTCCGCTCTCGACAGTGAGCTGGATTACTTTTCAGTCGTTGCCGGTACGTCAGCCAGTTTAGGGGCATCGGTCCACATAACGCCTCCGATGGGGGTCGAGCACGCTTACGTGGCTCCCTTCGCTGCTACAATTAAAGCGGCGACCTCGGTGCCTGTTATTGTTACTGGACGGATTAATCAGCCGCAAATCGCTGAGCAAGTGATAACCAATGGCGAGGCTGATCTCTGCGGAATGAACCGAGCGATGATTTGTGACCCCCAAATGGGCATAAAGGCTCAATCGGGACGTTTGGACGACATCCGCGCCTGTATCGGTTGCAATCAGGCCTGTATAGGTCGAGCTCATAAAGGCCTCGGCATCTCCTGTATTCAACATCCCGAAAGCGGTCGGGAGCTTGAGTTCACACAAGTCATCCCTACGACTTCAGCAAAGAAAATAGCGGTTGTGGGCGGTGGTCCCGCTGGCATGAAGGCGGCTGCGGTCGCTTCAGCCCGCGGGCATCAGGTTACCTTGTTCGAGGCAGAAAAACAACTCGGTGGGCAAGCAAAATTGGCGCAACGTTTGCCGGGCAGAGCGGAATTCGGTGGCATCATCGAAAACCTCGAAAAAGAGATGGTCGCAGCGGGCGTTACCATCGTCACAGGGCAGGTAGTAGACCGGGCTTTTGTTGAGAACTTCTCTCCCGATAGTCTGATCCTTGCCACGGGCGCAAAGCCCTTTGTTCCACCCCTGGAAGGACTGGATCAGCCGAGCGTTTTCACAGCCTGGGAGTTGTTAGAAGGTCGCGCGAATGTTGGCTCATCAGTGGTGATCGCAGACTGGCGCGCGGACTGGATTGGTTTGGGCTTGGCGGAGCAACTGGCGATAGACGGCTGTTCAGTGACGCTTTGTGTTAACGCCGCACTGGCTGGTGAAACACTACAGCTCTACACAAGGAACCACTATGTTGGCCGCCTGCATAAGCTGGGTGTGAAAATCAAGACTCACGCCAGATTGTTTGGTGCCAATGGTGACACGATCTATTTCCAAGACACTTTGTCCGAAGAGCCGATCATCCTTGAGAACATCGATAGCCTGGTCTTATCCATGGGACACGTTCCTGAGGACAGTCTAGAGCATGAATTGAGCGGTCTGGGCTTGGAAGTACACACAATAGGGGACGCCATTGTCCCTCGGACAGCTGAAGAAGCAGTCCTTGAAGGTTTAGAATTGGGACGGAAGATTTGACGAACAAAATGAATGGCGGCGAAGCCGTCTACCAAGTGTTGCGTGATCAGGGTGTCAAAACAGTGTTTGGCTTGCTGGGTGGCTCAATGCTTGAACTCTACGACGCCATGTTTGAGCACAAGGAAATCGCTTATGTTGGGGCACGCGATGAGCGTGCGGCAGGTCATATGGCGGATGCCTATGCGCGGATGACCGGTGGCCCAGGCATCGTGCTCGGTGCGCAGGCTGGTCCAGGTGTTGTCAATTTAGCGACAGCTGTGGCAGAAGCTCATTTGGCCTATTCTCCATTGGTGGCCATTGCTGGCGCTATTTCCAGACCAGATCTCGGCAAAGATACTTTCCAGGAGATTGACCAGGTCGCGCTTTTTGCTCCGATCTCAAAAAAGTCGGTGATGGTGACCGACCCATCACGGCTGGCAGAAATGCTCCAAGATGCTATCCGGCTTGCTATGTCCGGCAGGCGGGGACCAGTTGTGCTTCACGTGCCACGTGATTTGATGGCAGCGGCTGTTGATACGCCGAGGCCTGGCCCGGTCAGAAGCGCGAAAGCGGGGCCTCCACCAGCGGCGGCTGTTTCCGAAATTATTGAGAAACTTGCCAAGGCCAAGCAACCGGTTGTCGTTGCCGGTGGTGGCTTCAAATGGTCGGACGGCGCGGCTTCTTTGAAAGAGATGGTTGAAACCCTGAACGTGCCTGTTGTTGCATCTACGGGCCACGCAGACGTCATGCCTCATGGGCATCCATTGTACGCTGGCCAGGGTGGCCCTAGAGGAAACACGGTTGCGTCCGGCTTGACCAAGAACGCCGACTTTTTGCTGGTGTTGGGCGCACGCTTGGCGTTCAACTCCACATTCTTTTCTCATGATTATATTTCGGCGACCGCTGAGATTGTCCACGTCGATTTGGAAGGTGCTGCAGTTGGGCGCTATTTTCCTGCGACTCTCGGTTTACAAGCAGACGCAAAGGAAACAGCAGAAGCCATCACCGCCGAAGCAAAACGTCAGAAAACAGTGCCAGAAGGCTGGACCTCTTGGCTCAAACAGTTTGAACAAGACAGAGATCATCTGCTGGTTGAACGTCAGGCCGAAGCTGACAATGATACCAGCCCGATGCATCCACGCCGTGCACTGGCCGAAATCCGTGAAGCTCTGCCTGAAAACGCCGTGGTAACCATCGACACTGGCAATGCTTGCCTTCAGTCGGCCGACCGTTTGGCCCACTACCAAACACCCGGTTTGATTACGCCGCTGGACTTCGGTTTGGTGGGCTTTGGCTATGCTGCAGCGATTGGCGCTGCGGCGTCGGCACCTGGTCGACCCGTTGTGTCCATTATGGGAGACGGTGGGTTTGGCTTCACCATGACAGAGATTACGACGGCTGTTCGCTACAACCTGCCCGTCGTGGCGGTGATCCTAGACAACGGTGCCTGGGGAGCTGAGAAAGCTTATCAGCAGGAGTTCTTCGGCGGCCGTTTGTTGGGTGCGGAAATCGAGAGCCCTGCCTATGACAAGGTTGCTGAGTTATCTGGAGCAAAGGGTTTTGCCGTTGATCAGCCTGGGGAATTGGGAGCAGCTCTAAGCGAGGCGATTGCCTTAAAAAGGCCAGCTGTGATCCACGTGAAGATCGATCCAAACTCGTTGAACACCTTGCGGAAGGACTTGTTTAAGAAGGATTGACCTTCTCTTTGTCATCCCAGCCGATGCAAAGCCGAGAGCGGGATCTTTGTGCCAAGCTGCTACGCTCGTTGACAGAGATCCTCGATATTTTTGTTTCACAAAAATACTGGGATGACAATTGGGGTAAGCGGACCTATCTTACCGTCGGTTCAAGCCTGCTGTGCCTGCAATGGAAAGAAGAACAAATTGGAACTCTCACAAATTCTGACCTTCACAATTGTCGCCGCATTGTTGGTTATGTCACCGGGACCAAACGGTGTGTTGATTGCGAAGACTGTGCCGACCTCCGGGAAGACGGCAGGGTTAGCAAATTTGTTGGGGTTCGTTTCGGCCTTTTACCTCCATGGTGCGCTTTCCATTCTTGGTATTTCTATTCTATTAGTCCAGTCAGCTTGGGCTTTTTCCATCGTAAAATATCTGGGTGCTGCCTATCTTTGTTGGGTCGGTGTGAAGGCTCTTTGGGCTGCTTATCAAGGCATTGGTGTAACGCCTGAAATATCGCCAGCGAAGCGGAAGAGAAACTTGGTAAATGCCTACGTCGAGGGATTTTTGACAAATGCACTTAACCCGAAGGTTTCGATGTTTTACCTCGCGGTTTTTCCACAGTTCATTGAGTCGGTGAGTGGCGCAGCATTGTCGGCATTCTTCCTTGTTTTCATTCATTCGATGATTAATGCGGTATGGTTTGGATCGATGATTTTGCTCTTTGCAGTTCTTGCAAAAGGCGCGAAGAACCCGATCTTCCAGAGATGGTTGAAAGGCGTGACTGGTGTTGTTTTCATTGGTTTCGGCGTGAAGCTGGCGACTTATCGCCAGAGTTTTTAAGACAGTCCCCCAACTGTCATTCTAGCCGAAGCGTAGCGTAGAGCAGGGATCTCCAACAGGCTTTATTCGCCTTGTTGGACAAAAGATCCCTGATATTTCCACTAGATGAAAATTCTGGGATGACAAGTTTGTGGGGTTCTAAATGGAACGCATGTCCTTCGTCCCCTTTAACATAGCCACTATTAGGGCATCACGGTCTCTGGACCCTTCCAAGGGCGTTTTACCACCACTTTCTTCCTGGACACCTTTCATAAGTTTGGTTGCCAGTTCCGGGTTTAATTTAACGTCCCCCAGATCATCCCACCAGCGATGAAAACTGTCGCCGTAGCGGTTACAGAACTCCTCCATGCCACCTTCGCCAGCGCCTAGATGAAAGAGCATATGCGGACCCATGGCGGCCCAGCGCAGGCCTGGTCCGGCCCATACGGCGGTGTCGACGTCCTCAACGGAGGCAACACCGTCTTCCACTAGATGAATGGCTTCTCGCCAGAGCGCGGCTTGTAGGCGGTTGGCCACGTGGGCTGGGACTTCTTTGTTGACGCGAATGGTGACTTTGCCGACTTGTTTGAAGAAGGCCTCAGCGGCTTCCATAACGCCGTCTGCTGTCTTGTCGTTGGTTAGCAGTTCAACAAGCGGGATCAGATGAGGCGGGTTGAACGGGTGCGCGAGCAGGAACCGAGAAGGATCTTTCCAGCCCAGCTGCATCTCACTGACCATCAAACCGGAGGCAGAAGAGGCAACAATGGCTTCGGGCGCCAAGTGAGGTTCGATCTCCTGGTAGAGCGCGTGTTTGATCGGTAGTCGTTCTGGCACGTTCTCCTGAATGAATTCAGCTTCTTTCACGGCTGAAGCGGCATCAGAGAAGAAGCGAATGTTGTCGGGATCGCCATTCTCTGCCAGACCCAGTTCGGTCAGCGTCGGCCAGGCACGCTCAACGTAATCACGCACAGATTTCTCGGCGTTCTCTGCCAAATCAAACACGTCGACACGACAACCAGCTGCTAAAAAGAGTGCGGTCCAGCTGGCACCAATGACACCAGCGCCAAGCACGGCTGTGTTTTCAACTTTGCTCATCAAAATAGTCCTGGATTGAGGGGAGAGGCTGCGGTCATGCCGCCATCGATTGTAAAGAGCTGGCCGGTCGCAAAAGTCGCTTCGTCAGAGGCCAGCCAAACCGCCATCGCTGCAATGTCAGAAGGTTGGCCAAATCGGCCTGCAGGGTGCCTGGCCACAGCATCGAGTTTGGCGGCGTCTGGATTGTTGGCCATCTCAAAAGCAGCGTCCGCCATGCCTGTCATGATCCAACCAGGACAGATGGCGTTGCAACGAATGGCTGGACCATGATCGACAGCGATGGATTTAGTCAGGCCATGCACGAAAGCTTTTGAGGCGTTGTAGAGCGCTAATCCAGGATCAGCTGTGTTGCCAGAAATGGAACCGATGTTAATGATCGAACCGCCAAGGCTCATGTTCGGGATGAAGGTACGACAAGCCATGAAGAGGCCTTTTGCATTGGCGCCCATCAAGATGTCCCAGTCTTCGTCCGTTGTGTCGAGAACGGTTTTCTCGATTTGGACACCGGCGTTGTTGACGAGGATAGAGATTGCGCCCAACTTAGCTCTGGCCATCGATAAGAGATCTTCGATATCAGATTTCTTGGCTACGTCCGTTTGCTGCCAAATGACATCTGATGGTAAGTCGCCAGGCCTAGAACCTCGCCCACAAGTCAGAACCTTGGCACCTTCACGAACAAAAGCATCGACGATAGCTCGGCCGATGCCTTGACGACCTCCCGTGACAACGGCGGTTTTGTTTTCTAGTCTTGTCACGACTTGCAAACCTTTATCTTTATTTTGTCACCCCAGAATTTTCGAAGCAAAGCGAAGAAAATATCAGGGGTCTCTGTTTCACTGGAATGACTTGTTTTAATTGATGCGAAGATCCCTGATATTTCCTACGGAAATTCTGGGGTGACAAACTGAGTGTAAGGCCCAGCATCAAAACTTCACCATATCACCGCCCTTGAGAGCGAGGCGTTCTCTTGCTTCATCAGGCGTTGCCACGGTCAGGCCGAGGTTTTCTATAATTGATCTGATTTTGAGAACTTGCTCAGCGTTGGATGTCGCAAGTTTCTTTGGCCCTATGTAGAGAGAGTCTTCTAGTCCCACACGAATGTTGCCACCGAGGATCGCCGACTGGGTTGCAAAAGGCATTTGATGACGACCAGCGGCTAGAACGGACCATTCATAATCGTCACCAAAGAGCTTCTGCGCCGTGTTGTGAACATGCTGTAGATTGTCAGGATCTGCGCCCATGCCGCCCATGATGCCGAAGATCATCTGGATAAAGAATGGTGGCTTGATCAGACCTTTGTCGACGAAGTAGGCCAGGTTGTAGAGGTGGCCAAGGTCGTAGCATTCGAACTCAAACTTAGTACCGTGTTCTTCTCCGAGGTTCTTTAGGACGTACTCGATGGAAGCAAAGGTATTGGGGAAGATAAAATCCTTGGTCATCTCCAGGAAGGGTTTTTCCCAATCATGCTTCCAGTCTGCATCTGAGTATTTGTCGAGCAAGGGAAAGAGGCCAAAGTTGATCGAGCCCATGTTGAGCGACGCCATCTCTGGACTGGCAGTAGTCGCCGCCGCCAGACGCTCGTCAATCGTCATGCCGAGCCCACCACCGGTGGAGACGTTGACGACGGCGTCTGTTGACTGCTTGATGACCGGTAGAAACTCCATGAAAGTCTCAGGGCGTGGGTCTGGTTTACCAGTCTCCGGATCGCGGGCATGGAGGTGGATGATAGAAGCCCCGGCTTCTGCCGCCTCAATAGAGGCTGTCGCGATTTCCTGCGGCGTGATTGGCAGGTGAGGGGACATGGTTGGTGTGTGGATGCCACCGGTTACTGCGCAAGTAATAATTACTGGTTTTGCCATGTTTGCTTCTCCTAGAGTTTCATCTGTTGGACTTGGGCGGATAGACCCCCATCAATAACCCAAAGCTGGCCAGATGCATAACGCGCTTCATCGGAAGCGAGCCAATTAACGAGATTGGCGATGTCATCGGGAGTGCCATATGTGCGCATAGGGTGAACGTCGCGAACAGCCTGTTGCAGATCGTTAAGAGACTTACCATCACCGCCGGAGCCTTCACCCGTAAAGAAGGATTGCAGCATCGGCGTATCAACGTAGCCAGGGCAGATTGCATTGACACGAATGCCTTCTGGGCCGTGATCGCAAGCCATGGCCTTAGTCAGGGCGTGGACAGCACCTTTGGTGGCGCAGTAAACCGCGAGACCCGGATCAGCGATGAAACCATCGTAGGAGCCAAAGTTGATGATTGATGCTCCCGCTGATTTGCGAAGCAGCGGAAGTGCATATTTGGATGTCAAGAAGGTGCCGGTCACATTGACGGCAAAGGATTGATTCCATTCTTCCAGGCTCGTCTCTTCGATGGTTTTCTCGATCTCGATACCGGCGGCATTAACAAGAATGTCCAGCTTGTTCCAGCCTTTGGCCAATTCCTCGAAGGTGCCTTTGGCAACGTCTTCGCTGGTCACATCATATTTAATGAAGCGCGTGGCTGTTCCATTTTCTGAAAGATCAGCCGCAACAACGTCGGCGCCCTCTTTTATGAACCGCCGACAAATGGCCGAACCAATGCCGCCTGTACCACCCGTTACAAAAGCTGTTTTACCCTCAAGTATTCCCATTAGATTTCCACCATTTTTGCGTAAGCATCCAAGACCAGGCCATGGAAGTGGTGCACTGCGTGTTCCGATTTCCCGGAGCCCTCTGGATCGTGGACGATGCGCCCTTGTTGAAAGGCTGGGGTGTTCATGCCTCGTTGAACAGATTCAACTAGCCCGATGTCTTCTACCTGCAAGACTTCATCGAGGTATTTGACAGACTCAAGCTCCGCCTCATTAGGTGTGCTTTCCTCTAGGAAGAAATCGTAAGTCTCGAGCGTCCGATTAGGGCCAACAGGAATAATGTTTAAGATGATCATGTTACCGCGACCGGGGTAGCGCATGATGCAAGTCGTTGGCCAAAGCCACCAAACGGCATGGTCGGTAACGGTTGCATCTTCAACGGAGTAGGCTGTGTTAGCGGTCTTTCCGGCTTCGGCCATATGGCTGGAATAGATGCCGTGCGTTGTTACTTTGTAGGTGTCCATGTCGACCAACGTACAGAAATCTTTATGTGCAGTTGGGCAGTGGTAACACTCGAGGAAGTTGTCGACGACATTCTTCCAGTTGGACTTGATGTCGTAGGTCAAACGATGTGCGAAGGTCAGATCCTTGATGTCGGGGGCCCAATGCGTGATTTCTTTGCCTAAGTCTCCTGAAATGACGTGTAGTGGCTCAGCCTTGGCATCAAGATTGACATAAACGAAGCCACAGAAGGCTTCGACCTTGACCTGATCAAGGCAGATCTCTGATGTGGAAAATTCTTCAAGGTTCTCGGTTTCAGGAGCCTTGCGAAGTTGGCCTGTCAGGTCGTAAGCCCAAGCGTGATAAGGGCAAGTGATGACACCAGTTCGTCCTTCGCCGCTGAGCAATTCATGGGCGCGGTGTTTGCAAACGTTGTAGAAAGCACGCAATTCCTCACGCTTGTCACGTACAATCAGGATAGGCTGGTCACCGACGTTTACCGTGACATAGTCACCGACCTCTAGCAGCTTCTCCTCATGGCACACCCAACGCCAGGTTTTTTTGGTGATGGCTTCTAGCTCAATGTCATACCAATCTTGGCTGATGTAGGCCTCAGCGGACAGCGAGTAGGATCTTGCTGGGTTGGGGTCAAAGCCTTTGTGGATGCGGGCGAGTTCAGCAGAGGAGAGTTTTGCGGTCATCAGAATATCCCGGCGACAAGTGAAACTACTTTACAATAGGTAACAGGATTGCCAGAAAAGGCTTAATGTTTTTCGCCCTATTTTTCGCCTCTTTGGTATACGAATCTAAAATGGCGCGGAGTTGGAAAGGTAATATGTTGTATCTTCGTTGGTTGTTGCTCCTGTTTTTTGTCGGGAGTTTTGAGTTTTTTAGCAAGCCTGCTCAGGCACATCCTCATGAATGGATTGATATCAAAACTGCCCTAATTTTTAATGACCGAGGGCGTTTAGAGAAAATAAAAATGGATTGGCTTTTGGATGAGTATTCCACGGCTTTTACCATGGAGGGAATGGAGCGGGACGCTGAAGGTAATGTCTCAGAAGCCTCGCTTAATGAACTGGCCGCTACAATCGTGGGCAATCTGAGTGAATTCTCTTACCTTACGACTTTCGAACCTGCCGACGAGGTTACAATCGAAAAAGCAGTTCCTGTGAAAGGTGAACTGGTTGGAATTCGATTTAACTTTACTTTCGAATTGATATTGACGGAGCCGCTGGATTTACAAGGTGACAAGCTAACTTATTCAGCCTACGACCCTCTCTATTATATCGAGATATTGCACAGCCAAGATAGCCTTGCTGTATCATTGGAAAACGCACCCAATGGCTGTGTCGCTGACCTGCAAAAACCCAATCCCGATGAGGCTCAAGTAGCCTACGCTCAGTCTCTTGATCGAGGTGAAACCGCAGAGGACGGATTAGGGGCACTCTTCGCCGAGCGTGTGGAGATATCATGCCTCTAAGTCTTCGTGGCGGGTTGACGCTGGCGGCCGTGGCTTTGCTAATTCTTGCGGTCCCACTTTTGGTTATCTCCTTTTCCGCTAAATCAAGTGTTTGGATGGATCTGACCGTTTGGATTTACGGTCAGCAGAAAGACTGGCAGAGGTCAATTTCTGGTTCATTGGGAAGCCTGTCTGGCGGCTTTGGCATCACTGCCGCCTGGGCCCTCATCACCGCGTCCTTCCTTTATGGATTTTTTCATGCGGCTGGCCCGGGACATGGCAAAGTCATTATGACGACCTATTTACTGGCCAACCCTCAAGAGGTGAAGCGGGGAATGACGCTCTCTGTCATTGCGGCGCTCTGCCAGGGTGTTGTCGCCATTGCTCTTGTTTATGGTCTCCTCTTTGTGGCGGGTTTTGTTGCTAAGGAAACGAGGTCGACGCTCTTGTGGTCAGAGCGCCTATCTTACATCTTGGTTGCCCTCATGGGGTTGTGGCTGATTTGGCGTGCGGTCAAATCTTTCGCGTTGGTAAAGGGAAAAGAAACTTGTGGGCATGATCACGAACATGACCACCAGCATGGCCCTGACTGCGGACATAACCATGGTGTTGGGCCAGAGCAACTCGCACAAGGAACCAGCCTCAAGGCATCGATTGGGATTGTGCTTTCCATTGGGCTGCGGCCTTGCACCGGTGCCGTTTTGGTTTTGGTGTTGGCAAAATCATTGGGTTTGGCCTTGGTCGGTGCGGTTGCGGTTTTCGCTATGTCCATTGGCACAGCTTTGGCGATCACATCGCTGGCTCTGTTGACCATTTTGAGCCGCAATTTCGCGTCGCGCTGGGTCGATCATCGGTTTTCCTCTGCCTGGTCCTGGCTGTCGCCAGCTATGTCAGTTGTTGGCGGATTGCTGTTGGTGTCTGTAGGCTGGGTTTTGTTAATGGGGACATTTGCAACTAGGTCTCCTCTTGGTATTTGATAAGATGGCTATGAGTCCTGTCCAGAAAGTAGCAACAATCCCAAGTGAAGGAGGCTGCCGGATCGCAATGTTTCTGCTTCCAGGGTTCAATTCAATGGCTTTCCACGCCTTTGTAGATCCCTTTCGTGCAGCAAATTATTTGAGAGGGCATTCCATTTATTCCTGGCCGTTGCTTGCCTTGAATGAGGGAGCCGTCATGGCCTCAAACGGTCTTTCAATCGGGGGTGCAGAGGGTTTTCAATACGATGATACAGTTTACGACTTCGTCGTGGTGAATGCATCGTGGAACCCGGAGGGTTTTCAGTCAGCTGAGCTGCAAGGGTGGTTGCGACGGCAAGCAAGAATGGGGGCAACGCTGTGCGGACTGGATACTGGAGCCTTCGTCTTGGCCTATGCCGGATTGATGGAGGGCTACAAGGCGGCCACTCACTACGAACACATCGCAGCTTTTAGAGAGCTGTTTCCCAAGACGGGAATGGATGAATCGTTGTTTGTTATTGATCGAGATCGACTGACTTGTTGCGGTGGTGTCGCAGCTGCTGACATGGCTCTTGAGATCATTCGCCTACAGTAGGGTATTGATCTGGCCAACGCTGCCGGTCGCTATATTTTCCACTCCGTGCTGCGGTCTGGTGATGAAGGACAGTTGCCTTCTAAAAATGAGCCCGTTGGCCAGGGAGTGCCAGAGCGCTTACGTGAAGCAATCCTGCTTATGGAACGCAATCTTGAGCAGCCTTTGCGGCTGCCAATCTTATCAAGTGAGCTGAACCTGTCTCAGCGACAGTTAGAACGGTTGTTCCAGCGTTACACTGGCGTATCACCTTTGCGATATTACGTTGATGTTCGCCTTGATCGGGCCAGGGGGCTGGTCACCCAAACAGAAATGCAAATCACAGAGGTAGCGGCGGCATGCGGTTTTGGTTCAGCTGTCCAGTTTTCACGCGCCTACAAACAACGCTTTGGCTTGCCCCCTAGTCAGGATCGAATAGAGGGCAGAGTACCTTTTCAATTTCGATCCTTTCCGTCTTATGTTGGCGTCTAACCATCGACAGCCTGTTGCGAGATGATAAAGAGAAGTACAAAGAAATTGAGCTAGGATCACAAGGGTTGGAAATAGCCCCGTGCTTTTATCAAATGACATAGCAGAGGATTGATGAAATGGTTGGTGAACCGAAAAAGAATAGATTGCAAGAACTGCCTGATTTCATCAAGTTTGCGATCGTCTTAGCTGCCGGAGCTGCAATCTATGGGCTCATAGCATTATTTGCAGAGCCAGAGTTCGAACCAGAGCCCTTTGAAGTTGAAGCAGCTATAAACGACGCCTACGCCACGACGACCATTGATCTTGCTTATATGAGTTACAGCAACGATTTCTCTGACATATGTTTTGTCAGCCCTCAAAGGCGAGATGACATCCTGAACTGTTATCTTGAGCGACCGACGTTCAACTTTCAGATTGAAGGCGTTGATTTGTCTTGCAAGGCAAAGAGACCCCGTTTCACGGGCAACGAAAAGTCAGCTGTGGTCTCTGTCCAGTGTTTCTCTAAGGAAGCCAAGGCTCATGGCTTGCCGTCTTCCTATGAACTCACCAGTTTTTCGGAAATCTCAAGGAAAAAATACGGCCTGATTGGCCTTGATAGTGATGTCGATGAAGATGGCAATTTCTTGCAGCCGGTGATCTTCGGTATCGAGCCCTTGGATGATATTGTGCCAATGGAATAAAGGCTCATGTTCCCGATACTTGTAGTCTCCCGCTCCCTGGATATTGGCGATTGGTGCAATCAAGGAGTTTTAACGGAGGATTATGTTTCCTGTCGAACGTCTAATGCCCTAATGTTCAGGCAGGTCAGAGGAGAAAACGGATGGTTTGTGGCAAAACGTAACCAAGCATGCAAAGCCACTTGGCTTGTTTGCCGTTGTGGTTGCGGGCTTTTCAGCGGTTAGTTATTACAATGCGCCCTCTGAACAGGACATCGATGAAGCGATAGAAAAGGCATACGCCTTGGTTGAGACCAAGCTGGCGCTCTTCGGCAACCAGGACACTAAAGAAGTTTGTTTTGAAGATCTGGTGACTTGGGATGACGCTTATGACTGCTATAGGCATAAACCGTCGCTGACGTTAGAGGTTAAGGATCTGTCGCTGGATTGCCAGGCAGGGCGGACGAAATACACGACAATTTTGAACAACACTACAATCACGATGAGTTGTTTCGCTGAACAAGCGCCTAAACATGGTTTAGCCGCCTGGTATTCTCTAGAATCGATAACACCGATCCCAAAGTTGCAATTCTATCCAGATTTGATTTCGACGGGCGAGCCCAAGACGTACATTGCACCGGTTCTCTTTGCTGCCGAACCAAAGGAAACTGCCATTCCTGAGGAATGATCTTACCACCGTCGAAAATCACATAATTCTTTCTTCCCCTCATTGCTAGAATCAGCATAAAAGCGTTGTAAATCAGCGGTTTCTTGCCGCCTGAAGATCTATGGAGTTCTTATGTTGCCGCTCACAGGTATTAAAGTCGTCGAATTCACTAATATCGCTTCCGGCCCGTTCTGTGGCATGCTGTTGAGTGACATGGGGGCTGAGGTCGTCAAGATTGAAAAACCTGGCGGTGATGATATGCGTCAGTGGCCGCCGGTGAACGATGGTTATAGTGAGAACTTCGCCTCTGTTAACCGCAATAAGAAATCCATTGTCATGAACCTCAAAAACCCCGAGGATCTGGAATTGGCATTGCAGATTTGCTCTGAGGCCGATGTGGTGATTGAGAACAACCGTCCGGGTGCGATGGAACGTTTAGGCCTTGGTTATGAGGCGATGAAAGCGCGGAACCCTAAACTGCTTTATTGTTCGATTTCCGCTTTTGGTGCGGATGGTCCTTATTCCAAACAGGCCGGTTTTGACCTGATTATCCAGGCGGCCTCAGGCATCATGTCAGTGACGGGCGATGAAAATGAAGTGAAGTGCGGTGTTCCAATCTCCGATTTCGCCACCGGCCTCTATGGGGCTTTTGCTATCTCTGCGGCTTTACGTGAAGTGGCCGAGACTGGCAAAGGCGCACACATCGATTGCTCCATGATGGGAGCGTCTATGGGCATCGCTGCTCTGCAAACGTCGACCTTCTTTGGAACGGGTACCATGTCACCCTTGATGGGCAATCGTCACCCACGCAACGCGCCTTATCAGGCCTTTAAAGCCAGCGATGGTTCTTTCGTCATGGCCGCAGGAAACAACAAGCTTTTCCAGTCTGTTTGCGAGGTGACGGGTCGGATGGATCTGTTCGAAGATCCAGACTACGCAACAACAACGCTGCGTGCGAAGAATCAAACCAAGCTGGCTGAAACGTTGGAAGTGGAATTCGCCAAACGCTCCACAGCGGAGTGGATTCAAGCTTTGGGCGACGCAGGCCTGCCTATTGGCCCAATCAACTCTTATGAGCAAGCCTTGGCCCATCCGCAAGTCGAGCACGCTGGTTGGGTCCAGGATATGGAACTGCCCAACGGTTTGAAAACGAAGACATTTGGTAGTCCAATTCGCTTTGATCTAGAAACCACAGAAATGCGTTCAGCGCCGCCTGCACTTGATTCTCACGGCCCGGAAATTCGTGAGGAATTTGCCGCTCGTCAGAAGGCCGCTGAATAAACCCCTTTACAGCTGGTTTGGTTTGTCCACGCGACCGCGTCGGTGGCTTGCGTTCGGATATCTAATTGATTTATAAAGATTTTATATCTTTAGCAGACGCGAAGTAACCGTTGGCAAAGGGTGCTGTGTGCGGCGGTGCAAAATTAGTCCACGGTAGCGGCGGCATTGTGTTGTCGCGGGCGGCGTAAAAGTCGTCCACTTTATCCCTTTCGTTTTGTCGGGAGGGTTTGAGGATATACACCGTGGACATCTATTTGAAAG
>CAJQQZ010000071.1 GCA_905480575.1 uncultured Alphaproteobacteria bacterium | reverse complement strand
CCTGAGAAGAATTGGAGCAAGAACTTTTACCGAAGTCTTCAAGGCAATTGGAGATATCTGCTACATGTTCGAACCAGATGAATGTTTCAACTATTTCAAAGCCGCTGGATATCAATCAAATTAAAACCGAAATGCTTTAGTCCCTTGTCCCGCTCCTCATACTCGAATGGTTCTCTACCCACTAACTCCTGTGATATTTTAAAGTTTGAACTTACCGGACCAGCCCAAACTATCTCATCTGTGAACAGTGCCTTTTTAAATCCGTTGTCAGTTACAGATACGAACCAGGTTTTGGGATCCATTGCAAATATTGGAATCAAACCACGTTTCACCAATGCCCCGCGATCAGACGGCGTCACCGGTTTCTTGAAACGTATCAAGAGACGGGCGCGATCAGCGCCCTTACTCAGAACTTTCTCTACCCAATTCAACGCGTTATTTATCATCTCCTTGCGAGATTTACCGGCGAGTTTAAACTTTCCGTTTTTGAACTGAACATCAGGTCCAAAATCTATCGCAGTAACATCTCGCGCGGTTTTGAAATAGACAACTAACGGCGGGTCCAGGTTATCTTGACATATCCGGTTGAAGCCGAGTTTTGAAACTGCTCTCAGCAACCTTTTAGCAGAAGCCCCATTGCCCTTTCCTGTTGTAAGTATCCTTCCGTTCTCTTCCAACAACCAACCGTGATCGGTTTTCTTAACTCTAGTTTTTTCAGGTTCTATGGATTGGCACTTTTCGGATTCAAAGGTAGTATTTTCGCTTTTTTCTGAAAAATGAAAACTAAAGTCCCCTCCATTTGGTCCAAGACGACAGGTGTTATCCAAGCCCAATTCAACAATAAAGTGAAATGCTTCCTTTCCATTGTCTACAGCACCTGTGCCCGAAAGGATCGTCGAAGTGTCGTCGTGAATTTTCCACGTCCCAAGCGAATCAGAGTGAACAAAATTGATTTCGCTTAAATCATTTTTGACACAGGACATTTGAGCCTCAGCCTCTCCAAAATTGAGCATAACGGACAAGACCGAAACAGCGACTCCAAATCCCAACAACTTCTTACTCATTGGCTTACCCTCCTCCTGGAAAAAACCACCTAGCAAGGAGCTAGTTCAACATTCGGCAATTTCAAGAGAATTCATATCATTCTCAACTATCTATGGTTTACATTCGATCTTTATCATTGACATTGCAAAACGATTATCGAACTAGCCTAAAGCTATGGAAAAGAAAAACTCTCTCGATCTCATCGGCGGTTCAGGTCTCCTGGCTCTTGCGGTGGTCCTCGGACTAAACCAAGTCATGATCAAGGTTTTGAACAGTGGGTTGCAACCTGTCTTCAGTTGTGGCCTCCGTTCCCTCTGTGCCTTCTTTATCATTTACGCTTATGCCAGACTGCGGGGCCGCCATCTTTCTATCTCAGACGGCACTTTGTTCCTTGGCATAATAACAGGCGGACTCTTCGCATTAGAGTTCATCTTCCTGTTCGTGGCGTTGGACTACACTTCCGTGGTTAGGGTCTCGATATTTTTCTATTCTATGCCCATTTGGATCACGCTCGGCGCTCATTTTGTGGTTCCAGGGGAACGTATCACTGCCATGAAAGGAATAGGCCTGGCACTCGCGATGGCTGGCGTTGTTTGGGCTTTCTCCGACCGTGGAGCAGGTGGAGGCTCCTTACTCGGCGACGTTCTCACCACCGTTGGTGCAATGTGCTGGGCGGCGATTGGCCTAATCGCCCGCGTCACCAAATTCAACAGAGCCGTTCCGGAAATGCAGTTACTCTATCAACTCTCTGTCTCCGCAGTCATTTTAATCCCTTTGGCCTTTCTTTTTGGGCCACTGATTAGAGAGTTGGAGCCTTGGCATTGGGGCGTCTTTGCGATCATGACTGGGGTGGTGCCCTTTGGCTTCTTGTTCTTCTTTTGGGTGGTTTCGATTTACCCACCGTCGGCAGTTGGCTCATTCATGTTCCTGGCACCCGTCTTCGGTGTAATTTTCGGATGGCTGTTTCTCGGCGAGCAAATCGGCCTCACCATCGTTGGCGCGCTGACCTTGGTTTCCCTAGGCATCATCATTATCAACCGCAAACCCAAAGTGAAGGTTTAGTAGTTTGACAAAGTTAGAAACAAAGGTAGATGCGATTTGGTCAAACGGCCACATCCATTCATTTGACAGCAATGCTTCACACAGTTCGATGGCCGTCAAAGAAGGTCGAATCGTTGCTCTTGGTGAAGATCTTTCAGAGTTGGTCAGTCCCACCACCAAGCTCCACGACCTAAACGGACGCTGTATCATGCCTGGCATGATTGACACACATACACACGGTCTGTGGGGCGCTTGCAGAGATAAATTCGAAGTCTACGTTGGATACACAGCGACTTTGGACAACCTCGTAACCGCCGTTGGAGTGAGAGCGCAGCAACTGGAGGCTGGGTCCTGGATCACAGGAGGCCCTTGGAGACTTGATATGCGTAACGGAATGGGGCCGACACCGCGAGATCTGCTCGACAAAGTGGCCCCCAATCATCCTGTCGCGCTTAAAGACACAACACAGCATTCGCTTTGGTTAAATTCAAAGGCTTTGCAACTGGCTGGGATCGACGCGTCGACAGCAGATGTTGATGGCGGTGTTATTGAACGGCACCCCCAAACCGGCGAACCCAATGGAGTTCTCGCGGAGAATGCCTCTGCTCTAGTTCTTCCTTTCTTGACGTTCAATGAAGATCAGCTCAAAGAAGGTTTGGATTACATGATCCACTATTTTCATTCTTTGGGCATCACTGGCTTCAAAGAACCTATGGCCTATGAACATGATCTAAAGACCTACTTCGCTTTCGATCAAGCCGATAAACTCAACCTTCATTTAGGCGTTCACCTTTCTCGCTTTTCACCGATGGAAATAGGACGCACTCCCTTTGAGACCTTAGAACTCTGGCGTGAAACCTACCGCAGCACCAATATTCATACCGACTTTGCCAAGCTCTTCTTGGATGGTGTTGCGCCCTCCTTCACTGCCTCATTCCTCGATCCCTATTTGGAAAGCTCAGGTTACGACGTCGCAAACCACGTTCCCGAAGCGACACTGTTGTTGCAAGCAGACGATCTCGCGAACGAAGTCACTGAACTCGACCGCAGAGGTTTTGTCGTTAAAATGCACGCAGTTGGCGACCGCGCGGTCCGCGCGGGATTAGATGCCATTGAAGCCGCTCGCAAAGCCAATGGCATGAACAATCTGCGGCACGAGATCGCCCATTCTCCTTTCGTGACCGACTATGACTTGCCGCGCTACAAAGAACTTAACGCCGTAGCAGAAGTGTCGCCCAAGCTTTGGTATCCCAACCCAGTAACCGCCGCGCAACATGCTGTTCTGGGGGTTGAAAGAACTGACAAATGCCACCCAATCCGTTCTCTGTTGGAAGCGGGATCTGAGGTCATCTACGGTTCGGATTGGCCAGCCGCAGCGCCGGATGCCAATCCCTGGCCGGGCCTAGCAGGAATGACAACAAGATCCAACCCAATGGGCGAGTTCGAAGGAACCGTTGGTGCCGATCAAGCAATCACACTTGAGCAAGCCCTACCATTGTTCACTATTAACGCCGCCCGTTCCATCGGTCTAGAAAATGAAACCGGATCGTTAGAAGTCAGCAAGTTCGCGGACTTTATTGTTCTCGATCAACCACTTTATGAAATGACACCAGAGCAAATAGGATCAATGGAAGTCAAAGAGACCTGGTTCAAAGGCAAACAAGTCTACTAGAGAAACCTATTTTGGATTCCCGTGTCCGAATGTTAATCGTAGCTCAAACCTTGGAGCAAAGGCGTTAAATGCGCCTCAAACTTGCGCCACTCATCTGAACTACCTTGATAAATTTCGCGTCGCACCTGAAGGGCACTCAACGTTCTAACCGCACGTTTATCCTTATGGAAATCGAGGCATCGATCTTCCCAATCAAGACCACAATAGGAAAGCAATTTTTTACTCTCTGCTTTAGGCTCTACCGTCAGGGCTTCATAATTCAATTCATGAATCCGTCCTGGAAACTTCTTTCTCCAGAAGGACATCAGTTCTTGGTAAAGCCGGTAGTACGTCGCCAACTCATCCAGATCGTAGGCGTATCCCACTTGTTTATTGGCGAAATAATGCTTGTAAATCGACCAGCAAGTGGCTCTGGGATCTCGGTTAAGATGCACAATTTTCGCCTCCGGAAAGGCGGCTAGAATCAAGCCAATCCATAGGAAGTTATACGGCATCTTGTCGGTCACTATCTGCTCTGTGAATTCAAAATTATGCAGAGCGGCCAGATAGTCATTGTGAACTCTGGTAATATCTTCCTTATTGAAGATCGGCTTGGAAGCTTTCCCTTTCTTAACAAATATTTTCGGCAGCAAATCGCTGGCTATATTTGTCATGGCTTCAACTTCGCCAGCTCCAAAGACTGTCGAATGGGCGGCCAAGATTTGTTCAACAAGAGATGTCCCTGAACGAAGCATCCCGACGATGAAAATTGGCATTAAGTCGCGTGGCGCACCAAAAGAATTGTCAGTCAAAGGCCGATCATTGTCAAAGCACTCTTTGATGGAGTTTATCAGCTGAATGTCGTCGTCGAGTGAGTATTTTAGCTCCTCTTTTCGGATGCGATTGCCGGTTTCCAGAAAATGAAAACTCTTGTCGTAGTCGCTGAGATCCTCGTAAACTTTGGACAAAGCAAACGAATACAATTTGCGGTCATGATCGTTAGTCGCGAAACTTGCCTGAAGATCTTCCATAGATTTAATCTTAGGGTCGTCCGACTGGTATTGGCCCAGGGCAGTTCCTCTATTAACATAGGCCAACGCTAGATCAGGCTTCAGTTCTATCGCCCTATCAAAACTTTCAATGGCTTCTTCTTTTCGACCCAAATAAAGTTCCACGTTTCCCAAGTTCAACCAGGCAAAAGCATAGTTTGGATCTAGAGCAATCGCTTTTTTGAAACAAGAAATCGCTGATTCAATTTGACCAAGCCTACTATGCATCTCCCCAAGATTAGCATGATTAGCCGCCGAACCAGGTTCGTCCTGAGTGATTGTTTTAAATTCTGCAACTGCTTCGTCAATTCGGCCTAATTGAGCCAGACTAGTCGCCAATTTTCTACGTGTTTCCACCTCATTAGGGCTTAAAGAAAGTGCCTTCTTCAAAACCGAAATAGCTTCACCTGTTTTCCCAGATTCAACCAGGGCTAAACCTAAGTCCCTATGAAACATGCCAATCTTAGAATCATACTTTATGGCGCTTCTAAAAAACTTGAGGCCCTCTAAACGATTACCCTGGCGCCAACAGGTAACGCCCAAAAGATGAAGCAAGTGTGGGTGCCTTTTGTTAAGACGCAACGCTTCCCGAAAAGACTTCTCCGCTGAAGCTAGGGAATTAGTTTGTAAATGGCTGAGGCCAGTTTGGACGATCTTTTCAAAATTGTGAGCAATCATAGGCCTAGTTGATTTCTGCTAATTTGGTTGGGTGAGTTACATTTCCAGAGAATATAAAGGCAAATATCACAGCGCGTTAGGCCATACTTAAAAAAACTGTACCGCGAGAAAAATATTTGGCAAAGAAACTATCCAAGAAGTGAAATTTGCCATTAACGAAGTTGCTCAAGCCAAATTCTCTTTGAGCATCAGAAGACTCGACTGATCCCTTTTCAACGCTCCTTCAGGCACTATAGTCTCTCCTTGAAACAGGGAGAGCATCATGCTCACACAAGAACAAAATGATCTAATCACGCGTATCAGTAAGGGTACACCATGCGGTGAACTTATGCGGCAATACTGGCAGCCAGCAGCTTTAGTGGACGAGCTAGAGGGCGACAGACCTGTTCGGCCTGTTCGTTTGTTGGGCGAGAATCTGGTTCTCTTCAAGGATGAAGACGGGCACTACGGTTTGATTGGTCGTCATTGCCCGCACAGAGGTGCAGACCTCTGCTACGGGCGGTTGGAAGACGGCGGCCTCAGGTGCCCCTTCCATGGCTGGCATTTCGATAAGACCGGAGCCTGTGTCGAGCAACCCGCCGAACCGGAAGGCAGCACTTTCCACACGAAGATTAAGCACCCTGGCTACCCCTGTGTTGAGCGAAATGGTATCATCTTTGCTTACATGGGAGCCGGCGAACCGCCGGCTTTTCCAGAGCTCGATTGTTTTAGAGCGCCCTCCTCACATGTCTTTGCGTTCAAGGGGTTCATTGAGTGCAACTGGCTACAGGCTTTAGAGGTTGGCATCGACCCTGCCCATGCTTCCTTCCTTCATCGCTACCTGGAGGACGAAGACCCTTCTGAGGGATACGGTAAGCAGTTCAGAGACAAAGCGGTCGATCTGGACATGCCAATGACACAGCTGCTCCGCGAGTATCCTCGCCCAAAGATCCAGGCTGAGGAAACAGAATTTGGTGTTCGACTAACGGCACTCAGGAACCTGGATAATCAGGGCATGCATGTGCGCATCACCAATCAAATATTCCCGCATGGCATCGTCATTCCCATGTCAAATGAGATGACGATCACACAATGGCATGTGCCTGTCGACGATGAGAACTGTTATTGGTACGCCATGTTCACCTCCTTCACTGAACCTGTGAACAAGCCACTCATGCGTGAACAGCGGCTGGAGCTGTATGAATTGCCTGACTACAAGCCGCGCCTCAACAAAGGCAACGATTACGGGTACAACGCTGCTGAGCAAGCCAACCAGACCTATACCGGCATGGGCATGGACATCAATGTCCATGACCAGTGGGCTGTTGAATCGCCCGGCCGCATTGTGGATCGTACCAACGAACATCTCGGCCGTTCCGACGTTGGTATCGTCGCCTACCGTCGCCTCCTGCGCAGATCTATTAA
>CAJQQZ010000070.1 GCA_905480575.1 uncultured Alphaproteobacteria bacterium | reverse complement strand
ATCGTAGTTTCCTTTGTTTGATGTTTTTGGTTTGCACCTACATCAAAACCGGAAACGGCTGGCTCCTTCAAGAGCCGAACGTAGTCCTTCCAGCTAGCTGGAAGGACTACTATGTCAGATTAAGTCGGAACTAATTCAGATGAATGAACGACCAGCCAAGTGCAGGGCTGGTCTCCATCATTACAGGGAGCGTGTGGCACGTCGCCGGGGATGAAGATCTGATCACCTTTCAACAGATGAACCTTATGCTCCAGCTGGTCGCCATAATAGACATCACATTCGCCTTCTAACATGTAGGCGATGGTTTCAATTCTATCATGGTAGTGGACTTTGGCTCTGGCACCGCTGGGCATCGGCAGAACATTCATGCAAATAGACCCGGCCCCAACGGTTTCCTTAGACGCTCCCGCACCATAGGTGAAGCCCTGTTGACCCGTATAGGTGCCGCCAGGACTCACGACTTTGACACCGTCCGCTTTTGATTCAGTCATGAACGCCACCCCCTCGTTGGTCTTAGTTAGAAAGATTGTTTCCTTTTTTGAAAGTGACAGAGCCAACTCATTCTGTCAAAGACGCATCCAGATGGTTTCTCCGTGAGCCATAATCCCTTTAGAAAAGATTGCCCTCTTGGCCCAATTAAACCTGACCTCTGGTCCGATCTCTCCCCTCATCTTAAAAATGGCGGTGCCGACATCTGTCGGTTTCATCTTCACGGTGATCTACAACATTGTGGATACCTATTGGGCAGGGAAGATTTCTGACGAAGCCGTCGCTGGGCTAGGTGTCTCCTTCCCCATTTACCTAATGATGTTAGCCCTCTCGATGGGACTTGGAATGGGAACAACAGTTTTGGTGGCTCACCAAGTCGGCGCCAAGGATGAAAAAGGTGCGGGTGCCACCATCGTTCAGGCTTTGTTGTTGGCTGTGATAGCCAGCGGAATATTGATCCTGATCAGCCTAACTTTCATGCCTTCGATCTTTCAATTGTTATCGCCTAACTCGTTGGTAGCAGAGGCTGGCTTTACTTATTTCCGGCCGATCATCCTGTTAAACATCTTCTTTGTTGCCACTTTCGCGCTCAATTCCTCGCTCAATGCTGTTGGAGACACCGTTGCCTTCTCAATCGTTTCAGTGGCCACAACTTTTCTCAACATGGCACTTGATCCTTTGTTGATTTATGGCTGGGGCTTCATTCCTGCTATGGGTTTGGAAGGTATCGGCTGGGCGACCGTTATCTCGCAAGCAGTCGGCACGGCCTTCATTCTTTATCGCGTGACCAAAACATCGCTTTGGCTCCATATGATCTTTCGCGGCCTTCGTTGGCAGTGGTCGATCATCAGGCAAATTCTGAACCAAGGTGTGCCATCCGGCATCAACATGGCGGCTATTTCTGCCGGTTTCATCTTGATGCTCTATTTTGTGAAGCCATACGGTGTTGCCGCCACGGCTGGATTTACAGCGGGGCTGCGCATTGAACAGATGGCATTGCTCCCTGTTTTTGGGCTCAATACAGCTGTAATCTCTCTTGTGGGTCAAAACATGGGCGCCAAGGAGTTCGACCGTGTTCTGCAATCCTTCAGAACAGCACTGATTCTAGGCCTTATTGTTTTAAGTATAGGCGGCGTTTTGATCTTTACCTTTGCGGCACCATTGGCTTCCTTCTTCCCCATGACAGAAGCAGCAGAGGCCAAAGCAGTGACCTATCTCAGAATTGTTGCCTTCGAATATCCAGCGCTTTGTTTTATCTCGCTGGGTGGTGGTTTCATGCAGGCCATGAAGCATCCGCGCGTGACGATGGTCATCACTATACTAAGGCTGTCCCTAATGCCGATGATCGCCATGCCTTTCTTCGCCACTTATCTTGGCTATGGCTTTTCGGGTGTCTGGTACGGCGTTTTATTCGGCAGCTATTCCTTTGCCATCGTTACCATTCTTATGGTGAATTGGGTCAGTCAGAAGGAACTGGGTGTTAAGGCAATCAGTACGCAGAGCATATAAACGAGCACAAAAAAAGCCTGTCACTCCTATAAGCAACAGGCCTTTTGCAACAAGTTTGTTGGTGCTTAAGAAATCAACCAACCACCGTCGACATCGATAACCGTGCCAGTAACAAAGTCATTCTCTACAACAAAGAGAATACCTTTTGCGACTTCCTCTGGCAGACCAGCGCGAGGAATCAAATGACCTTCTGTCATCTTCTTGTACAGATCCGCTCTTGCCTGTCCCTGAAGCGCGACCATAGGTGTATCGATCTGACCTGGTGCAACAACGTTCAAACGCTTCGGTGCAATTTCTCTCGCCGCTTCACGAGCAAAAGCTTCAACAGCACCGCCCACAGAAGCAATGGCAATCTGACCTGGTTTACCGTTACGCGCTGGGATTCCCGACACAAGTGTGATCGAGCCATCGTCTGCCAAATGTTTGGCCCCGTAACGCACAACGTTAGCGTAGCCCCACAGTTTATCAAATGAAGCCTTGAAACCATCCACGTCCATCTCAAGGAATGGTCCAATGGCGCGCTCGCCGCCAGTTGCAGCAGAGATTAGAACGTCAAAAGGCGCTAGTTTTTCGAATAAGGCTTCCATCGCGGCTACATCACGAACGTCACAAGCTTCCAATGTCATGCCTGCTGGCACTTTGCTGACTTTGCTGGGGTCACGGCTGATCGCGACAACGGTTGCGCCCTTTTCAATTAGCTGCTCACAAGCCGCCAAACCAATGCCTGAGGTGCCACCAAATACAACGGCTTTTTTACCTGCTAAATCCATTATTCTGCTCCTTTCAAGGGCCAATAACTCCTATCGGAATCACAGCCAAATTTTCTAATGAAGATTAATGCAGAGACATAGACCAGCAGCCTCGACAGTCAACCATTGTATTGATCCCTTCTTTCCTCAAGTTTGCATTGAGGCAAGAAAGAGGTATATTGTAGCATTAACAACGAAGGAGAGAGATGATGAAAAAAATTCTCTTGGTTTTGTCCAGCTGCGTTCTCCTCACCGGGTCCAACTCCTATGACAGTGCGGAACGCTCCTGGGCAGAAGCTCAACTTGGCTACGCTTTATCAATTGTGGAAGCTTGCCCCGAGTTCACCCTCAATCCTGATGGCTTCGGGTTTCCTTTAGAGGATCTGATGAAAGGCAGCACCAACAACGCCGCAGGCAACAACTATGTTGTGCTCAATCGTAAAACATCGGTTGGTAAGTTGGCAGCTCTTGGTGACATGGCTTGTCAGGCTGCATTGGACTGGGAAACTGCCCTCGGCAAAAACTACTTCATTCGGAACTAAAGCAATTGGCCCTGCGCACCCTCATGCTTTAAGAGCCAGTCTTTGACGTTCAAGCCTCCAGCGTATCCTGTTAGCTTTCCACTTGCCCCGATAACCCGGTGGCAAGGCACAACAATACCAACCGGATTGAGGGAATTGGTGATTCCTACTGCACGGCTGGCGTTGGGATTGCCTAACACCTTAGCCATTTGACCATAGGTCCAGGTTTCTCCTGCGGGAATTTTCCGCAATAGCTCCCAACAGGATTTTTGAAATTCTGTACCACCTGTATCAACCGGGATTGCATCCACAGCCGTGATGTCACCGGCGAGGTAGGCTTTCAATATGTCTGTAAAACCTTGCGGGTTATCCTGATCCACAAGCTCGTAAGCCTCATATCGCTTAGACATGAGTTTGTGCAGGCGCTCTTCAAAGCCTTTGAAGTCCAGGCTGACCATCCGCTCGCCATCCGACACCAAATGAATGGTGCCAAACTTAGCCGGAAGTTGATCGAAGAAGAGTTTCATAAAGGCTCACCTTCCTGAAGAAGCACAAAACGGTTCAGGGTCTCACAAAGGTAGAGCTCTCAACAGCAAGAAGCCCCAGGTAATTCCTGCGGAATCCCTGGGAAAGAGTCAAGCTTACGCCAAACTTTCGCCAGCTAAGACTTTTGTGATCAGTGACTGGGTTTCTTCGACACCGTAAAGTGCGACGAAGGAACCAAAGCGCGGACCCTGGTCTTGGCCTAGAAGCACTTGGTAGAGTGCCTGGAACCATTCCCGTAGGTTTTCATATTCCGCAGCTTTACCAACAGCAAAAACAGCGGACTGAATAGCCTGCGCATCATTCGAGCCTTTGAACTCATCCAATGCACCATGAAGCTGTTGCAAAGCCTTTTGTTCACCCTCGGTTGGCGCACGATAAGACTTCTTCGGCTTCACGAAGTCCTGATAATAGGTCATCGCGTAGCCAACCAAACGGCCCAACATTGGTGCATTCTCCGGTGTTGCATCTGGCTGATACCGCGAGATGAAACCCCAAAGGGTCGATGGGTCATCTGCATTGACCACTGAGGCCAAGTTCAGAAGGATCGCAAATGACAAACCGATTTCTGGCGCAGGCGGGTTACCACCGTGAATATGCCAAACGGGATTTTCCAACTGCTTCGCTGGTTCCTCATCGGGGAACTTAGAAATGAAAGTCAGATAGTCATCAACGGCCTTTGGAATAACATCAAAGTACAATCGCTTTGCCGTCCTAGGCTTGGTGAACATGTACATGGACAACGATTCATCCGGCGCATAGGTCAACCATTCTTCCATGGACAAGCCATTGCCTTTCGACTTCGAAATCTTCTGGCCTTGATCATCCAGGAAGTGCTCATAGTCGAACCCTTCAGGCGCACGACCACCAAGCACTTTGACGATCTTTGCAGAAAGCTTGGTTGATTCAATCAGGTCCTTACCGGCCATTTCGTAGTCCACGCCAAGCGCATACTTACGCATGCCCCAGTCAGGCTTCCACTGGAGCTTACAGGCCCCACCCGTCACCGGCACCTCGGTGCGAGAACCATCGGGCTCTTCATAAACAATCGTGCCTTGCTCCAGATTGCGTTCAACAACAGGAACCTGAAGAACAACACCAGTCTTCGGACAAATGGGCAGGAACGGCGAATAGGTCTTGCGACGTTCTTCACCAAGCGTCGGCAACATGATACCCATGATCTGGTCATAATGTGCCAAAACACGCATCAAACCTTCGTCAAAATCCCCTGACATGTAGTAGTCAGTGGCTGATTTGAATTCATAGTCGAAACCAAAACGATCTAAAAAAGCACAAAGGCGTGCGTTGTTATGTTCGCCAAATGATGCGTGGGTCCCAAAAGGATCCATCACTTTGGTTAAAGGCTTACCCAAGTCCTTCTCTAGAGCTTCCTTATTCGGCACATTGCTTGGTACTTTACGCAAGCCGTCCATGTCATCGGAGAAGCAAAACAGGCGCGTTGGCACATCGGGGCAAAGCGTTTCAAAAGCCTTGCGCACCATTGCGGTTCTGGCAACCTCACCAAAGGTCCCCATGTGTGGCAGACCCGAAGGGCCATAGCCGGTTTGGAACAAGACGTAGCCCTTCTCAGGCACCTGTCCTTTGGTACGAACGAGGAGTTTGCGTGCTTCCTCAAAAGGCCAAGCACGGGCGGATTTTGCGAGTGTCGATAGATCTGTCATAGCGCGGGTTTCTAGGCTTGTGATTAACTCAGGTCAACAGGCGATCAAAGTTTGTATGCCGAGTCCAAGCGGACTATAAGACTGCCATGTCATCTGAACGTCCTCAATCTCATCCGAATGTGGCTTTTTCTGCACCTGTTTTAGCGGCTGGCCGCAGGCATGCGATTTACATGAGCGAGGATGGGGAGATTGAAGAACTGAGCCCCATTTCGGCCCGGTCACGCATCAACGAAGAGCCCACATTATTGTGCCATGCGCCGGAAACTCTGCGCCGATTGCAGATCCCAGCGACCAAGTGTTTAGATGTGCTAGAGCTCTTTGCTTTTGTCAGACCAGCAGCATTTTGTACACCGACTGCAAAGGGGTTAGCCACAGCCTTGGGATTGAACATTCCCGATTCCTTGGACCGAGAGGCACTAACGATTCTACAAGCTGCGCAAAGGCTGCTCCTGGAATTGGCATCTCGTGGACAAAATGATCCCTATGCGGCCCCCCTAGCTTGGCACATGCAACAAGCCGCTTGGCCCTGGGGACCGGTGGTTCTGCATGCCTGTGGACGCGACCAAGGTTTTCCTGAACGGGACGTCAGACGCGCACTGAGAGTGTGGGACCGGCTGAAGGAGTGGGAAGACATTGCCCCTCGCCCGCCCGCATCTCATCACGGCGTTGATGAGATGGAAAGCCTGACCCGCCTCGGTGAATTGTTGCGCAACAAAAGTGAAGTTAGACAAGGTCAACGCGCCTTCGCCGTCGCCGCCTCCGGTGCTTTTGCGCCGAGGCAGGAAGAATTCAATCCCAATGTGGTTGTCTCAGAAGCCGGTACAGGCGTTGGAAAAACGCTTGGCTATATTGCTCCAGCCAGCCTCTGGGCCGAAAAAAACAAAGCGCCGGTTTGGTTGTCGACCTACACCCGAAACCTCCAGCGTCAGATCGATCAAGAATTGGATAATCTATATCCGTCCAAACAAGAAAAAGAAGCCAAGGTTGTCGTTCGCAAGGGTCGCGAAAATTACCTCTGCCTGCTAAACTTTGAAGAGGCTGTTCAGAGTTTAGCCTCCTCCGCGCACGATGCCATTTCGCAGGCACTGCTGGTTCGATGGATTGACGCCACACGCAATGGAGAACTGGTATCTGGTGACTTGCCCGGATGGCTTGTCGACTTGTTGGGCACGAGGCAAACCTTAGAACTCGCCGACCGCAGAGGTGAATGCATTTATTCTGCCTGCCAGCATTACAGAAAATGCTTCATCGAGAAATCCGTCCGCGCGTCCCGGCACGCTGAGCTTGTGATCGCCAACCATGCCCTGGTCATGAACCAAACAGCTGGTGGTGGTGATGAAACCACCATGCCAACTCGCTATGTCTTCGACGAAGGGCATCACATCTTTGACGCTGCTGATTCGGCCTTTGGCGCTCATCTAACCATGTCCGAAGGCCAGGAACTGCGCCGCTGGTTGCTCGGCAATGAAGCCAGTGGTCGACGGTCAGGAAGGTCTGGCGGTATTCGTTTGCGATTGAGGGAACTGATTGAGCACGACAGTAAACTGGAAGGCTGTGTTCGAGAGATTGTTGAAAAAGCCAAAATATTACCCGCTCCCGGCTGGCTGAACCGCTTGAGCTCGGGAGCCTCAGTAGGTCCTTACGAATCACTTTTGTCCGTTATAGGGCAGCAAGTCTACGCGCGGTCGGAAAAAGCCGGTGATCCCTATTCGATTGAGTGTGAGCCTCATCCCCTGAACGAAGGCGTGCTGGTGAGAGCCAAGCACCTCGACATGGCGCTGTTGCAATTGCTCGATCCGCTCAAACAACTCAAAGCCATATTGAGCAAGCATTTGACCGATGGTGCCGACAGTTTGGACAGCGATGACCGTCGCCGGATTGATGGTTTACTCACCACCATGGACAATCGCGCAATCTTTGGACTCGAGTCCTGGCGCGCCATGTTGGCCTCTTTAGAAGAGCAAAAAACGCCCGAAGAATACATCGACTGGTTTGCGGTTGATCGGGTCGATGGTCGCGACCTGAATGTGGGCTATTTCCGCCATTACGTTGACCCAACACAGCCCTTCATTCAATGTCTTCGGCAAACCGCCCATGGTGCCCTGTTTACTTCCGCCACACTCAGAGATCAATCAGCCACAGAGGTTGAGGATTGGCGAGCGGCTGAAGAAGCCACCGGTGCCCGCTACCTAGTAGAACAGCCTGCGCTCCATTCACTGCACCATTCACCTTTCGCTTATCAAGAACGCACAAAGGTGATCATCGTCAAAGATGTCCGCAAAGACGATCTAGACCAGATCGCAGCGGCCTACCGTGAATTGTTCTTCGCATCCGGCGGGGGAGGCCTCGGCCTGTTCACAGCTATAGCGAGACTGCGCGGCGTTCACGAGCGGATCGCTGGTCAATTGGAACAAAACGGCATCAATCTCTTTGCCCAACATGTCGACCGAATTGGCATTTCCACGCTCATAGAAATGTTCCGCAGCGAACGAGATTCTTGCTTGCTTGGAACTGACGCGGTGCGTGATGGTGTTGATGTTCCGGGTGATCCCTTGCGGCTCATTGTTTTTGACCGTGTGCCCTGGCCTCGACCTTCTATCGCGCACAAGGCCCGTCGCGAGGCTTTCGGCGGCCGCACATACGACGAACGCCTAGTCCGCCTCAAACTTCGCCAGGCCTTTGGCCGCCTCATTCGGAAAGCCGACGATCGCGGTGTCTTCGTCCTCCTCGACCCCATGATGCCCACTCGTTTGATGTCCGCATTCCCAGAAGGCATTGAAATCGAGAAAGTTGGACTGAAAGAAGCACTAGAATCAGTGAGAAGTTTCTTGAAGACTTGATCATAGCTTAGGCAATCACTAAGTCTGGACTATTATCAAAGCGGGGACAAAAATGCTCAATCACCATCAGGCTCTAATCTACACTATGGTTCTTATGTCGGCAGCAGACCAAAGCATGCCTGACTATGAGCTGGGTCGGATTGATCAGCTAGTCTCTTCTCTCCCTGTCTTTCATGATTATGAAGTCGACAATTTGCCGGAAGATGCGACAGCCTGTGCCGCTTATTTCAAGGACGAAGACGGCCTCGATAAAGTGCTGGCTTTGATCGCACAATTCATGCCTGAGAAACTGAATGAAACCGCTTACGCCTTAGCTTGCGATGTTGCTGCGGTTGATGGTGTTGCGGCAGACGAAGAAATTAGGCTTTTGCAAATGATTCGCCAAGAACTGGAAATCGATCGCCTGATCGCAACCGGTATCGAGCGTGGTGCACGTGCACGTCATATGAAGCTATAGTCCGCTGCGACAAAAACTTCCAAATTGAGGAATTCTAACTAAGCTTCATAAAAGAGACCATATTAGTCTTATAAAGAAATTGACTAATGGTACTGTTTTAGTACTCTTTAAACAAAAACTACTACTTCACTTAAGGACTGTAAGATGCGCTCTCGCTACTTGCTTGCTACTTTCTTCGGCGGCGTCTGCCTCTTTTTCTCATTGATTTCCTCGTCTTTCGGCAAAGAAGTAAACGTCTACTCCTTTAGACAAGAGTTTCTCATGGCTCCCCTGATAGAGGCTTTCAAAGAAGAAACCGGCATAGAGGTTAACATCGTCTTCGCCAAGAAAGGCCTGATCAATCGGTTGGAAGCCGAAGGATCAAACAGTCCGGCTGATCTCCTCCTAACTTCTGACTTCTCGAAACTGCAACAAGCCAAATCAAAAGGCCTGACACAGCCGGTTTCCAGCGGTGAGCTTAACACCAACATTCCTGCCAATCTTAGAGATAGCGAAGGCCACTGGTATGGATTGACCAAAAGAGTGCGCGCCATTTACGTCTCTAAAGACCGCGTCAAAGAAGATGAGATCACCTCCTACGAAGAGTTGGCCTATGAGATCTGGTACGAGCGTATCTGTACCCGCTCTGGCAAGCACCCCTACAATTTAGCCCTGCTCGCCTCCATGATAGCGCACTATGGCGAAGCCGATGCTGAAGCTTGGCTAGCAGGCCTCAAAAACAATCTAGTGCGCAAACCCGCTGGCAATGACCGAGCTCAAGTTAAAGGCATCTATTCCGGTGAATGTGACGTCTCTCTCGGCAATTCTTATTACCTCGGTAAAATGTTGGCGAAAGAAGATCAGCAAGCCTGGGCAGACTCAGTTCGCATTATCTTTCCAAACCAAGAAGATCGCGGCGCGCATATCAATATCTCAGGTGTCACCATGACGGCTGCTGCCAAAAACAAAGCAGAGGCCCTCGCCTTCATGGAGTTTCTCTCCAGCGACACCGCTCAGAAAATTTACGCCGAAGTTAACTATGAATACCCGGTCAAAGAAGGCGTGGCACCTTCTGAACTGGTGGCCTCTTGGGGTGAATTCAAGGGCGATCAGCTGCCTTTGTCAGAAGTTGCAAATCTCATCAAAGCGGCCTCAGACATGGTTGACCGTGTTGGCTACGATTTCTAGGTCTGCTCGAACAAAAGGCAGAAAGACGGCTTTTTAGCTGCCAAAAAACCTCGGCTTCGTGTCCTTCCACTACGCAATCAAAAGCTGTAGGTTCTTTTCCTTTTTGAGGGAAAACGAAAGAAAGATTCATGCAACGGATCATGATATCTGGCGGTCCTGGATCTGGGAAATCAACGCTGGGCATTAAATTGGCAGTAAAGACCGGGTTACCGCTCTACCACATGGACCATATTCACTATCGACCCGGTTGGGACGCCCGTTCAGTTGAGGAAAAAGACCAGATGGCCCACGAAGTTCATATGCGCGAGCAGTGGATTTTCGAAGGCGGTCATATGCGCACTTATGCCGAGCGGATAGAGCGCGCGGATACCATCATTTGGCTGGACATACCGTTTTGGCTGAGATTATGGAGGTGCTTCTGGCGGTCAATCGTCTATCGCGGTAGGACTAGACCAGATATGCAAGAAAACTGCCCCGAACGATTGGATCCTGAGTTTTTTCTTTCATTTGGCGAACGAGAAAAACAAGCAGAGAGAATTTGAAGCGGCACCTGATGACGGCTTCAAAGGATACAAAAATTATCCATTTTACCTCAACAAAGGAGGTCAACACCTTTGTTGAAAGCCTATGAGCTCGGTCGACGTGCCCGCAGCGCCGTGGTCAGCGTGCCGTCATCCAGGTAATCTAGTTCCCCGCCTATCGGGACACCGTGAGCCAAGCGACTGATTATTACATCGAATTTCTCTAATCGGTCAGTCACGTAGTGTGCCGTTGTTTGGCCGTCAACGGTAGCGCCCAGGGCCAAGATGACTTCCTTGGGCTTTATCTCCTCGATACGGCCAACCAGAGAGTCGATGTTCAATTGGTCCGGGCCAATCCCATCAAGGGCCGACAAAGTCCCGCCCAACACGTGATAGCGACCTGTAAACGCCTTCGTTCGCTCCAACGCCCAAAGGTCAGCTATATCGGCGACCACACAAAACAGCGTGTTGTCACGCCTGGGGTCGGTACAAAGGTCACAAGGGGACTGCGTATCAAAATTTCCACAGGAAGAACAGAGCTTCAAACTATGCGCTGCCGTCTCCATGGCCCTTGCAAGAGGCAACATCAGTGCATCGCGTTTTTTGATAAGCTCAAGCGCTACTCGACGCGCGGACCTCGGCCCCAATCCAGGCAACCGAGCCAGCATTTGGATCAATCGTTCGAGGTCTGAAATCATTCAGGTGGCTTAGAACGGCATCTTAAAACCGGGAGGCAAAGGCAAGCCACCGGTCAGCGCACCCATTTTTTCTTGAGCAGCAGCCTCGGACTTGTCCTTAGCATCGTTGATTGCCGCAACAATCAGATCTTCCATCATCTCTGTATCGTCTGGTGTCACGATCGACGGATCGATCGATAGTTTGCGCAGACGGCCTTTTCCAGAGATGACAGCCTTCACCATACCACCACCTGACTCACCGGAGACTTCTAATTCTTCAAGTTCCTGCTGCATTTCCTGCATCTTGCCCTGCATTGCCTGGGCTTGCTTCATCATTTGAGTGATATTTTTCATGGTCTTCTAGTCCTCATTTGTCTCACCGTTACCGTCGCTGGGCAACTTGCGAGGGATCTTTCTGACTTCCGCGATTTTAGCACCTGGGAATGTTTCCATGGCTGCGCGAATAAAGGGATGTTGCAAAACTTCCTGACGCTTGGCTTCTTTGGCTGCCGCTTCTTGCTCGAAAAGCGTTGGTTTGCCACGCTCGTCAGAGCTTGCCACCATCCAGGCTTGGCCGGTTATCTCTTTCAAAGCGGCGGAAAGCTGCGCAATCAAAGTTCGCGGAGCCGTGTCCGCCAACCGGATGGAAAGTCTGTTTTTGCCAAACTGCACAAGATGAACATCACGACGAAGATGATCAGCAACAATAATCTCTCGTTTCTCGGCAAACAAAGCAACAAGCTCTTCAAAAGACGCCAGCCCTACCGCTTGAGCTTCTTGTTTTTGCGGTTCGGGAGCCACGATCGGGTCCGGGTTCGTCACCAATCGCATGGTGTTGCCCTTGGGAGCCTCTTGCCACTGCCCTGGGTGGTTCTGATGAGATTGTCCAACGGCGGACACCATCTGACCTTGTCCTCCACCGCCACTTGAACCACCAGCTGGGCTTCCCATCGCAGGCGTACCAGGACCGGACTGAAGCTGCTTAACCAGATCTTCTGGCGACGGTAAAGTCGAAGCGTGAGCCAGCCGTATCAGCAACATCTCTGCCGCTTGTTCAGGATTAGGCGCCGTTTGAACTTCGGCAATGCCTTTCAAAAGCAGCTGCCAACATCGCGTCAAGTCTGGTAACGTCAATTTTTGGGCAAAGGCGCTGCCGCGCGTTTTCTCAGCTTCGGCCAAACCCGGCTCATTGATGATCGCTGGTGTCACTTTAGCGCGTGTTACCCAATGTGTGAGATCTGCCAGATCCCGCAAGATCAACAAGGGATCACCACCGAGTTCAAACATTCTACCCGACAAATCTAACGCTTTAGCAAGCTCGCCTGATAACAAAGCTTCAAAGAGATCAAACAGGGTCTCGCGATCAGACAGACCCAACATCGACTGGATCAATTCCACATCGACTTTCTCAGTCGTCAGTGAAAAGGCCTGGTCCAGAACAGAAAGGCCGTCACGCGCCGAGCCATCAGCCGCTCTTGCGATGATCGCGAGCGCGTCTTGATCAACTTCGATGCCTTCTTTTTCAGCAATCTTGGCGAAATGATTTTGCAGCAATGCCGTTGTGTAACGACGAAGATCAAAGCGCTGACAACGAGACAACACCGTCACTGGGACCTTGCGAATTTCTGTCGTCGCCATAACGAACTTCACATGTTCCGGCGGTTCTTCCAGCGTCTTCAACAAAGCGTTGAACGCATTCTTGGACAGCATGTGAACTTCGTCGATGATGTAGACTTTGAACCGGCCTGACACGGGCTTGTAGCGAACACCGTCGATCAGTTCTCGAATGTCATCAACACCGGTGCGACTGGCGGCATCCATCTCCATGACATCAACATGACGATCTTCGGCAATCGCCACGCATTGTTCGCAAACACCACAGGGATCAATAGCAGGGCCTGTGCCGTTGCCATCAGCTCCGACACAATTCAGCGCCTTAGCAATAATACGAGCGGTCGTCGTTTTGCCAACACCCCGCACGCCAGTTAGCACATAGGCGTGTGCCAAACGATTAGAGCGGATAGCGTTTTGCAGAGTTTGTACAAGGGCGTCCTGGCCCATCAACGACTTAAAGTCAGTCGGTCGATATTTTCGCGCCAAAACCTGGTGTTTGGATTCGCTCAGCGGCGCGGATAAGTTTTCTTCTGAATCGACCATGGATAACTTTTTGGCAGGTAAAGTGAGGAATTGACATCTGACCCACACGAACTCGTTACGGCTGCTTCCTTCCGGACCTGACCGGGTTGGCGGGCAGTGTGCCCAAAAGCAATTCCTCGTCGGCCCTTATTCCCTTTTTTTGCTTCACATGCAAGGCCTGAAAGGGCAAGGATAGAGGAAGTCTAACAGAAAGATCCCTCATTCCTATGCAACCGCATTTTTACGCCACTTCTGGCTTTGATCGTATGGCTCATTTTCGTGATGATGATGAGAAAATGGAGAATCGCCTGAAGGCGGATGATTGTCTTTTTGTGCCCGTTTGGAATGACCGGGTCTTCACCTCCAAGGACCGGACGACTCCGCGCTATTTTTCTTATGCTGAGTTAGACGCCTTGGATCTCCAAAGCCCCCAGATGATCTACCTCGGCCAATCCCACAAAGGGCAAACGCTGGCGGCGGTCGACATCAGTGCGATAGAGCCGTTGGATGAGCAAGACTGGTTTGATGACCACTTGTCATGCGTTGATCTTAGAGGAGCTGGCCTCAGCCTTTCCGCCGACGATGCCTCCATCATCGCCTACGCTCAGACCTTGCTGAGATGGCACAAGGATGCCAAGTTTTGCGGTCGATGTGGCACCAGAACGACGTCGAAGTCGGCGGGTCACGCGAGACGCTGCTCAAATGACGATTGTAAAACCGAACACTTCCCACGCATCAACCCTGCGGTCATCATGTTGGTTGAATATGAGGGCCGCGTTTTGTTGGCCTCTAATCCAAACTTCCCAGAGAAACTAAGATCCATTCTCGCAGGCTTCGTTGAACCCGGCGAAAGTTTAGAGCAAGCGGTCGCAAGAGAGGTTTGGGAAGAAGTTGGCTTGGAAATCGAAAACATCCGCTATCACTCCTCTCAACCCTGGCCCTTTTCGTCTTCGATCATGCTCGGATACACGGTGACGGCAAAAACTGAAGCCATGACTGTGAACAAAGAAGAGCTGTCAGAAGCAGATTGGTATACGCCAGCTGACATAGCAAAAGCCGTCGATGAAGAAGTTCTCGGACTCCCTCGAGTCGACTCGATTGCCCGGGCTATACTGGACGATTGGATTAAGGGAAATACTTAACCCAAATACTCTCGCAGATCACTGACGGCCCACAAAGCAAGTGTCTTGTCGGGATGTGAAAAATTCTCTTCACTCGGTGTATCGTCAATCAACTCAGTTGGGACTGGCAACGAGAAGGGCTCAGCGCGTAGGTTAATTGGACGCCAAAGGCCGCTGGGGATATCTTCATTCTCGTGTTCTGGGAAATGCGTCGTTAACAACCATTTGATGTTAGAATCGCAAACATTGCGAAGTGCTTTCTTAATGTCCTCATAAGATAGGTGGACAAGAACATCGCGACAAAGCAGCAAATCTGCGTCCGGCAAAGGTGAAGCAACGAGATCAACAACTTCAAACCGACGTTTGTCTGAACCAAAGCGTGCCCGATTATCTTCAATCAATTCAGGGACAATGTCGCCGCCGATGTAGTTCGTGGATCCCAAATCAACATGCTTCATCCAAAAGAAGTCGCCGCACGGTGCATCCAACAAAGTCTCAACAGAAAGATCCAACAACAATCCTGGTAATCTTCTGCGAACTTTTGTCGTCTGCTCCAATGTTGAGCCAGGCCCAGAGGCTGACGCCCCACTCCAAAACCGCTCTTGGTAGATCGTTTGAAACCGACTAGCTAGCGAACCGGAAGTCACCGCTTTTCTTATTTTCTTTTTACGCTGTTTTCTGCTGATGCTTGCAAAGAGAGACATGAACGCTCGGCACTAAATGGAAGAACCTCCCTTAACTAGCGGATTGCCCCTGCCAAGTCATGTAATTTGTAACCGCAGGGAGATCAAAACGGCGGATGGCGACGGCGAGAAACCATCGGACCTAATTTTGGCGCGAAGGACACGACAAGACCACTCGCTACGATGAGCCCAATTCCAACCCACGAGAGATACCCGGGAAGCGTGCCAAAAAGCGCTAGTCCGATGAAAACTGCTGAAATCACTTCGGTGTATGTGAAAGGTGCCAACAGGGAACCCGGTGCTCGAGCAAAGGCGATCAAAGTCAGCGACTGGCTAATGGCGGCCAATGCAGAAATAGCGATCAAGATCCACAATTGATCCAGCGTTGGCGTTTGCCAAGAAAATGGCACCAACACTGACAAAATCGCGACACAAAGCAATGCGCCCCACATCGAAGTGATCAATGGGTTGGCTAAAGGTCCGATCTTGCGATTGAGCACATTGTGAATGGAAACAGCCAGCCCACAAAGCAAGATGTAAAGTGCGCCGATGTCGAGGCCACGAAAGGTCGGCTTAGCCACTAACAGAACACCCAAAGCCCCGCCAACAACGCCGAGCCAAGCTGCTTTCGGTACTTTTTCACCGAGGAAGAACGGCGCCATCAACGTTAGCAAAAACGGGTAAATGTAAAGAATGGAAATTGCGTCTGCAAAATCGGTGGTTTTTGCCCCAATGACAAAAGCCAGAGTTCCCACAACCAATGTTACAGCCCGCCAGAACTGTAGAACCGGGCGCACCGGAAACAAGCTCTCCCCTTTTGTCCAAAACACAGCGACCGGAATCATAATAATGAAGTAGCCAGTGTAGCGAGACCACACGATGAAGACTTCAGGCAGCGCGCCGCTCACGAATTTCATTAGAGCGCCATTCAGGGCCGCTAAAGATAATCCGAAGATTAACAGAAGGACTGAACCAAAAGGAATACGCTCTTGGCTCTGAGTGGTCACTATTCAGCCGCTTTCCGACGGAAGGCATTAGCGGGATAGGTGCCGAGGTGGTCATAGTCGGCGAAATATTCCAGTTCCTTCAAAGCAAACTGCATCGACTCGTCATCGATATGACCTTCCAGGTCGACGTAGAATTGAGCGACCGTGAAGGCCTCATCAACAATGTAGGATTCTAGCTTCGTGATGTTAACGCCGTTTGTCGCAAAACCGCCCAGCGCTTTGTAGAGGGCCGCAGGGTGGGACTTAACCCGAAACACAAGTGATGTGACGGCATCGTCTGCTCCTGCTTCAGGTCGAATGGCTTCGCGTGACAAAATCACGAATCTTGTTGTATTGCCGATTTGATCCCCGACGTCTTCCAGAACAATATCCAGATTGTAGAGGTCAGCCGCCAATCTTGAGGCGATCGCTGCGCCATCAGGTCTGGGATGAAACGCCAGATCCTGAGCGGCACCAGCTGTATCAGGAAATTTGACGGGCTCAATGCCAAGGGAACGCATTTTGTCTCTACATTGAGAGAGAGCCTGCTCGTGACTTCTCACTTCCTTGACATCCTCAAGCTTAACGCCTTTGTTCACCAGAAGCTGGTGCTTCACTGGTTGGAAATGTTCCCCAATGATGTGCAATCCGGACCCGGGCATCAAATGGTGGATATCGGCAACCCGCCCTGCTGTTGAATTCTCGATTGGGATCATGGCAAGCGTAACCAAGCCATCTTTTACCGCAGCAAAGGCCTCATCAAAGTCGTGACAAGGATGAACTTCCCAATCCGGCAAGGCCGCTCTACAAGCCATATTGGAATAGGCCCCTGGTACGCCCTGAAATGAAACTTTTTTGGGTTCGTTCTTGAGAACGTCAAGGATTTGGTTCACTGAAAGGATCCGTTGAGAATACGTTGGTTAGAGGGATTGACCTATCACCGGCAATCAAAGACTGTCAACGACCGCTGCAACCGTCCGCTGAACTTGCCGATTCACGCGAGCCAACTTTGGTGGTAAAAGGATCATCATGCGCGAAACTGATCTGTACCAACCCGTCAAGGCCCTGTTCGAAGAAAGGGGCTATGAAGTCAAAAGTGAAATCCTTGATTGTGATGTCGTTGCGATCAAAGATGATGAACCACCGGTGATTATCGAACTGAAGCTCGCCTTCAATCTGCCCCTAGTTTTCCAAGGCATTCGCCGCCAAGCGATCAGTGACCAAGTTTTTCTGGCAGTTGCTAAGGGGCCCAGTAAAGGCTGGCGAAAATCGTACAAAGATGTCGTGAAACTCTGCCGTCTGTTGGGACTGGGGCTGATTGCCGTCAAGTTCCACAAAACCAAAGCCCCAAACGTAGAGATTCACCTAGAGCCAGAACCCTACAAGCCTCGACTAAACCACAAACGCAAAAGCGGTATTCTCAAAGAGTTCGAAGCGAGAGCTGGCGATCCAAATCTCGGCGGGTCAGCTGGCAAACCCTTGGTCACCGCTTACCGGCAAGATGCCCTCAGATGCAGTGTATACCTCTCTCAAAACGGACCAACAAAAGCCTCGCTAGTTGCAAAAACGACGGCAGTAAAACGCGCAGCCGCGATCATGAATAAGAATCACTATGATTGGTTTTCAAAGGTCGACCGAGGTATCTACCAATTGAATGAAACGGGTTTTACAGCGCTAGAACAGTTCCAAACCGAGATCGCGGCCATGAATCTCCCTGATTTCACCGAATGACACGCCGTATATTCAAGTTTTTGCATCTTTGCGGCAATTTGCCTGCACCCCCTGCATAAGCAACTATTGTCAAGCCTAGCCGTTCTTGGTTAAAGACTGCAAAGTTCTGTGACAGACGAATAAGGAATGCGGAATGTCGCTCGAAGGCAACAAAATCATCGGCGCCGTCCTACTTGGCGGTTTCATCGTGATGACAGCTAACTACGTTTCTAAGGCTTTGATCCATCCAGAAAGTGGTGACGGTCATGGTAGCGAAGCGGTCAGTGCTGCAAAACATTATCCCGTACCGGAAACAGCGGTTGCGTCTGCCACCGGCACAGCACCGGCTGCACCTACTTTGGCCCCGATCACGCCCCTTTTGGCTGCTGCTAGTGCCGAAGCAGGTGCGAAGGTCTTCAAAAAATGTAAATCTTGCCATCAGGTTGATGGAGATGCAGGGCACACCACTGGCCCGAACCTTTGGGATATTGTGAATCGCCCGATCGCTGCCGCACCTGGATATAGCTATTCTGCATCACTGGCAGAAAAATCAGCAGAAGCCTGGACTTTTGAAAACCTAAACTCCTTCCTCTACAAGCCTAAGAAGTTTGCAAAGAAAACAAAGATGTCTTTTGCTGGTTTGAAGAAAGAAAAAGACCGCGCAGATGTCATTGTTTATCTTAACACTTTGAGCGCTAATCCAGCGCCAGTTGAATAAGATAAAACTCAACGATCTCACGAAGAGGTCACCAAGATGTTATTAGAAACGCCAGGCTTGTCATAAGTCTGGCGTTTTTTTATTCCAAAGAGTAACCATAACAAAGTGGTTCAAGCGAGATTCTTCAAAGAAAACAAAAGACTCGCTATAGAGCCAAACTGGAAAGGCAACAGAAAGGTACATTCATGTTCAAGCTCCTTAGTAAAGATCTAGGAAAGCTGTTTCTTGCTACAGCTATCGCAACAGTTTCACTCGTTTCGATAGGTCAAACCGAGGAGAATATTAATCGAGGCCACGCGGTTTCCATCTTTGGTGAACCCAAGTACGGACCCGATTTTGAGCATTTTGAATACGCGGACCCTAATGCACCCAAAGGCGGTTCCATCGTCGTTGGCGAATTTGGTTCTTTCGACAGTTTGCACCGTTTCATCCTGAAAGGTGACTATGCTTACGGCATGATGACCGGGCCAAGTCCGTCTGATTTCACCACGATGTTCGACACGCTAACAGTCGACAGTCAGGACGAGCATGGATCTACCTATGGATTGCTGGCTGGTGAGATCGAATGGCCAGAAGACCGAACCTGGACAACCTTTACGCTTCGTCCAGAAGCGCGATTCCACGATGGCACCAAAGTAACGGCAGAAGACGTTGTTTTCTCGTTCGACATCTTGCGTGAAAAGGGCGCGCCCGCTTTCACTGTTTTCTGGAAAGACATAGAAAAAGCCGAAGCCCTATCAGAAGACAAAGTTAAGTTTACCTTTAAGAAAAGCAGTCGTGAATTGCCAGCCATGGCTGGTGCCGTACCAGTTTTTCCTAAGCACTATTGGGACGGCAAAGATTTCGCGGAGAGCAGCTTAGATATTCCAGTCGGATCAGGCCCTTACAAAATCAAAGAGTTCGAACCAGGACGCTTCATTGAGTATGAATTGGATCCCAACTATTGGGGTAAAGACCTTGCCGTTAACAAAGGTAAGTTCAATATCGTCACTCATCGCAAAGAATATTTCCGTGAACTTGAGATCATTCGTCAAGCGGTTCGCGCTGGTGAAATTGACATTTGGCAAGAGAACAAAGCCGCTGCCTGGGCTGACGGATACGATTTGCCTGCCGTTGAACAAGGTGTTCTTAAAAAGGAATGGATTGACCATAAAGAAATCCAAGGCATGCAGGCCTGGTATCTTAATACCCGCCGCGATGTGTTTAAAAATAAAGCCCTGAGACAAGCGCTCAACCTTGCTTTCGATTTCGAATGGACAAATGCCACACTCTTTCACAGTCAATACACGAGAACCAAATCTTTCTATGAGAACTCAGACATGGCCTCTACAGGCCTTCCCGAAGGCTTAGAATTGGAAATCTTGGAAAAGTACCGCGATCAAGTTCCAGCAGAAGTTTTCACACAGACATACGATATTCCTGTCAGCGACGGCTCCGGTAAAAACCGCAGAAATTTGGGCAAAGCTCTGAAAATTCTTAAAGGTGCTGGTTATCGCTTTGAAGACAAGAAGTTGATTGACCCAGGCACTAACGAGCAAGTTGCTTTCGAATTTCTTCAGGCCTCAGCCAGCTCTAACCGGATCCTGAACCCGTGGCTGAAGATCTTAAACGAGCGTCTTGGCATGAATGCTTCTATCCGTGTCATTGACCCGTCTCAGTACCTAGAGCGTCTTAAAACTTACGACTTTGACGTTATCAGTCTTAATCTGCCGCAAAGCCAATCTCCTGGCGTAGAGCAATACCATTACTTTGGCTCAGAAGGTGTCAAAAATCCCGGTAGCTTCAATTTCGCTGGCGTGAACGATCCTGTCGTGGATGAGCTGGTTGAAGGTTTGATCTCCGCGACTTCTCTTGAAGAACAGCAAAGCTATGCCAGAGCGCTGGACCGTGTTCTTCTTTGGGGAGATTATGTCGTGCCCAATTGGTATCTCTCATCGAACCGTTTACTCTATTGGGACAAGTTTGATCGCCCCGCCGTTCTGCCGTGGGAAGGCGCCCGCCTTGAATACTGGTGGATCGATGCTGAAAAGGCTTCAACATTAGAAGAACGCAAATCTGCCCTGAAATAGATCTGACTTACAGGTAAAGCTTATGCTGGGTTATATCGCTCGCCGCATCCTGTTCATGGTGCCGACGCTATTCTTTATCATGTTGTTGAACTTCGCCATCGTTCAGGTGACCCCAGGCGGTCCCGTAGAACAAATTCTGGCAAGTGTTACCGGTGTCGGCAGTGAAGGCGTGAACCGCGTCAGTGGCACTGGTGACGTCGGGGGCGGTAGTAGTGGCAGCGACGGCGGCTACCGTGGTGCTCAAGGGCTGCCGGAAGGCTTTGTTGAAAAGCTGGAAAAGCAGTTTGGTTTTGACAAACCAGCCCATGAACGCTTTTTCACGATGGTCTGGAAATATTTGAGGTTCGATTTTGGCGAGTCCTATTTTCGTAGTGACTCTGTCTGGACCATCATCAAAGAGAAGCTTCCCGTCTCAATTTCATTGGGCCTTTGGACCGTTTTGATCACCTATCTGGTGTGTATCCCGCTCGGTATTTCCAAAGCCATTCGCGACGGCAGTAAATTTGATGTCGTCTCCAGTGGCGTCATTATCGTCGGACATGCCATCCCGTCATTCTCCTTCGCTGTGCTCCTTTTGATCATTTTTGGCAAGGGCGGTATGTTTGAATGGTTTCCTGTGCGAGGATTGGTTTCCTCTAACTGGGATGATCTTTCATTTTTTGGGCAGATCATCGACTATTTCTGGCACTTGGCTTTGCCTTTGACCGCTATGATTGTTGGCGCTTTTGCCTCGCTGACATTCCTGACTAAGAACTCATTTCTCGATCAAATTCGTCTCCAATACGTCCTCACTGCCAGGGCCAAAGGATTGAGCGAACGGCGGGTCTTGTATGGCCACGTGTTCAGGAACGCTATGTTAGTTGTAATCGCGAGTTTCCCAGTTGCATTTGGTACCATCTTCATCACCGGGTCTCTTTTCATCGAAACCATTTACAGCCTTGATGGCATGGGGCTGCTGGCGTTTGAATCCGCGCTCAAACGAGACTACACACTCATGTTTGGCATCCTTTACATCTACTCACTCATCCACCTAGTGACGACATTGATTAGCGATCTCACTTACATGTTGGTCGACCCCCGGATCGATTTCGAGACGAGGGAGTCTTGATGATGTCGACAGATAAACAAATCAAACCAAAGCTCTTCGGCCTCACGGTTTCACCACCGACGCAAAGACGCTGGATGAAGTTCAGACAAAACCGTCGTGCTTTCTACTCCTTGTGGGTTTTCCTGATCCTCTTTGTGCTTTCGCTCTTTTCAGAGCTTGTGGCAAATGAACGACCACTCCTGATCAAATCAGATGATGGTTTTTTCTTCCCAATTATGAAGTCCTATTCGGAAGAGAGCTTTGGCGGGGATTTTCCAACAGAAGCCGACTACAAAGACCCCTACGTTCAAGAATTGATCGAGGAACGCAATGGCTGGTTTATATGGCCGCCCATTCGATACAACTACACAACCATTTCCAATGACATGGAAGGTGAAGCACCGGCCGCCCCCAGCCGCCATCATTGGCTTGGCACCGACGATCAAGCGAGAGACGTACTGGCGCGTATCTTGTATGGATTTAGAATATCCGTGCTCTTTGCCCTGATTTTAACGGTCCTTTCCTCGGTCGTTGGCATCGTCTCCGGCGCTATGCAGGGTTACTTTGGTGGCCTTCTGGATATGATCGCCCAACGCGTGATCGAGATCTGGACATCTATGCCCCAGATCTATCTCTTGATCATTCTGTCAAGCGTGATCGTTCCTGGTTTCTGGACCCTGCTTCTGCTTCTGTTCTTTTTCTCGTGGGTCGCCTTGGTCTCGGTCGTGAGAGCCGAATGTTTGCGTGTTCGCAACATGGACTATGTGAAGGCGGCAAAGGCCTTGGGTCTATCAAACCTGGCCATCATCCGCCGTCACGTCTTACCCAATGCTCTAGTGGCAGCAATTACATTCCTACCTTTTATCATGGCGAGTTCTGTGACGGCTTTAACCGCTCTTGATTTCCTTGGCTTTGGTCTCCCCCCCAGTGCACCCTCGCTTGGCGAATTGCTGCAGCAGGGTAACAACAACCGACATGCTCTTTGGCTCGGTTTATCGGGATTTGTTATCATCGGCCTCCTGCTTTCGCTTCTTGTATTCATTGGCGAAGGCGTGAGAGATGCCTTTGACCCCAGAAAGGCGGCGGTGGAATAATGACCGGAAAACCTTTCCTAACCGTCACTGACCTTTCTATCGATTTCACCGTTGGCAGCCGTGTCACCAATGCCGTTAAAGGCATTTCATTTGATCTCAGTCGCGGCGAAACCTTGGCAATCGTCGGTGAGTCTGGATCCGGAAAATCTGTTTCTGCCTTGTCACTCATGCAACTGTTACCCTACCCAACGGCCAGCCACGGTCCAAAGTCGTCAATCTCCTTCAAGGGCGAAGAGCTAATCGGAGCCATTGATCGCCGTCTCAGAGAAATTCGCGGCAACGAAATCGGCATGATTTTCCAAGAGCCGCAGTCATCGCTCAACCCACTCCATCGGGTTTCAAAGCAAATCAATGAAGTCCTGATCGTTCACAAGGGCCTGACGCAAGCCGCCGCAAACCGGCGTACGCTCGAGCTGATGAATCTTGTCGGCATTCGAGACCCCGAGCAAAAACTCAATTCCTTTCCCCATGAGCTTTCAGGCGGACAAAGACAGCGCGTGATGATCGCTATGGCACTCGCTAATGAACCAGAGCTTTTAATAGCTGACGAACCGACCACGGCGTTGGACGTGACCATTCAGGCGCAGATCCTTGAACTCATTCAAGACCTTCAGAAACGCCTCAATATGGGAATGATCTTCATCTCTCATGATTTGGGAGTCGTCCGCCACATTGCCGACCGGGTGATCGTCATGAAAGACGGCGAAGTTGTTGAAGAAGGCACCAACCAACAGATCTTTGAAAACCCTAAGCACCCCTACACAATTGAATTGATTAACGCCGATCCCAGCGGCGAACCCAACAAGCCAGATCCCAACGCACCCGTCATTGTGGAGACGGAGGATTTGAAGGTTCATTTCCCGATTAGGTCTTCTTTCCTGAGACGGACGATTGGTTATGTGAAGGCTGTTGATGGCATCAGTTTACAAATAAAAGCCGGCCAGACGGTTGGTGTTGTTGGTGAATCCGGCTCTGGCAAAACTACGCTTGGTCTTGGCCTGCTCAAACTGGTCAAAAGCCAAGGCCCGATTGTGTTCATGGGCAAGGCCATCGACGGTCTTAACAGCAAAGAGCTGAGACCTTATAGGGCGGAAATGCAATTGGTGTTTCAAGATCCCTTTGGCTCTCTTTCACCACGCCTGACAGTCGGCGAAATCATCGGTGAAGGCCTTGAACTCCATCAGCCAAACCTCTCTGAAGAAGAACGAGAAGATCGGATTGTTCGAGCTTTAGAAGAAGTCGATCTGGACCCTGAATTCCGACATCGCTTCCCTCACGAGTTTTCCGGCGGGCAAAGACAAAGAGTATCGGTAGCTCGCGCTATGGTTCTTGAACCAGCCTTCCTGGTGTTGGATGAGCCAACATCCGCCTTGGACCGCTCGGTACAATCGCAGTTGGTGGACTTGTTGCGCGATCTGCAAAACAGACGCCAAACCGCTTTCCTCTTCATCAGCCACGACTTGAGAACCGTTCGCGCTTTGGCCGACGAGATCATTGTTATGCGACAAGGAAAAGTCGTCGAACAAGGCTCTGCCGACCAGATTTTCGACGCGCCGGAAGAAGCCTACACGCAAAGTTTGATCGCCGCCGCCTTTGATCTTGTAGTGAAAAACAAGGAAGTGATCGCAGATTAGCCTTGCAGGCTCCGGTAATAGGCAAGCTTTTCGTCGTCAAAAACAAACAGTTGCCTACAGAATTCACACTGTGAGGACACGGCACCATCAACCTTGCAATCGTCCAATTCCTGTTGGCCAAGTGTTAACAGAACATGCGCTAATCTGCTTTCGTCGCAGCGGCAAGAAAACTTCAGCTCAATCGGATCATAGACGACAGCACCGTCTTCGTGGAACAGCCGGAACAACAATCCGCTTGCATCCAATTCGGGATCGAGAAGCTCCTCGTTCTTTACCGAAGACAAGAAGATCACGGAACGTCGCCAAACCTCTTTGGAATCATCCAGATCGCCGCCGGCAACACCACCCACTTCGGGCAGCCGTTGCAATGTAATGGCACCTGCGCGCCAGCCTTGGTCAGTCAGGCCTGCTGCCAAACGAACCACCATATCAACCTGGTCAGACTGAGAAAAATAATGCTGAATACAATCAGCCAAAGTGGAGCCGGTAAGCTCAACAATACCCTGATAACGCTCTGTGTGTTCGCCTTGGTCAACCGTGAACGCCAGATAACCAGCGCCCATCAACTGGGGAACGGACAAAAAATCTCCCTCGCTATGGCTCTTTAAGATCCCTGCGAGCAAGTCCTCATCAAACTGGGCATACCCCCGGATTGCGCCATCAGAAGTGACATCGGCCACCATCATTTTCACAGCACCATCGCCCTTCGTTTGAACGGTTAATATCCCGTCAAACTTTAACGCCGAGCCCATGACAGCTGCTAGGGCCAACAACTCTGCAAGTAACCGTGCGACAGGTTCCGGGTAGTCGTGTCGGCTCATGATTTCATCAAGCTCTGAACCCAAGCGAACAAGCCGCCCTCGCACATCTGTTTGATGCACCAGGAAGGGCTGGATCAGATTGTCGGTTGATTCTGTCACTGGTTAGTTTCCTCCACCCATACACCAATCAAGAACACCTTTTTGTGCATGGAGGCGATTCTCTGCTTCATCCCAAATCACGGACTGAGGGCCATCCAGAACATCCGCGGTCATCTCTCTTCCCCGGTAAGCGGGCAGGCAATGCATGAAGATTGCATCCTTCTTTGCCTTACCCATCAGCCGTTGATCGACCTGATAGGGTTGCAGCAGATTATGCCTGTTTGCGGACTCTTCTTGGTCACCCATTGACACCCAAGTGTCAGTGACGACGCAGTCTGCCCCGTCAACCGCCGCGTCCACGTCTGAGGTGACGTTGACTTTTCCGCCCTGCTGCTGTGCCCAATTCAGGATTTCAACATCGGGACTGAGTTCTGCCGGTGCCGCGATCGCCAGCTCAAAATCAAACTGAACGGCAGCATGAATCCAGGAAGCGGCCATGTTGTTGCCATCACCACTCCAGGCGATTTTCTTGCCCTTGATCGGCCCGTTATGCTCTTCAAAAGTCATAATATCGGCCATCAGTTGGCAAGGATGCGTACGGTCGGTCAGGCCATTGATTACAGGTACTGTCGCATGTTCTGCCAACTCTAGCAGTTTAGATTCTGCTGTCGTGCGGATCATAATCGCATCGACATAACGTGATAAAACACGGGCCGTGTCCGCCACTGTCTCACCACGGCCAAACTGAGTGGTTTCGCGCTCTAGAACAATAACATCACCCCCCATTTGACGCATACCAACTTCGAACGAGACTCTTGTTCGTGTGGAAGGTTTTTCAAACAAAAGTGCCAAGGTTTTGCCTGCTAGGCTCTTGTTAGAACCACCAGACTTTAGATCCGCTTTCATTGCGACGGCTTTGTCCAACATGGACCGCAGGTCAGACTTTAAAACGACATCAAGATCGAGAAAATGCTTAACCATGCCCCCTAGCCTTCCAATTCAGAGAAGGTTTTATCCAGAATAGCCGCGGCCTCATCGACGTGCGATTGCTCAATGATCATTGGCGGTAGAAGGCGAACTGTGTTTTCCGCCGCTGGTATGGCGATCAAACCGTTCTCTCTCAGCGCTGTGATAACGTTACCAACAGGATAAGCTTCAGCGACTTTGATACCCACCATCAAACCGGCGCCCCGAACAAGATCAATCTTGTCGCTGTGCCTTTTGGTTAGCTTTTCCAAAGCTTCATTGAGGTAATTAGAAATCGCAATTACCGACGAAAGGAAACCAGGCGCCATTACCACGTCTAGAACGCCATTGCCAACTGCCGTTGCCAACGGATTGCCGCCATAGGTGCTACCGTGTGTACCAGGGACCATCCCTGCTGCCGCTTCTTTGGTTGCCAAACAAGCGCCGAGCGGGAAGCCACCGCCGATGCCTTTCGCGGAGGCCGCGATATCCGGTTGTACATCGGCCCATTCATGCGCAAACAATTTTCCTGTCCGGCCAAGGCCACATTGAACCTCGTCGAAGATTAGTAGTAGACCAAACTCGTCACAAGTTTCCCTCAGGCCTTTGAGGTATTCGTGTGATGCTGGAATGATCCCACCTTCACCGATGACAGGCTCAACCATAATTGCAGCGGTTTCCGGTGTGATGGCTGCTTTCATCTCGTTCAGGTTATCAAATGCAACGTGATCGAAACCTTCAACAGCAGGACCAAATCCAGCCAAGAGTTTTTCACCACCGCCAGCCGCAATCGTTGCAAGCGTGCGGCCATGGAAAGATCCATTACAACAAATGATGCGGTACTTTTCGGGGTGTCCGTTGTGGCTTTGGTACTTACGCGCCACTTTGATCGAACACTCCAGCGCCTCGGCACCTGAGTTCGTAAAGAAGACTTGATCAGCAAAAGATGCGTCGCACAGACGTCCTGCCAATTTCTCACCTTCCGGGATCCGAAAAAGGTTGGAAGTGTGCCAAAGTTTAGCCCCTTGCTCTTGCAGAACCTTCACCAAATGCGGATGGGAATGACCCAGCGCATTAACAGCGATGCCAGAACCGAAGTCTAAGAATCGTCGCCCGTCAGTCGAGAAAAGGTAAGCCCCTTCACCCCTCTCAAAAGAAAGATCGATTCTTGCATAAGTCGGCATCATAGCTGTTTCGGTCATAACATCACCACTGGATAGAAAAACAAATTGTCAAAAGAAATAGAACAAGGGGATAGGGCTCCGGTCACATCAGGTGTGAGGAGAGAATACATCGACCTTATGGTCGGAGTTTGTATCCGCGTTTGATCATGGCGTGAACGACTATCAGCAGAAAGACATTAAAGCAAGCCAAGAATAAAGCGCCCATCGTAACCGAAACATCAGCGACACCGATGAAACCATAACGAATTCCATTGATCATATGGAAAAACGGATTGAACAAAGTCACTTGCTGCCAAAATTCTGGCAGCCTATCGATCGAATAAAACGTCCCCGACAGGAATGACAAAGGCGTTATCAAAAAATTGGTCATGGCCGACATGTGGTCAAATTTCTGGGCCCAGATGCCGCCAACCATCCCAAGAAGAGCAAGCATCATGGCGGCTGAGAACACAAAATACATCGTCCAAAGTGGATGCTCAATTGGCAAGTCGACAAACAGTTTGAGCGCTGCGTAAACACCCAAGCCAACAAAAACACCCCTCGTGATCCCGCCCGCCGCGTAGGCTATCGTGAGTTCGCGTGCATTCAGTGGGGGCATCAAAACGTCGACAATATTGCCTTGTATCTTTGAGACGATAATTGACGACGAGGTATTGGCGAAAGCATTCTGAACCACCGTCATTGCGAGCAATCCAGGTGCCAAGAAAAGAATGAAAGGCATGCCATTGATTTCACGAACCGCACCGCCCAATGCCAAGTAAAAAATCGCTAGAAACAAGAGAGTCGTGATAATGGGTGCCATTACCGTTTGCAGCCAGACTGACAAAAATCGTCGGACTTCTTTCGTGTACAACGTCCACATCCCCCGCCCGTTCACTTTACCGATCTGACGGGGTTCCAACTTGTATTGGCTTTTGTTATCTGTCTGACGCATGATGACTCGATGGATTAGCTTGAAACTTGGTCTTAGATAAATGAACAATAAAGGTCCAGCGTCGAAGAGGAAAAAGGATCGGCCAGCAGTCGCAGCCTACACCCCTCAATCACTTCGGCGGTCCGCCATGAACTACATTGAGCGCTATGAATGCTCTGAATCAGGCTTGATCGATGTCCTTAAAAGAAAAATCTACAAGTCTTCTCGCCTGCATAAAATCGACGTTGATGAGTTGACAGCCACCATTCCCGAACTTCTAGAGGAATTTCGGAACAAGAATTGGGTCAATGATCAACGCTTTGCTGAAAACCTTTCACGCAGCCTTTTTCGCCAGGGTTCTTCGCTTCAATCCATTCGTTTTAAGCTTGTTGAGAAGGGCGTTAGTCGAGAGATAGCCGAAGAAACCATCGAGACTCTAGCGGAGGAATCATCCCTGTCAAAGCAGGATATCGATCTCGCGGCTGCCATCTCCTTCGCCCAAAAGCGGCGGATCGGACCCTTCCGACTGGATGACGGTGACGATTCAAAACGTGACAAGGAGTTGGGGGCTCTAGCCAGGCGTGGGTTTTCGTTCGAAATAGCGGAGAAGGTACTGTCAACCGACCGTGATGAGTTGGAAGAGATTATCGAAGAGTTTAGGCGGCTTTAGCCTTGCGCTCTGCAACAGAGGCCAACACTTGTAACTTCTCTTCGCGAGACAGGATGATCCAATCGCGAATTTCATCCATCGACCTGGCACAGCCAGAACAAATGTCATCGCCTTTCTTGATCTGACAGATTTTCAGACAAGGAGAAGCCACAGAAGTATCAGGCACAAACCGCTCCCGTGGTCGCCTTCTTTTACGCTTCAATGGGTTGTCATCTATCACATCACTCATAAAACCAGATAATCCGTAAAAGCCCTTTGCAAATTTCTTGATCGCGACAAAACTTCGCTAGACAGCGGCAATTTCATTGTTGCCTTTGTTCGACTCTTCTTGAATTTCAGCCGCGCCTATGGGAGATAGGCCGCGCTTTGCAAATATCTGATACAAAGGCTGAATCCATGTCTTCATTTTTGACGCTGAACGATTTTGATCCCAAAGGCAAAACGATCCTTCTCAGGCTCGACGTCAACGTACCGATGAAAGACGGAGTGATCACCGATGAGACTCGCATTATTCGAGCACTGCCCAGCCTGAAACGATTGCGCGACACGGGAGCAAAAACGATCATTCTGGCGCACCAAGGCCGCCCCAAAGGCGCCGTCGTACCAGAGTTTACGCTGGCTGCAACCGCCGAGGTGTTTGCTCGTGAAATGGGCCAACCGGTACCCCTAGTTCCAGAATTAACAGGCGCTCAAGCTAAGTCAGCCGTGGCGACTATGAATGACGGCGATATCCTTTTGTTAGAAAACTGTCGCTTCGACCCACGAGAAGAGTCTAAAGTGGAAGCCGAGAGAGACAGCCTCGCCAACGAGCTGGCTGAACTGGCAGACGCTTACGTTAACGATGCTTTCTCTGTATCTCACCGTGCCCACACGACCGTGTCGACGATCACGACCAAACTGCCATCCTATGCTGGTTTGTTGATGCAAGACGAGTTGACCTACTTGGGTAAAGCTCTGGCCGATCCACAGCGTCCCCTCGTCGCCGTTGTCGGTGGTGCAAAGGTCTCAACCAAACTTGATCTTCTGTCCAACCTTGTCGACAAAGTGGACGCGCTCATTATTGGTGGTGGCATGGCTAACACCTTCCTTGCGGCTCAAGGTTATGGCGTGGGTAAATCTCTTTGTGAGTATGATCTGATCCCGACAGCTAAATCTATATTGGCCAAAGCCGAAGCGAAGGGCTGTGAAATCATGCTGCCAACCGACGTTGTTGTGGCAACAAGATTAGAGGCTGGTCTAACTCCATCTACCGCTTTTATTGACGACGTTCCAGAAGATCAGATGATTTTGGATACAGGACCAAAATCGGCAGAGGAACTGGTTAGTCGAATTGGCGAAGCAAAAACCCTTGTTTGGAACGGACCTCTCGGAGCCTTCGAAATCGAGCCATATGATTACGCTACCAACGCCGTCGCTCAGGAGGCGGCGCGTCTGACGAAGGAAGGAAAGCTCGTCACTGTTGCCGGTGGCGGCGATACTGTTTCAGCCCTCATCCAAGCCGGCGCGCATGATGACTTCTCTTATGTATCAACAGCGGGTGGTGCTTTCTTGGAGTGGCTTGAGGGCAAGACCCTCCCCGGCGTGAAGGCTTTAGAAGACGCCGCAGTCGCTTAACCGCTCGCCTAATTACAAAGCGACAACTTCTTATCAACGATCTCACCCCTCACGCCTGAGCAATCCAGGATAGTGTGAAAGACGTGGTCATGAGTAACGGGCTCGTCGAGTGTTTTCTTCTTGATCCGCTGCGCATGGTCTTCAGTGATCCGCGCCGCCTTTGATTTCCAAAGGAGCATCGGGATATCGCGCTGTTCACTGGGTGCCAGGAAATTGGGCTTGCTGTGGAGATACACACCTTTCTCTCCCAAAGATTCGCCATGATCTGAGGTGTAAAGGACAAAGGCATTCTTGTCCTCAAGACGCTCCATGAGACTATCAAGAACGGTGTCCACGTAAAGTATGCTGTTATCATAACTGTTTACCAGCTCATCACTTTCACACCGATAAAGTGATGCGCGTTCACAAGTTGGCCGAAATTTTCGGTAACTCTCATCCGGGATACGGTCATTGTAATTGGAATGGCTGCCGATCGTGTGAAGGACAATGAATTTGTTGCCTTCCTCCTCTGTTGGGCTCGCCATCAGGTCAAGCAGAGCCAAGTCGTATTTCGCTTGTTTTGTATTGCCTAACGCCTTGTTTTTTTCCGCTTGCATGAAACAGACATCAGCCTCTTCACAGTTGCTGCGTCCCTTTTTACGATGATTGGAAATGAAGTAGGTTTTGAAGCCTAGAGATTTCATAACTGAGATGACTGACGTATCGCTGAGCGGCATCGAGAAGGTGCTCAACGTCTTGTGTGATAACAGACATGCAACCGAAAAAATCGTTCTGGCCGAACATGACGTTGCGTCTGTGTAACTTACCAAGTTCGACCGCTTTTCTAATTTCGGTGTTGTCGTTCGTTCATATCCGTTGAGGGATAAGTGGTCCCCTCTGGTAGATTCCCCAATAACTAAAACAAAGGTCATGTCTTTTGGTTGTCGGTCAAACTCGAAGGCGTAAACTTCTTCGATTCTCTGCCTTTGCTCGAGAGCTATGGAGCCTTTCAAAACCCTTTTTTTCAGAAAGCCGTAGGTATTTCGGTAGAGACTGGTGGGCACGAAATAGGGTTCAACCAGTTTCTTTCCTGCAAAAATCAGTGACTTTGGATCCATCAAATGTGGGACGAGATAGAACGGTATCATCAGCGTGACAGTGATGAAAAAGATCTTCAATCGCTTCAGAAACGGCTCCTTCTTGATCCTCAAAAAGAATGTGAGCACTATCGGAATTCCAGCATACAGCAATAAATGGGCAGCGAGATCGACGCTCATGAGGTCCGCCGCTTCTTGAGGATAAGTGCCAAACACCGACTCAATAATCGGTTTTGTAATCTCAATACCCAGGTTCTTAATGAAGAAGCTGGCGATCCCTGACACTATGAAAAGAACACCAGCCCAGACTCGTACCATCCAAGCCGCAAAGGCAAGACAGAACATTAAGCCAATGTTCTCAACAGTCCCCATCAACAACGCAAAGATGAACAGCTTGGGTTCCCCGAATTTATTCAACTGCGGAAACAGAACAAACACGTTCAAAAGAGTAATTAAAGCATTTCGGTTTTAATTTGATTGATATCCAGCGGCTTTGAAATAGTTGAAACATTCATCTGGTTCGAACATGTAGCAGATATCTCCAATTGCCTTGAAGACTTCGGTAAAAGTTCTTGCTCCAATTCTTCTCAGGTGTGCTTTGAGTTTTGAGAAAGCCATTTCGATAGGGTTAAGGTCAGGAGAGTATGGTGGCAAATAGAGGAACCAACAGCCATGATCTTGTAAGGCCAGAGTAGCCTCTTTGTTTCGGTGCGTAGCCAGATTATCGAGCACGACCACTGTACCTGGTTCAATCTCGGGAATCAGCACCTTTTGCACATAAGCAGCGAATGCAGGGCCATCCATTGCTCCTTTGATAACCCAGGGAGCAATGAGTTTGTCATGCCCAAGACCTGCAATGAGAGTTTGCGTACCCCAACTGCCAAAAGGAGTGTCCATGGGCAGGCGTTGTCCACACACAGCCCAACCACGCAAGCGTGTAAGGTTGGTTTTGACGGCTGTTTCATCAAGAAAAACAACACGTTCAGGCCTTGCGGCAATAGCGGGTAGGCGATGGGCAAACCAATCGGCCCGCCGCCGCCTTACATGGGGAAGACGGCGCTCGGTGGCCACCAGCGACTTTTTTTATACGTAAACCCAAGACGGGACAACAGATTGGCAATGGAGGAGTGATGAACTCGAACACCTTCACTATCTTCCAGTGCATCCCGTAATTCAAAGAGTGTGATATCAGGGTCTTGTGTAATCAACTCTTCCAAAAAGGCCTGATAAGGGGCAAGCTTTCCCTTGCCTGGTGGGCGTCCTTGAGGGGCGACTTCAACCTTTCCATTATCTCTCACAGAGCGCGCCCAACGAGTACCTGTAGCGGCTGAAACCCTAAGACGCAACGCTGCGGCCTGCCCACTTAAACCTTCTTCAATGTATTGCTGAAAACGCGCCCGAAGCGCAGATGGCAATGGTGCTGGCATGATAGATCCTCCCAAACAGAAAGAATCATACTTTGAGGCACAAGGAAACAAGAAAACGATTCCAACTAAAACAGAAACACTTTAGAAGGCAACAAAGAACAACGAATCGAGCAAGCGATGCATCAAGTCTTAGGCTTTGGAAATTCCAGCGCATGAATTCAATTGGCTCTGAATGTTAGTATCAATTAATTTTCTCAACCAAAATCACTTTGAAATCGACCTGCACAATCGTTTGATTGCAGGTTTTCTTCAAGCTATTTTTCCAACCTGCAGGCTCATCCAACGATTCTCTCCTTTATGCAGCAGTTTCCACGTCGCAACGAGGAGGGCTAGCGAGATTTTCAAGAAAGAGCTAGGATCTGCCTATGACAGAAAACTTTGAACGAAAAATTCCCCAGGGCGATGACCACGAACGCGCGGTCTGTCGAGATTGCGGGTTTATCGCTTACGAGAACCCAAAGGTTATCGTCGGTTCTGTTGTCTCCTATGAGGACAAAATCTTACTTTGCAAACGCGCGATTGATCCAAGATCAGGCTATTGGACGATCCCAGCTGGTTTCATGGAATTGGGAGAAACTTGTCGAGAAGGAGCCGCCCGCGAAGCAATAGAAGAAGCGAACGCCGACATTGAAGTTGGTGATATGCTGGCCGTTTATACTATCACCCATATCTCTCAAGTACAGATGTTCTTCCGCTCTATTCTGAAAGAACCCAAGTTTTCAGCAGGCATTGAATCCTTGGAAGTCGCTCTCTTTGATTGGGACGACATCCCTTGGGACAACCTCGCCTTCCCAACCGCCAAATGGGCGCTAAAAACTTGGAAAGAGAACCAAAGTCGAGAAGTTGCAGAACCAGACCTTAGGATGGCTTAGCTAGACTTTCACTTGTCACGAGGTAGTCGAATTAGACCCCATAATTGGCTGAGTGCGCCTGAGCCCAACAAAATTGCGAGCAGGACCAAGGCCAACCCAACCACGAGCACCAGAGTGACAGATTCACCGATTAAAAGAATGCCAAGCACAACCGCGGCGATGGGGCTAAGCGTTATGTAAAGCCCGGCTGTCGTCGGTGAAATCCACTTCAAAGCCCAGGTGAACAGGCCAAATTGTATCGCGCCCGCGAAGGTTCCCAGAAAGATTACCGCGATCCACCCTTTAGTGCTGAACGTCGGAAACCCCTGAACCGTGCCATTGATCATCATCAAGATGAACAAAGCCAAAGCGCCGAACATCATGGCAATCGGTGTGACAAACATAGGGCCGTGCTTTTGGATAGATGAGCGACTGAACACCGAATACAGCGATCCACAGAACACGCCCGCCAGCATGAGAACGTCACCGATGAAGTAGTTAGATGTAGTCACATTCATCGCCTCTGGGCCGAAGACGACAGCGATCCCGATGAAGGCTATTATCACGGCCAGAACCTTCCTGAACGTCAGAACCTCACGGCCAAAGATGGCAGCAATGATTAGTGTTTGAATGGGCACCGTGGCCAAGCCCACCGCTCCCCGAGCAGCCGGGATATACTCCAGTGACGCATTGAAGCCTAGCGTGAACAAGCAGAAAGCCAAAATGCCGAGCAGCGCTATCTTCCCGAAATCTGTTGCCGAAACTCTGTGCTTTGGCCAAACAAAAAACAACAGCGGCAGAAAACAAACAGCGCCTATGAAATAGCGATAGAAGGCTAGGGAAATGGGATCTGTCTCACCCACAACATAACGCGTGGCAACAAGAGCCGTACCAGCGCTTAGCGCGGCGGTAGCAGCCGCAAAATGGGCCAAGAGCGATTTGTTCATTGTTCTTCCTTCGTCGTGCAAAAATCACGAGTAGTGATCGTCAACTAATCGCTAAGACCTAGAGCTAGGTTTATCGCTCATTAAGGCAAGATCGCATGAGTTGCCAACGAAAACTCTGAAACAACGAGGAGACCCACACTTTCAGCTCCTCAATGCGATCAAGCGAAAATTATTGCCAGGCCAGCGATCAACAGAACCACATCAATGACGCGGTCGTGTGAACTGACTGACATTCGCTGCAAAATATGCTTCGCGCCATATGTACCAACGATAACGGCTCCACCAACAATCGCGCCATCAATCAGAATCTGGGAGCTCATGGCACCCAACTGGTTGAAAGTCGTAACCTTAGAGCCAAACACAAAGAACGATGCGGCGGCCTCGGTCGCGATCAAACCCGTCTTGACGAGCCCGAATGACGAGAAGGCTGCTAAGCTGAGCGGACCTGAGGAAGCCACCAAGCCCGTCAGGAAGCCGATTATCCCTCCCGCCAACAGCAAATGGATAGGCTTGGAGCCAATATTATGCGCTCTAATCACATAACGTGTTGGGACGAGCAAGATCAGCAGTCCTCCCAACACCAAATTTCCCAGTGTTTCTGGAATAGCAATAAGCGTGTCGGCACCCAGCGCGGCACCTGGGACGGCCAAGGCCAAGTACCAAAGCACAGCTCGCCACCGGATCTCCGACCACCAAACGACGATCCGGCCAGCGTTGGCCAACAAGGCCGAAATCGCCATCATAGGAACCGCCGCCTTGGCTCCAAAGACAAAGACCAAAATCGGCAGCAGGATCATTGACGAGCCCGTACCGACAATGCCCGAAAGCACGCCCGCGAAAACGCCAACGACAAATACTAAAATCCACTCCAAGAGGATGTTCCTTAAGCCCCTGAGCCTGAGCTGCTCTTCTTAATTGTCAACTTGCTAGACCTGATGCATTTGTTTTACTGAGAAAACAGAAGGACACAACCAATAGTCTATCTGGATTGAATGAGATGACACAAACGCCTAATTTGGTGGCAGAACGCCGGGCTCAAATTGTGGCCCATGCCAACGCAATTGGCATCGACGAGAGCTTTCTCTCAATCTTGGTTGATGACTTCTATGCTCGCGTTCGCCTTGATCCAACGCTCGGCCCAATCTTCAACAACAAGATTGGCGACAACTGGGATCATCATCTGGAGAAGATAAAACTCTTCTGGTCCTCTGTTGCGCTCAATTCCGGAAAGTATTCCGGGACACCAGTCCCCAAGCATATAGCACTAAAGCAAGCGCCCCATCACGTGGAGGAACAGCATTTCACAGTTTGGTTGTCGCTATTCAGAAAAACCCTGGTAGACAACACGACCTGCGAAGAAGCCGTTGAATACATGATGGAACGCGCTGAGCGCATCGGTGCCAGTCTTCAACTCGCGATGTTTGGCCTGCCAGAACTAAAAGCTCGTCCCGCTTCCAGGTAGAAACTAAATAAATCTACAAACTAAACTGACCAAGATAGATCATGATCCACGATGGACTGAAAGGTATCGGAGCGTTAGCTCTACCAAAGAGGCTAAATAACTCAATCTAGCAGCAAAGGACAAACAGTTCTGACTCGTTGTACCATAAACGATGGCCGCGTTTCTCGAAGGTGCCGCGTATCCTCATCAAATAGAGACAAAAGGGCATGACGCCGTTACTTGAGCTCAAAATTAGCGGCCTCGAGGGATTTTAACCCAGGAAGTGAGTTTTGGGATCAAGCAGAAGCCCTAAACTGAATTAGTTCCGACTTAATCTGACATAGTAGTCCTTCCAGCTAGCTGGAAGGACTACGTTCGGCTCTTGAAGGAGCCAGCCGTTTCCGGTTTTGATGTAGGTGCAAACCAAAAACATCAAACAAAGGAAACTAC
>CAJQQZ010000069.1 GCA_905480575.1 uncultured Alphaproteobacteria bacterium | reverse complement strand
GCTGTCGAAACGCCTGATTCCTGTTCCTTGATCATCCCAATGATCTGTTCTTCTGTGAAACGTGATCGCTTCATATTCGTCTCCTGAATCTGTTAGACGAATTCTACCAGAAAACGGAGGAGTTTACGGGGCGCAGGTCATTTTGTGCTAACAACCGCTCGCCGATAGATGGGCATTGGGCCGAGATGGACTATATAGTACCTAAAGATATCCAGTTTGATTTTGTTGGAAAACTTGAGCAGATGGCGCAACATCTACCTTTGATTCTTGAAGGGCTCAAGGTTCCAGAAGACAAATGGCCGATGTTGTTGCAAAAGCTCAATCAAACTACTGCATCAAAAGAACCAGTAGCGCTTTCAAGCCATAGTTTAGATCTTATTTATAAATCCTACAGCTCTGACTTTTCGAGATTTGATTATCCAAAAGAACCAGTTTCTTAGCAACACAACTGCCCTATTGACGTGGTTGTTAGCGAGCTCCTCCCGTCATTAACCAGTTCAAAACAGCTAACCAAACTCTGCCGCTACAGCCGCCATCATGTGCACCATTTCAACGAAATGATCGAGATCAATCGCATCTCTGGTTTCCAACACCGAAAAGAAAGAAACAGAAACGCCAGTATCCAGATCGGCAAGCATAAACTGTCCACCGTATCCGCCATGGCCAATCCAATGGCCGTTAGTCATGGTCTGATTAGAATAGCTGCAAAAGCTCTTTGGGTCAGGCAATGGTGGTCCAGGGCTCCTACGAGATTTTTCGATGAAATCAGCATTGCCAACCTGTCGTCCCATCACTCCTCGCCCACGTCGGGCAAAAAGCTGGCCAAATCTTGCGAGGTCTCTTGCATTGAGGCTCACGCCGCCGTCAACGATCGGGAAGCCCTTGCGGTCGGTATGCATGTGCCAGTTACCTTCGATACCTGTTGCTTCTACGATTTCGAGTAACCATTGTCGTAGCGGCTTACCACTGACTTCTTCGCACAACCATCCGAGCACATCGGAGTTGGCGGATTTGTAAAGTGCATGACCCGTTGAGTTCTCCAAAGAGCCATTCTCCGGTGCAGTAATCGTCGTCAGGAATTCCTTGAGTGTTGATTCTCTTTGGCCCTCTTCCGGCAATCGCCACCCAATAGCGAGCTCCTGCGCATAACTTCCAGTGTTCGGATCGCTATAGTCTTCCTGATAAGAGTTTTCGATGTTCATGTTCAGCACATCCTGAACAGTCGCGTTGGCATAACCGCTGCCAATCCTCGGCAGATACTCAGAGATGGTTCTTCCCAAATCAATTCTACCAGCAGCAACCAGTTCACCAACGATCAGGTTCAGTGTCATTTTTGAGATCGACATGATTGTGTGAGGATGGTTGGGCGAAAAGTCAGAAGCGTATTTCTCAAAAAGAAGCGTTTGGTTCCTGACGACAACCATTGCGCAAAAGTGTTGCGTTGAGGTCAAAGTCGTTACATCAGCCCTAGCTCCTATGCATGAGTTGATGTCTCTGGTTAACGAAAGAACCTGATCAGACCTGAACGACAGTGAGTAACGGGTCAGACGATGTAGGTTTTGAAATCCATGGCGCCTTGTGTCTGGCAAATTCCATCGACTTTTATTGTCCTCTTTCGTCACCAAATCTGGATTGGGATGCACCTTCATTTTGTCCACTGCTTATGCTCGCAATTCATTCAGTTTTGTTTCTGCAATGTCCTGGCGAACCTTACCTTCACTCACCAGATAATCCGCCACGAGATCAATTTCATTTCCCTCGGCACCAGCTGCTATCGCAACATTCCTAGCATGAAGCGCCATGTGGCCTTTCTGAATGCCAACAGTTGCCAAGGCCTTCAGGGCTCCAAAGTTCTGTAAAAGACCCACAGCAGCAATGACGCGCGCCAGGCGATCTGCCGTTTCAATCTTCATAATCTCGAGGTTGGCTTGCGCAATAGGATGCGCCTTGGTTGCCCCGCCAACAATTCCCACAGCCATGGGCAATTCGAGTGTGCCTACTAAACTTCCGCTTTCACCAGCATGCCACCTTGAAAGAGCTCTGTACTGCCCATCTCTGGCAGCAAAAGCATGAGCCCCAGATTCAAGGGCTCGTGTATCATTTCCTGTCGCGAGAGCAACGGCTGAAATGCCATTCATGATGCCTTTGTTGTGTGTTGCTGCTCGGTATGGATCTACCCATGCAAACTCAGCGGCATCAAGAATTCGTTCTCTTACCTCATCTCCGCCAATTGCCTGAGGATCAAAGCACACAGTTGCTTTGACCAGCCTTTTGTCCGCTAGGTTCGATAGAATGCGCAGTAGGGTACGGCCTCCTGTCCAAGCCGCCAGTTTGGGAGCCAAAGCCTCCGCCATGGTGTTCACTGCGTTTGCCCCCATGGCGTCCAGAACATTAACAACGATATGAACGACTAACATAGCCCCACGATCGCTATCAATCACCCTGGCCTCAACGTCTTCCAGGCCGCCGCCCAACTTCACCAGTATAGGGTCTAACTCATCACACAGCGCTTTGATTTCCCGCTTCTTTGCAAGGACTCCCGATTTGGCAACAAACGGATCTTGGAGATCCAAAATTTGGATTTGCGCGATCATCAGCGGATCCGTTGCTTCCGTTGTTACACCGTCTGCTTCATAACACTGCCGCGCAGAGTTACAGACGGCGGCGACCACCGATGACTCTTCTGTCGCCATTGGGACCAAGACGTCTTCCCCATCGACACGCACGTTCGTGGCAACGCCTAAGGGAATTGGCATTGTACCAATGGCATTCTCAACCATGTGTTCAGCAAGCTCGCCGAATGAAACGCCTGTCGCACTCAATTGCTGAGCAGCCCTTTCGGAAAGACTAAGTGTTCTAAGTCGCTCTTTTTGATCAAGTTTATGAAATCCTGAAATCCTGGAAGTCATTTCAGCATCTCTGCCCCCGGCCAAAGATCTGGACGACACCGCTTGTATTGATCGGCATAGAGTGTTTCCACTCCCAGTTCGTTTGCTGCATGCCAAGCCCAGCGTGGATTAAACATAGCGCCTCGCGCCAACATAACCATATCAGCCTGACCATCCGCAATAATCTCATTGGCTTGTTGAGCGGTCACAATCATGCCCACAGCCCAGGTTTGGATACCAACTTCACGTTTGATGGCTTCAGCAAAAGCAACCTGATAGCCAGGGCCGACTTTGATTTTCTGTTCAGAGTGCAGGCCGCCAGAAGAAATATCAACAAAGTCACAGCCCAGTTCTTTCAAAGCTGCGCAAATCTTCACGGTATCTTCGAGTTCAACACCGCCCTCGACCCAATCGACGGCAGAGAGACGCACACCAAGCGGCAAATCGTTAGGGATAACGGAACGCATAGCCTCAAAAGTTTCAACCATCATCCGCATGCGGTTTTCCAGACTCCCGCCATAAGCGTCCGTTCGTTTATTTGATAGGGGTGAGAGGAATTGATTCATCAGATAACCATGAGCCGCATGGAGTTCGAACAAATCGAACCCCAAACGAACGGCCCGTTTGGTGCTTTCAACAAATTGTTGTTGCACTTCTTTGATGCCCCTTGCGTCTAGAGCCTGCGGTGTGTGCCATTCGCCGTAGGGAATATCTGAAGCGCTGACCGTTTGCCACGCACCCTCCTCTGCAGGCAGAGACTGGCCACCTCTTAGCGGCACCTGACAAGATGCCTTTCGGCCAGCATGTGCAATCTGTATCGCTAGTTTACTAACGCCCCATTCACGGCAGAAATCAAAGGTCCGCTTTAAACCGGCTTCAGTTTCATCGTTATGGAGAGATAAGCACCCTTTGGTGATGCGACCGTCTAAGGAGACGTGGGTTGCCTCGGTCATGACTAACCCTGCCGCACCCATGCAATATTGCCCTAAGTTCATCAGGTGCCAATCACCAGCAACACCATTATCGGGCGCCGCGTATTGACACATTGGTGCGATGGCAATGCGGTTTGGAATTTCGACCGAACGAACGTTAATCGGCTCAAATAGAGGAACAGACATAAATTTCTTTCAACATATGTTGGCGTCTAGCCAAGCTTATAAACAAGACCGTCAGTGGCAGAGGAATATGGTTGATAGTGCTCACAAACCAAAGGATCGTGACCAGGAACCACACGTGAGCTATCTCCATCAGCCATTGTGGTTAAAGTGTTATACCCCTCCAACATCTCTTCCAGGTTGGCAACAATTGGGAACGGTTTCTTTTTTTCATAGTTCTCGTAAAAATGAGCAGCGTCTGAAGCCAACACTAAGGGACCACTTTCGGTCATCACACGAACAGACTGTAAACCTTTGGAGTGCCCGCCAATCTTGTGGACAGTTACACCTGGAGCGACCTCTGCATCGCCATCATGAAAACGGGCTTTACCTGTGTATACTTTCTTAATCATCGAACAGATATGATCTGCAGTGAATGGCTCCCGCAAATGGTCATGACACATACATCGCCCAGTCGCGTATTCCATTTCGGCATCTTGTAAATGGAAGTTTGCCGCAGGAAAATCATCCAAAGTACCAGCATGATCGTAGTGTAAATGAGTGACGATCACGTCAGACAGGGTCTCTGCATCCACATCCAGTTTGGCCAGTGCTTCTCTTGGAAGCATGGTTATTTCACGCCCACGAGCCACCCCTTCTTTGTAGTCATACCCAGTGTCCACGAGGATTGTTCTGTTCTCATTACGGATCAACCAGACGAAATAGTCGATCTTGTGAGGCAAATCATGGGCATCATCGAATATGAACGAATCTTTTCTCGTTCGACTTTCTCTAAAGCCATATTTAAGAGCTAAAACTTCATACGTTTCTGACATCATTTTACCTCTTGTATTCAAAAAACGGCGCTTGATTCATGAGCTTATTCGTCATCTTTATTAGGAATCCGTGTTCGGCAGTTTCCGACATGTAGGTCAACCATTCTGGGTCCGAAAAAAGCGCAGTTCTCTTTTGTTCCCGATCATCGGCATTCGCATAAGCCCAAATATGGGTGAAGGTATTAAGTTCTCCAGTTTCAGCAACGCCAAAGAAAACTGGCTCTCCCAGATACTTGTATTGAACTTCTCGGCCATATTTTTCGTAGAGCTGTAATTGTGGATTTAACCCACCAACTTTGGTTTCATAAGTACGCACATCAAAAAGCATGTTGTTCTCCCCAGACATAACTTGAAATAAGCTAGCACAAAGGGCACACTTGCCAAGCACCGAGTACGAAAAAGAGAGAACTAACTTGCCTAAAGACCATTTGATTCTCAGCAGAGACAACTTGCCTTATTACTTTGCTTTCGGTTCCAACATTGATCTTCATCAAATGTTAGCAGTTCGCTGTCCAAACGCTAAACTGGTTGCTGGTTGTGTAGAACTCCCAGATTGGAAATACCGTTTGTCAGCCAATGGAGGGGCTTCTGTTGACCCTCACCCTGGGGCTGTTTGCTACGGCTCTGTTTTCGATGTCACTGAAACCTGTGTGAACACTCTGGACCATTACGAAGGAATTGATGCAGGTCATTATTACCACCAAATGTTAAACGTGCCGTCCAGTTGGCCGATTGATCATGATCGTGGCGTGTTTCTCTATCTATCTGGCGCAGTTGCCAGCAAGATAGAACCGAGCGAAAGTCCACGACCGGGATATCAAAAGCAGATCGTGACAGCTTGCGAACATTTGGAATACCCTCCTCAGTATCTTCAGGAGTTACGAAGTTGGCTACCTTTATCGCTTTAACGCGTTTTCGCGACACATGGGTTTGCTTTCGCAGCAAAGCGGCGGATGTCCCGATATAGACCCTGCAAGGATTTCGCCTCTTTCGAAAGTCGACTGACAATGTCCCGTTTCGCTCTGCTCTGATCCAGGGTTTGAGATAAATTTCTCGCGGCTAACGCCTTTACGTCGTTTTGGAACAACTTCCAACCTTCCGTGTCACGAAAGGCCTTCATGGCATCTTCGTAACCGGCAGTGATCGCTAGGGGATGCACGTTCAAAAGCCGCCCATAGAACTTGCCGACCTCTCGGTAAAAGCCATCAGCTAAGGCTGTGCGGCCACTAAGGTAGTCGTCAATTTCTTGATTTACACTGTTCAAGGTCTCTATTGCTTTTAGAAATCGTTGCTCTGACTGAGCTGCAAACGAAACAGCAGAACTTCTAGTCGATTCAGAGGCATTAACACATTCAACGACTTCTAATTCCGGAATGGGCAACTCCGATCCGACGCGATCAATTTGTTGCCCTAGGCGCTGAAGTGGTCTTTGAAAACTTTGATCTTCCTCTTCCTTGACGGCTAACCTTCCTAACAAAGCTTTAATCGCTCTGTCGTCTGAGAAGGCTTTATCAAGTAGAACCCTAACTTGATCCAATCTAGTTGGTGCCGCAGAATCATTGAGAATTTCACCCCCCTCAATCACCTCCGCCGTTTCACTTAACACCAACACCTGAACAGGTGAGTCGTTTTGTTTCTCTGCGCGGCTCTTCTCGATTTTTTCAATCGTCTTTTTACGAAGCTCCTTCGTTCGCCGAATACGAGCTTCCGACATTTCATCAGTCGTGTCCGCAATTTTTTCGCTTTCGGACTGCTGCTGCCTCGAGAGTGCTATCCCGCCTGCTCTATCTGCTATTTGCTCTTTTGGCGTATCGGTAAGTTCACGCTTTTTCTGCGCTATGACCTGTTCTCCTAAAACGACCAGCTCGTTGATTTTGGTCACATCTGCATCACTTGCACTGTCGACAACTGTTTCTTGACGAACTGAACTGTTCTCTGAAATGAGGCGACGCCGCGCTTTAAGTGCAACCTCGGTCTGCCTCAAAATATCCTCTCGAGCCGCAAATTCAGCTTTGAGAGATGCTAGCTTTTGAAGCTCCTGTTCGGTCATTTGTTTGCCGATGTTTTCGGCCGGAGTTCGTCGGTTAAGATCTCCAGTTTCACTTAGAAGAACTTGCTCATTTGAGTTAAAGGCACTCGCTGCCGTAACTTTGGCAACAATCGAATTTTCGAACTGCTTACGTCTTGCTAAATGAGCCGCTGAAAGTTCATCGGTATTTTGTTCAGTGTTTTGCTGTTCTTGTATCTTCGACTTTGGGCGAACGATCTCTAGCCCCAAAAGTTCATCGGCTTGACCACTGCCCCCTCCTCTGAGGAAACCACCTGAAACACCCAACAAAGCTATCAACGGATCCACCTCTTCCGGCGCTGTTTCTTGAACCATGATCGGCTGTGCCAAACGGCTGGTGATCGAATTAACGGCCTCTTCCAGCTCTTCAAATCGGCCAATGTTAAAAAACAAACCTTTAGTTTCGGCTGATAGACAATTGTAATTGCGAACAGCCTCAGACCCGACATCAACCCCTATGACATGTATTGGTACTGAAGGAAAAGACTTCGCATGCTGTTTTGCATAAGCACAAACATCGCCTCCACAGCCCTCTCCACTGGATGCCAGCAACACAATTGATCCAACGGCGGATTGCGAAGCACTGACAGCCGTAGCGCCTTGAATAGCTTTGACTATGGCTGGTTTACCCGAAGGGATCAGCCACCGAAGTAATTCCACCGCTTCGCTGGGATCATTTTCATCAAATGGCTTTATCAAATCTGGTGCTTGGCAGCTCCCGCCAACGGACGAACCCAACTTCATCATGGCTGTTGAACGGTCTTTTACAGCATGTTGTACAAAAAAGGCCGCCGCTGACTTGATTAATTGATGTTTCTCGGCTTGCCCTACTTTCTGACCCGCGCCCTCTGACATATCCAATAAAATCACGGGCTGTGGAAGTTGCTCAGCGGACAGGGCCAAAGGCACCCCTCCCAACCAAGACAGCAGACAAAGAACCAAAAAATTAACTATGAAGGTAAGCCGGAACATCAATACATAATCTTTAAAATCTGAATTTATTAACCACAAAGTGTTCCGGCTTGCAAAAGAAAGCTATCCTCATCCAAGGACAGAGATTATATGGGCCGTGAATCCGACAACTTTGAGATCTAATGATCTTTTATGATTTTACGTCCCACCATAGCTTTCTTCTTTAGCGCTCTGATGTTCGCGGGGACTTTGCTTACAACTCAACCGGCAAACGCGGATGATGATTTCATTGTCTTAGCGTCTACAACGTCGACTGAAAATTCAGGTCTCCTCAATCATCTCAAAACATCGTTCGAGAAGGAACATCCGATCGAAGTCCGGGTCGTGGCGGTTGGAACTGGCCAGGCTATCAAAATCGCAGAAGATGGCAACGCCGACGTCTTGATGGTTCATCACGAACCAAGTGAAGAAGCATTCGTATCTGCAGGGTACGGCGTCGAACGGGTTGAATTCATGTACAACGATTTCGTCATTGTTGGCCCTAAAGATGATCCTGCTGGCCTCAAGCATACGCAAAAAACCGTAGAGGCTCTGAGGTTGATAGAGCAGACCAAACCATTATTCATATCGCGGAGCGACAATTCAGGAACTCATAAGAGAGAACTGGATCTTTGGGCAGCGGCGGGCTTAGGTCCGGATACATTTGACCGATCTTGGTACCGTGAAATTGGTTCTGGCATGGGCGCCACTCTCAACATGGCTTCGGCCACACTGGGTTATACCTTAGCCGACCGTGGAACTTGGCTGGCATTCCAAAATCGCAGCGATCTGGCGTTGATTTTTGAAGGCGATCCACCGCTTCATAATCAGTATTCCGTCATTTTGGTAAATGAAAAGATCCACCCACACACAAAATCTGAACTGGGTCAAACCTTCATAGACTGGTTGGTTTCTGACAATGGTCAGTCAGCGATTAACGAATTCCGATTGAACAACCAACAACTCTTCTTCGCAAACGCAAAGATGTGACTTGCCAGGGTGAACAGCAACCCCATATAAGTCCTGACAACAAAAAAACTGAGCTTAGCCATCATGATAGACCCATTCGGCAGAGACATTTCCTATTTGCGTGTTTCCGTAACTGATCGTTGCGATTTTCGCTGTGTCTATTGCATGTCCGAAGACATGACCTTCCTACCAAAGAAAGAGTTGTTAAGTTTAGAAGAGCTAGAGCGCCTGTGTGGCGTCTTCATCAAGCTTGGTGTGAAAAAACTGCGGATGACCGGTGGCGAACCTTTGGTTCGTAAGAACGTCATGTCTTTGTTCCGCAATCTTGGGCAATACATTAAGACTGGTGAGTTAGAAGAGTTGACCGTTACAACTAATGGCAGCCAGCTTTCCAAATATGCTGACGAACTTTACGACGCCGGTATGCGCCGTATTAATGTTTCACTCGACACTATTGACCCAGACAAATTTGCCGCCATTACCCGCTGGGGAAAATTCGATCAGGTGATGGAAGGTTTACAGGCCGCAAAGCGGGCTGGCCTCCAGATTAAAATCAACTCCGTAGCACTCAAAGGCGTTAATGACGCCGAGATCCCTACCCTGATTTCCTGGTGCGCCGATGAAGGCTTTGACCTCACATTCATCGAAGTTATGCCCATGGGCGATATCGGCAACGAAGACCGCGCTGATCAGTACTTGCCTCTAACCATGGTCCGCAAAAAGATTGCCGAAACCTGGACGATCAACGAGATTAACTACAAGACAGGTGGACCAGCACGCTACTTCCAACTGGCTGAAACAGGCCAAAGAATTGGCTTTATCACACCACTCACTCACAACTTCTGTGAGTCTTGTAACCGCGTACGTCTGACCTGCACAGGTATGCTCTACATGTGCTTGGGTCAAGATGATTCTGCTGATCTTCGCTCAATCCTAAGATCTTCAGAAAGCGACGAAGCGGTTAAAGCTGCCATCGAAGAAGCAATCACCCGGAAACCAAAGGGTCACGACTTCATCATCTCCCGAGAATCTGGCCCTGCTGTTTCGCGCCACATGTCAGTAACCGGTGGGTAGTTCAAGCTGAAGGCTTACTTAGGTGCTAGACCTATTTCTGTCCGCCGTATCTTTTATCTGGAATTCATGTTTGATACTCGTGAAGTTCTATCGCGGGCTTTTTGAATGGTTCGAAGAACTCGCGGAAGAACAACCGGGCTTGTTGCTCTTCCTTTGGACACTTAGCTTAGTCAGTAACCGTCCGCCGCGGGCGGCTGTTTGGAACGAAGTGACTACACAATGCCCTTATATCTTTTCAGAGCTTCGCACATCTTGGTCAAGGAAGTCAGATACTCTCTACACTCGTCGTAGCTTTTCCTATCATTTTCAGTTGAGCATTGGTTAAATTCTAATGCCAACTTTTCAATATGTGAGAAATTTATCGCGGCATTCCAGGACCCAGCCAACACAGAACCTGCGATGCCTACATAATAAGGGTCTGTCTCAATTAAATCAAATCTCCAGTCTTCCAGAATCTCACATTGAGGATGATCTGGGAATGCCAGTTCCCAATGAGCTTGGTAAGTCCTGCTGACTTCATTCTTGAGAAGTTCTTTCTCATTGTTCTGCATAAGCTCTAAATCTCCACAGCATCAGCCTGTCCAGTTCAGTGACCTTCTGATCAGCAATACGGCTTAGTACGGAAGTGAGCCAAGCATGTGGATCTACGCCATTCAGCTTGGCGGTTTCCTTAGCAACAGCTGTGTTGGCAGCAGGTCTTCAACCTATCTTAAACTACTCACTTATCTTCATCCCAGTAACATGGCTCTTCATTGGCCCATTACTGTGGAAGCTTAGCCTCTGCACTTTTCGTTCTTGGTCCAAGAAATAATCAGTTCATCCGAATAGACGGCGCTTTGCGTCCGATCAAAGACAAAGCACGAGCAACCTGCTCAGCAATAGCTCCGTAGGCCTTCGCGTGCGCGCCATCAGGATGGGTTGCAACGATTGGAGTGCCGTCGTCTGAGGCAATACGAATTGCTATATCAAGTGGAACTTCACCCAGGAACGTAATTCCAAGGTTCTCAGCCTCTTTCTTTGCACCACCATGGCCGAAGATATGGGTTTCGTGATCACAGTTTGGGCACACAAAAGTGCTCATGTTCTCGATGATCCCAAGGACAGGCACATCGACTTTGCGGAACATGTTAAGGCCCTTCTTGGCGTCCAACAAAGCAATGTCTTGTGGTGTAGAAACAATCACAGCACCCGCAAGCGGTACTTGTTGAGACATTGTCAACTGAGCGTCACCAGTTCCTGGTGGCATATCAACGACGAGCACGTCCAGCTCTCCCCAGGCGACGTTACGCAACATTTGCTGCAACGCTGACTGCACCATTGGTCCACGCCAGATCATTGGTGTGTCTTCTGCCACGAGGAAACCCATAGACATCACTTTGATGCCGTAGTTCTCCATTGGAATGATTGTTTTGCCATCGGGCGATTCAGGTTGGCCGGATAGCCCCATCATTCTTGGCTGAGATGGCCCGTAAATATCAGCATCCAAGAGCCCCACAGTCTTGCCTTGCGCCTTCAAAGACAAAGCCAAATTGATAGCGGTCGTAGACTTACCAACACCGCCCTTACCACTAGCAACGGCTATGATTTGCTTGATGCCTGGAATACCGGCCTTAGGTGCCGCGCCTTGCTGCCCTTGTTGTTGGGGCTGAGACGATGGTGCTGGCTGAGACGATGGTGCTGGCTGAGCCTGACCAGCGTCACTATGTGCAGTCAGTACAACCGTCGCTGAAGTAACACCAGTTAAAGCCAGAACGGCAGCCTCTGCTGTTTTGCGGAGAGGCTCTAGCGCTGCCCCCCTTTTAGGGTCAACTTCGATAGAAAAACCGACGTTACTTTCATTCACAACAAGGCCAGTCACCATGCCGGCTGAAACAATATCCTTTCCTTGATCGGAGTCATGAATACGACTAAGGCAATCGAGAACTTGTTCTTTAGTAACTGCTGACATTGATTTGCTTTCCGGCATAATGTGATTGGCTGCTTTTAGCCGCTGTATACTAGTAATGAAATGGTAAAGATTGTCTCGGAGGACAAGGGTCGCTAGATAGATAATTCAACCCTTCAGGATCCCATTCATGACCGTTAGCGAAATCCCAAATGACGGCAGCCAACGTTGGCCGCAAGACCTTGAATATCTCTCAGCTGAGAAGACGCTTGTTATTACTTTTGATAACGGTGACGTCTTCCATTTACCTGCTGAATACCTCCGTGTCGAAAGCCCTTCTGCAGAGGTCCAAGGACATGCAATTGAGGAACGCAAAACTGTTCCTGGGCGTCGCCATGTCGGAATCATGAACATTGAGCCGATGGGCAACTATGCGATCAAGATCAATTTTGACGACTTGCATGACACTGGCATCTACTCCTGGACCTATCTTTATCAGTTAGGGATTGAGCAAGAGACCACTTGGGCGAAATATTTGGCCAACTTAGAAGAACAGGGTCTCAGCCGAGATCCCTAAATCAAATTATCGATTTCTGCGAAATGATCCACCATAGCATCCGCACCCAGACTTTCTGCTTTCTGAGTTCTATAGCCATAAGTCACGAGAATAGATTGGACATCGGCGTATTTGGCACAATCGATATCATTGATAGAATCGCCGATCATCAACGCCTGCTCATTACCGACTTCGAGTAAGCGTAAGGTTTCATCGAGTGGATCGGACCAAGGCTTTCTTCGCGCCGCTGAATCGCCCCCAATCACCACCGAAAAGAAGTGATCCAAGCCAAGGTCGCGCAACAGAGGTTTAGTCATTCCGATGGCTTTGTTGGTGCAAATCGCCATCAGCCACCCCTCTGCTCGCCATTTGGTTAAACAATCAAGCACACCTGGGTAGATCTCTGTTTCGTGAGTCATGTTACCAAGATAAAGAACTTTGTAGCGATCATACATAGCATCTTCATCTTGCGGTTTGATGGGCGTGCCGGTAGCTATGAATGCTTGTTTGATAAGATTCAGAATACCTTTCCCGATGAAAGAATTCCCTTCTTCTTCTCCAACCGAGCGACGCCCTTCTTCCATTAATAGGAGGTTGAGGGCGTAGCGGATGTCGGGTGCGGAATCGATAAGAGTTCCATCGAGGTCAAAAACTAAAGCTCTTTTACCTGTAAACATCAGGCGGCTCTGATTGCTTCTATTGCTGCTTTATAGTCTGGCTGACGAAAAACAGCTGTCCCTGCAACCAAGACATCTGCACCGGCTTCAATCAAAGGACCCGCTGTCTGTTCTGTCACACCCCCATCGATCTCTATTTCAACGGTTCGGCTGCCTAACAATTCACGTGTTTGTCTGACTTTATTGGCGGTGTTAGGGATGAACTTTTGACCTCCAAAGCCAGGGTTAACTGACATGAGGCAAACGAGGTCAATTTTATCCAGGACACACTCGATGGAACTAACCGGTGTTGAAGGATTTAGCGCTACACCAGCTTTGACACCAAAAGACCGTATCAATTGCAGCGTACGATCCAGGTGAGGCCCTGCTTCAACATGTACAGAAATGATTGCTGCACCCGCTTCCACGAACGACTCAATAAAGGCATCGATTGGTGAGATCATCAAATGAACATCGAAGGTAATGTCACTCGCTGGTCTGAGGGCCTTGATAATGTCAGCACCAAAGGAGATGTTCGGTACGAAATGGCCATCCATAACATCCAGGTGCAGATAGTCTGCTCCCGCTTCGGTAATAGACTTAACTTCTTCATGCAAACGGCCATAGTTGGCGGCTAACAATGAAGGGGCTACTTTGATTGCGCGTGACAAATTCCTGCTCCTTTTGCTTGCTGTTGAAATAAACCATCGATAGAGAGATTGGAACAGGAAAAGGAAAATGCCACGCATGTCGACAGAGATCATATTACTCTTGTTCGGTGGCGGTTTGTTAGCTGGCGTCATAAATGCAATCGCGGGCGGATCGACCTTTATGACTTTTCCGATCTTTCTTTTTGCCGGACTACCACCAACGATAGCGAACGCCTCAAACTTTGTGGCTCTATTGCCGGGCAATTTCATGGCGGCTATCGCCTACCGACAAAGCCTATTCGAAACCGGCAAACTCTGCCTTCCCTACGTTCTGGCGGCCGCAGCGGGAGGAATACTAGGCAGCATATGCCTGCTGTTAACGAATGAGATTATTTTCGGTGTGATCATTCCGCCTCTGATGGCGTTTGCCACTCTGGTCTACGCCTTCGGCCCTAGGTTTCAAAAATGGTTAAAGAAAAACGACATCGAGCTCTTCTCAAAAGGAAGCGTTCTTTCCCTTTTTACTCTCTTCATTTTTTCAATCTACGGAGGCTACTTTGGTGCTGGCTATGGCGTTGTGCTCTTAGCGACCCTCACAATAATGGGGCATGCTGCATATCACGAAGCGAACGCCATTAAAAATCTGCTCATTTCGGTGATGACAATCATTGGGATCGTCCTGTTCACTGCAGGTGGCAAAATTTCCTGGCCAGAGGCTTTAACAATGATGTCAGGCGCAACACTTGGTGGTTACATCGGCGTTCGCTTCGCCCTTCTCATTCCCCAAGGTATCATCAGAGTTGGCATCATTGGCCTTGGCTGTTTATTATCGGTCGTTTACGCGTTCCACTATTGGAGTTGATCGTAAAAAGTTTCGTAAACGTCCATCTGTTCATAACAGATTGTCACGGCGTTATCTTCACTGTCAAAGAAGGCATTCGCCTCCCCGCATTCGGTAAAGACGACGGTAATTGGCTCCGGCAACCGAAGTGTAGAAGACATAGACACTTGAAAATCTGTTAACCAGGGCCAATTTTTAACCCAACTATAATAGCTTTGAAACTGCCTATCGTTTGGCTGGTGGATGAACACGAGGATTTCGTCTCTGTCTCCTGGCTCGTCTTTTGTTTGCAAACTTGGTTTCAATACGGACATCCAATTTTCTTCCACGTCGGCAAACTTGTCTTCACATCCTCCGAGTTCTGAAAGATCTAGTTCGAAATCAACAACCATGTTTTCGTAGAGTTCTGGATCAGAACCATAAACAAGGCAAATGTGCTGATAGAAGCGTTGAAGGTCTACCGAGTGATCGCTGGCAAAGGAACTGTCATCCAGTTCCTCGCTTTCCGAATAGGCCAACCAGGCGTCGGCAGTTGCCCAAAGAAAATCATCGAGCTGATTTTCCTGAGATTGTGTCAGTATTCTGGAGCTGATTTTGTTCTCAACCATCAAAATCGAGAAGAAGTCTACGGCGTCCTCTTCTCGACCCAAAACAGGCAGCCGCAGATTATCGACAATAGCATGCCCAAACTCATGATAGAGCGTCAGCAACGTATTGCCCAAAATATAGTCCTTCTTCGATACAGTCTCGTCATTCGCTTGAACAAAGGAGATTGTGCTAACGAAAACCAAAATGGATAGAAAGACTCTCATGCAATTGGTTCCAACCTAATAGGATTTAGGGGCTTCTTCTTTCGCATTACTGCCACGAGCGCCGGCGATCCAATCTTTGCATGCACCCATCAACAATCTATTGTCCGACGGAATAGAAACAAGATTCATCCCCTTTTCATGCATATCCTTGGCGTAAGCTGGGTCAGAGCAATGAAGCCCACAAAACAAACCATGCTTGTGGGCGTTGTCGCGGATCGTGGCAACAGCCTCAACAACTGCTGGTTCAACCGGATCAAGCCGAGCCTCATGGCCCATTGAGAAAGACAAATCAGATGGTCCGATATAAATGCCATTCAAGCCAGGTGTGGACATGATAGCGTCCATGTTCTCCAACGCCTCAACGGTCTCGATCATGGCGATTTTCAGCATCTGATCGTTGGCTTTCTTTGCATAGTCTCCACCCCAATGCATGACGGCACGGGTTGGACCGAATGAACGACGACCTCTTGGTGGATAGGAGCAAGCAGCTACGAAATTTTCAGCGTCTGCTGCATTATTGACCATTGGGCAGATTACCCCAGCCACGCCAGCGTCCAGCATCTTCATTATGATACCATTTTCGAGCCAAGGCACGCGACACATAACTGGTGTTTCTGTTGTATTGATCGCTTGCATCATGGAAAGCGCCATTTGGTAATCGATCAAGCCGTGCTGCAGATCAATCGTAACGGAATCAAATCCTGCATGTGCTAAGACCTCGGCCGAAAAAGGACTTGGTGTCGAACACCAACCATTAACGGCTTTGTTGCCCTCTGCGAGTAGGTTTTTGATTGAATTTTCGCGCATGCTTATTGCCCTTGCTGATAAGAGATTTCCTTCGCATTGAACACGAAGTCTGGATCAAGTTTGCCGTCAAAATAGTCTAAAACTGACTGAGCGCAAGAAATACCCATCCGCCGCGCTCCTTCCTGTGTCGTTGCCGCGCTGTGAGGCGACATGAGAAGGTTTTCGAGCTGAAGCAGCTTATTGTCAGGCGTTGTTGGTTCAACATCAAACACGTCAACACCAGCGGCTCTTATCTTGTTTTGCGTCAACGCATTGTAGAGTGCCCCTTCATCAATCAGCCCACCTCTTGCGCAGTTGATGACAATGGCATGGTTTGGCAATGCATCCAGTTCTACGGTGTTCAAAATGCCGGTTGTCTCAGGTGTTTTGGGCGTGTGGATCGTGACAAAATCTACGTTAGGCAAAATCGCGCGCCAGTCTCTGACTGGCTCGCAGTCACGCATCGCCATTTCATCTTCGCTGAGATAAGGGTCAGCACCAACGACACGCATATTGAACGCCTTAGCAATTTTTGCCACTCTTCGCCCAATCCGCCCCACGCCTAAAATAAGCAGTGTTCGTTGTTGAACATCAACCGCTTTCATGGACAGGCGACAGCCGAAATTATCGTTGCGCATCTCAGCGTCATACCACTTGGCTTCCTTTGCTAGTGCGAGCAAAAACATGAACACATGTTCTGCCACCGATACAGCGTTCGCAGTCGCGGCGATTGCTACAGGGATCTTGCGTGGGTTGGCATGAGTGAAATCAATATTATCGGTTCCAACACCATGACGAGAAACGATCTGCAAATCAGGAGCCTCAGCCATAATCCGACCCGAAATAATCGCATTCCTGGTTGTGATAGCGTGCACACCGCCAGCAAGTTTGGTCAGATTGTCTTCGCTCAAATCTTCTGTGATGATCATCTCAATGTCATCTCTGGCCTCTAATAGGGCCATGCCGTCTGGGTGAAAAGATTGGGCAATCAGAACTTTCTTTTTGTTGGACATCTTGAGCGAAACCTATTTCTATCTAACTTGTTAACGAATTGCTTATGGCCGATATCTAGAGCTAAAGCTAGAAAGACAAGAAATTGATCAAGACTTCGGAAAAACTGAAATCTTATTTGCATCCGAAGTTGGCCGCCCTAGCGTTCTTTCTGTGGTTGTTAGGTGTCGCCGGAATTTTCTACAAAGCACCTTGGCTTGATCTAACCAGACTTTCATTCTTTGCATTGTTCCTTGCGTTAGCCTTGCCCCAGGCAAAACGTTTCAGCTTGATCCTCTTTGTGCCGGTTGTTCTTTTGGCCTCTTGGTTTGGCCTAGGCACTGGCAACTGGCTGCCCCTTCAACGCGGCCTTGATTTCGCGCTGTTTTTCACCCTGTTTTTACCGCCACTCATGTTGATCAGAGAGACCCTCAAAGTCAGCCCTCAAATCGAGACATCGAAAGAACGCTTCACCCAGTTGAGTAGCGAACAGAGAGCGGCAGGTTTAACAACTGGCTCTCTTATCGTGGGCTCTGTCTTGACGCTAGGTGCCGTCGCTATGTTGTCAACATTGTCAGTCGACGAAAAAGACATTGAACGACGCAGAGAGGCCGCAACCTCAGTGTTGAGGGGCCTGTCACTTGTGTTGCCGTGGACACCCTTTACGGCTGGGATAGTCTTCTGCTTGACATACCGCCCGTCGGTAACCTTGTTGGATGTTATGCTTGTCGGCGTTCCAATGGCTTTGATCGGACTGACTATATCGCATGTCCTTTTCTCTCGACATCTCTCGCCCAAACTCATTGTCTTAGCATTCAAGGCTTTCACCCCTATCCTTCTACCAGTCGCCGTGGCTATTGTTGTTGTTGCTTGTCTGGCTTCATTCACGCCGTTGAAAACTGTGGAGGCTATCGCTCTTGCTATTCCTCCATTGTGTCTGATTTGGTTATCTTCAATGGGGACAGAGAAACCACGACCAACGTTGATGTCTGCCTATCAACGACTGGGCGACACAGGAGACGATCTTATGATTTTCGCAGGGGCCTGCACCATGGGATATCTCCTCGCCTCGCTACCCTTTGTCGAGACCTTCGTTTATTCCTCAGGCCTTGTTACTGCACCGCTTCCAGTAATCTTTCTTTTCGTTCTGATCTTCGCGCCCGTAACCGCGATGATCGGCTGTCACCCCGTCGTCAGCGCTTCTGTGCTAACGGTGTTCCTCACACCATTAGACGGCCGTTTGACGGATATTGTCGAGGTCCAAATGCTGCTTTTTGTATGGGGTACGGCATCTATGCTCTCGTTCGCATCTATGTCTATGGTTGCTACTTCACGATTCTTCCAGGTTCCTTCAAAACGATTGATGCTCCATAGGAACGTCCTTTTCACAATCATTTTCGGCACAATCTGTGGCTCACTAGCCTACATCCTCTTCTGAACGCGACTCGCCACTAAGATTGACATGAATGTCATGATCTGTGAGTCGGATTATCAAGGTTTATTTTTATAAATGGCGGTTACATGAGCTGGTGTATTGCAGTTGATATTGGTGGAACTTTCACAGACTTCTATGCCGTGGAGCCTTCCACTGGTCGAGCGCATGTCTTCAAACGGCCATCAACCCCCCACGATCCCTCTGAAGCATTGATCGATGGTCTCAGAGAAACAGCAGAGACCTACGGTATTCCTCTGGATCAAGTAGAAGCCCTCGCGCATGGCACAACCGTTGCCACCAACACATTGATACAGCGTAGGGGAGCCCCTGTGGCCCTCATCACGACAGAAGGCTTTCGCGACCTTCTAGAAATTGGCCGCCAAATTCGCCCCCATGTGTATGATTTACAGATAGATCAGCCTGAACCACTCGTTCCCCGCAAATGGCGACTTGATCAGCCAGAGCGTATTGGGGGCAAAGGCGAAATCGTTCGAGCACTTGACAAGGTGGCATTGCGCGCGCTCTGCCAAAAGATCAAAGGCAGTGACCGACAAGCCGTTGCTGTTTGTTTTCTCTTCTCATTTTTCAATCCAAAACACGAACAACAGGCCGCTAAAATCATTGAAGAGGAACTGCCGGACTTAGCCAAGTCCATCTCATGTCAGGTACAGCCAGAGTTTCGCGAGTACGAGCGACTCTCAACTACAGTATTGAACGCATATCTCCAACCGGCCGTCGGTGACTACATGGATAAACTCCAATCGAAAGCGAAAGAGCTTGTTGGAACGGCACGCATATCGATTTGCCAATCGAGTGGCGGTCTCATGTCCGTTGAGGAAGCAACGGATTTCCCTGTGCGAACGGCGCTTTCTGGACCAGCCGCTGGCGCAATGGGTGCATCTGCCGTCGCGAAACAATCAGGGCTCCGCAACGTAATCACCCTCGATATGGGTGGTACCTCCGCCGACGTTGCTCTCATCAAGGACGCGCAGCCAGCTATCTCGTACAACCGGGATGTAGCGGGCTTCCCGGTCCGTTTACCGTCCATTGACATCAACACCGTCGGCGCTGGTGGAGGCTCCATTGCTTGGATTGACAGTGACGGTTTGCTCAAAGTTGGCCCACAAAGTGCGGGCGCCGTTCCCGGACCTGCATGCTACTCCAAAGGGGGAACGGAAGCGACCGTCAGTGATGCTAACCTCTTCCTGGGACGTCTTCCCATCGGCGGGTTGCTCGGTGGTTCAATGGCAATGGATCGCGACAAAGCCGCAAAAGCTATCGAAAAGTTAGCTCAAGAACTGGGACTCAGTACCGAAAGAACAGCCTTCGGCATCTTAGAGATCGTCAACGCGAACATGGTAAGGGCTTTGAGAGCTGTTTCCGTTGAACGCGGATATGATCCTCGCGATTTCGCACTTATGCCATTCGGCGGAGCCGGAGCGCTTCATGCAACCGACGTTGCCGTTGAACTTGGAATGAAAACCGTACTAATACCCAAGCACCCAGGCATTCTCTGCGCTCAAGGTCTGTTAGACGCTCCACTAGCTAAGGATTTCGTTGCCACACTTCGTTTGCCTTTGTCAGAAGAAAACCTGGGATCGATTGAGGAAAAAGCCAAGGCGCTTAAAGCCAGTGCTGCTGACTGGTTGTTGGCGAACGATGTTCCAGAAAACAGTCAAAGCCTTAACCTCACTGCGGATTTACGTTACAAGGGTCAGAACTTTGAGCTGTCGATTTCTTTGGGCGAAGTGGATACACAATTGCCGCCACTGGCAGAAATCCGAAGCCGCTTCTATCAAGCGCACGAAGTTGCCTACGGCTACTCAACCGAGGACGATCAGTTAGAAGTCGTCAACATTCGCATTCATGCCAAAGGGCAAATCCTTCCTCAAATTGCCGTTCCAGAACTGGCGGCTAATGCTGACATTGCAGCGGCCCAACGAGGAACCATTGCCATTTGGTACTCTCATGAGGAACCAACCGAGGCGCCGATATACTGGCGCGATGATTTGGGTGCTGGTGCTGTAATAACGGGAGCTGCTCGCTTTGAACAGCTGGACTCAACTTCGATTGTGCCGCCAAATTCTCGAACAACGGTCGATCCTTACGGAAACTTGATTGTGGAGATTTTATCATGAGCCTCGATCCGATCACTATAGAAATCATCCACTCCTCGTTGAAATCAATCGCGGATGAATCATACATCGCCTTGATGAAGTCGGCCTATTCGCAGAACATCAAGGAGCGCTGTGATCACTCGACAGCCATAGTCGATGTCAAGGGCCGATTGGTAGCACAGGCTCATAACGCCATCCCAATCCATATAGCGTCTATGATTGGACTAATGGAGTGTTTGTTGCGCGAACGTCCAATTGAGGACATGAAGCCCGGCGATATCTTCGTTGCCAATGACCCTCATGTGGCAGGCGGCACTCATTTACCTGACGTCAATCTAGCCACGCCGATTTTCTCTGGCGGCGAAGTTATCGGGTTTGTTTGTAACATCGCGCACCATGCGGATATCGGTGGCATGGCTGTGGGCTCAATGGCTGGTGGTATGTCAGAGATCTACCAAGAAGGTCTTCGCATCCCGCTTGTGAAGCTCTTCGATGCCGGTAAGCTCAATGAAGACCTCTTCAACCTCATCCTATTGAACGTCCGCCTGCCCCGTGAGCGCAAAGGTGACTACAATGCTCAGTTCGCAGCCACACGTCTGGCTGAGCGGCGTATGCAAGATCTACTAGACAACTACGGTGCGAGCCAACTGACCGCCGCCTTCGATGAGATCATTGAACGCACAGAGATGCGTATGCGTAAAGCAGTATCAGAAGTCCCTGATGGCGTTTACTCATTCGACGACGTAATGGACAATGATGGCCTCAAAGCTTCAAACATCAAAATTGCTTTGAAAGTTGCCATCAAAGGCGATCAAGCCTCATTTGATTTCGACGGAACCGATCCTCAAGTGCCTGGCAATATCAACGTGCCTTTTAATGGAACCCAAGCTTCTGTCTGTTACGCAATGAAAGCTTTGCTGGATCCTGAAGTTCCCAACAACCACGGCGTCATCAACTCATTCGCTATCACAGCCCCTAAAGGCTCGTTAGTGAACTGTGTCTTCCCTGCGTCAGTTGCTTCGAGGGCGCACACGTCACAACGGATCATTGACGTTATCTTAGGCGCGATGGCCGAACCTCTACCCGAAAAGACGGTAGCCGCCGCGAACGGTGCCAACACGTCAGCGATCTTCGCCGGCAAGAATCCAGACACGGGCGAAGGCTATCTATATTTCGAGACACTTGGCGGCGGCATGGGCGCTCGTTACGCCAAAGACGGTAAAGACGGCGTCCAGGTCCATGTCACAAACACATCCAACCTGCCCGTAGAAGCCATTGAAATGGAATATCCGTTGCGTGTTGAATCCTATGGCTTGGTTCAGGATAGCGGCGGTGCCGGACGCCATCGCGGTGGCATGTCGTTAGAACGCGTCGTTCGCCCACTTGGCCACACATGCATCTTCACCGGCGTCGGTGAACGCTTTGAAAATGCGCCGTGGGGACTAGACGGCGGCATCGAAGGCGGCACTGGCAGCTTCACGCATATCAAATCTGACGGCTCGGAAGACTTGCTACACCCCAAAGAGATGGACAAAGACATCCCGGCGGAAGAGTTAGTTGCAATCAGAACGCCTGGCGCTGGCGGTTATGGTTCACCAGCCTTGCGTTCGAAAGAAGCGTTGCAGGAAGATTTGGAAAGTGGAAAGTACACCGCTGATTACTTGCAGAAACATTACGGAGATAGATGAAAACAGGGTTACCGAACATACTCACCGTTCTGAATGGAACGGGCGAGTTTGTTAACTTCGCTTGGATCCTGAATTTCTCGGAATGTGAAACTGCCGTGATTCTTCCAATCATCCGTCACCCAATGCCTCCCCAACCACTTTTAAACTAACTTACACCTGTGTGTTTTGCCTGCGCTTTCAAGCTCAAACTGACAGCCCTCTAAGCAACCTGTCCAAAAACCTGCTGGGTTCCTAAGAAGCCCCAAACCGATCCATTTACCATTTGTGTATTCAAACCCTGCGCTTGATAGCCAACCGACCGGATCACCGTTGCAAATAATTGTTTCGCGTCCGACAAGCGTAATGTTCGGATCATCAACGAAGAACTTGCGCATTTGTTTCTTTAGTGGTTGATCACGCAGCTCCATCAAAGCAGGCTTGCCCGCAAACTCTCGCTCTGACTTAAGATCAACAGCAAAGCCTAGACCTAGTTCAAACGGGTTGTGGTCAGGTCCAATGTCCGAGCCGAAAGCCAGGTATCCCTTTTCTAACCTCAAGCTCTCAATTGCTCGGTAACCCGCATTGACGAGCCCTTCAACCTTTCCAGCATTCATCAATGCATCATAAACCAATCCCGCTTGCTCAGCAGGAACATGCAGTTCCCATCCTAGTGCTCCCACGAAGGTTACTCTGAGGGCTAAAACAGGAATGCCAGCCACAGTTATTTCTTTGGCTGCTCCAAAAGGGAATTCATCGTCCGTAAGTCTATCTTCTGTAATCTTGCTTAGGATCTCTCGGCTCTTTGGTCCCATCAGCGAAAGGACGGCTTTCTCTTCGGTGACGTCGATCATTTCAACATCAGAGAAACCCTTGATCCTGCGGCTAATCCAATCACGGTCTTTTGGTGTCCAACCGGTTGACGTCACGATGTAAAAGGTTTCCTGGTCAAGTCTCACGGCAATAACGTCAGCAGCGACGCCACCTTTGTCATTGAGTAACAAGGAATAGGCAAGTTTATCTGGTTCAGGAATTCTGGATGCTGAAATCTGTGACCAAGCGTCGAGAGCGTTTTTCCCTTTCAACAAGAACTTTCCAAAAGAGGATTGATCGAACATTCCGGCTGCTTCGCGAACAGCTTTATGTTCCTGACCAACCGCGTCGAACCAATTGGGTCTGGTCATTGAGTACAAATCTTGTTGCTCTTCACCAGAGCCGGCAAACCAGTTCGGCCTTTCCCAGCCTAGCTTCTCACCAAAGACGGCACCGGCAGCTTGCAACCGATCATAGAGCGGTGACTTTCTGACACCTCTCGCCGAGTTCCATTCCTCTGATGGCCACGCAATTGTGTAATGGCGCCCATAGGCTTCCAGCGTTCGCTCTCTCACCCAATCAAGTGACCGGTGGTGTTCGGAAAAGCGCAGGATATCGACAACAGACAAGTCATAGGGCGGTAGATCATTGACCACCCATTCAGCCAAGGCCATCCCCGCGCCTCCACCAGAGGCGATGCCAAAGGCGTTGAACCCTGCCCCAACAAAGAAGTTTTCGCACTCCGGTGCACGGCCAAGGATAAAGTTTCCGTCTGGCGTGAAAGACTCAGGTCCATTCAAAAGTTGTTTGATACCGGCCTTCTCAAGCAAAGGAACGCGCCCCAGAGCCAACTCCATCGTCGGCGTGAAGTGATCCCAGTCGCTGTCCAACAATGAGAACTCAAAATTCTGCGGCAAGCCATTTACCGCCCAGGGTATAGGATTAGGCTCATACCCACCCATCACCAAACCGCCGACTTCCTCTTTGTAGTACGTCAGCCGGTCGGGATCTCTAAGTGTCGGCAGATTACGGGGGATCTCTTCCATAGGCTCCGTAATCAAATATTGATGCTGCACGGAAACCAGCGGCACCGAAACGCCAGCAAGCGCCCCAACGTCCCTCGCCCACTGCCCCGCACAATTGACGGCTTTATCGCATAGGATTGGACCGTGGTCGGTTTCAACGGCAATTATTCTGTCGGCATCTTTCTTGAACCCAGTCACACGGACATCTTCGATGATTGTCACACCAGCTGACCTTGCTCCTTTCGCCATTGCGGCAGTGATGTCGGAAGGACTTGCTTGCCCATCCGTCGGCAAAAAAGCCGCTCCAACCACGTCGTCTACATTCATGATAGGAAAGAGATCTTGTGCTTCTTTAGCGGTCAACAGCTCCATATCTAGGCCAAAAGATCTCGCGGTCGTGGCTTGTCGTTTGACCTCCAACCAGCGATCTTCACTGCAAGCAAGACGCAAACCGCCATTCATCTTCCAACCGGTTGCGAGACCTGTTTCTTCTTCGAGGCTTTTGTAGAGATCTACCGAGTAGCCCAGCAACTGTGTGATGTTGGCGGAGGTTCGGAGCTGCCCCACCAACCCAGCGGCATGAAACGTCGAGCCGGAGGTTAGCTTATGACGCTCCAACAGGACGACGTCTGTGATGCCCATCTTGCCTAGGTGATAAGCGGTAGAACAACCAATGATCCCACCGCCGACGATGACAATCTTGGCAGAACTTGGGATTTCATTCACAGGCTCAAGCCTAACTCTGCAAGCGCTCCTTGTAATCGATCCAAGTTCTCAGCTGTGTAGGCAGTAAAGTCGAATTCGATCTCCGAATGCAGTTCAGACACCATCGACCACATTGTTTCTCGCTGCAAAGACGCCGCTTTCATGGCGATGTAAGAGTGCCACAATTGCTCGGTTAGAGGCAGCTCGAAGTAATTCTCAAGCAGCCACTTTTCTTGCCCTTCAGAAAGACCATTGTTGGAAGCCAGACCTCCGAGATCGAAGAGCGGTGAATTAAAACCGGCGTAATCCCAATCGATCAGCCAGATCTTGTCACCGGCATCGATGAAGTTAGCAGGCAACAGATCGTTATGTGAGAAAACCAGATCAATGGAACCAACAGCGTTTTCTAACTTGTCAGACACAGCCATTAAACTTGGAATCATCGCCTTGTGAGCGGAGTTTCCTTCATTTACCGTCTGGGCGTAGTCTCTCAGAATATGGAACACCCAAAAGGTCAGGATCGGCCCACGAAGTTGATTTGGAACATCTCGATGGCAGGTTTTGATGACTGGCAGAACACGCTCCAACATGGCTTGCTGTTGAACGTCTTCTTCGCCGAGCGTCTTCCCTTCGACAAACTCAATCACCAAAACACCTTGTTCATGATGATGCACTGCAGGAGATAGGCCTATCGCCGCTGCCGCCTTAGAAGCGGCAAGTTCGTTGAACCGCATGACACCATGAACGGGAATATCTTCACCAAGCCGAACAACATAAGAGAGATCACCGTCTCTCACTTTGTAATTCACGTTGGTGATGCCGCCGGTCAGAGGTTCCGCCATAATCTGTCCTTGCCAACAAGGGAGATTGGCCAACACCGACATATGTTTTTCAAATGCCATGAACTTTTCCTTAGTTAGAAATCACGGAACAACTTGCCATAACCATCAAAGCGATCTTCGATCCCGGCCAAACGCAAAGCGTCCCAGACCATGGCTTGGTTAGAGGTAATGACCGGCTTCCCTACTCTTTGCTCTAACGCTTCAATGATATCGATTGAACGCAGCGCGCCGCAAGAAACGAAAATGGCATCTGCCTCAGGTTGGTCAATTGAAGCAGCGAAGTCAGCGATGAAGCTTGGAGTAACACGAACCATTTCGCTGTCTTTTTCCAGGTTCAGCCCTTGGATATCTAAGACATCAAAACCATCGTTGATCATATAGTCTCGCTCGGCTGTGTTGACCTCATCCAAGTAAGGTGTCGCTACGACGATCTTCTTTGCTCCAACGGCTTTCAAGGCACGCCCAACGGCCATGATGATGCAAGATGCTTTGGCATTGGGTGCACCGGCATTGAGTAGCTCGCAAACACGCTCCTCTCCTACAACCAAAGATCCAGATGTGCAGGCATAGGACACGACATCCAACGTGCCATCAGGCAACATCAATGCCGCGGCCTTCTCTAGGTCGGGTGCCAGCGCCAACAGCGTTTCATTTGTGATTGAGTCCGGAATGGGCACACGCGTGAAATGAATGCCGACCCCATCCGGACATAAGGTGTAAACATCATCCGCAACGGTTTGCTCCGTCGCTAACAAAACAAACCCTAGTTTCGCCCGCCAATGTCTCCCCTGATCGAACTCAATGTCGTAACTTTTGGATTCAACGTTCATCGTTCTTCCTCTTCATTCCAAGGGTAGTGAACGATCTCTAATCCCTCGCTGTCCTGTGGTATTTGAAAATAGGTTGTAATGCGATCAAAGTCTTCCTCACTAGCGGAGAATTCGTGGCGACCTTGAGCGTTCCTTTGCCTTAGCCTTGCCTTGCAAACCTCATTCGGAACATCGAGAAAATGGAATTGACTATCAGAGCCAGCTTCTAATGCTAAGGCTTTCATCCATGTTCTCGATTGGACTGTGTTGGCCTGGAAATCTAAAACAACCGACAGTCCATTTTTCAACAGTTCTATAATGTGGGGCGTCAACAGATCTCGCAGATTTGAAGAGAGGCGAACGTAATCAGTGATCGATTTTATCTCCTCCCCATACAACTGCAAAAGCCATTTGTCCTCAGACATTGCGACTGTCGCTGACTGTTGAGCCAACTGGGATACAAGTGTGGATTTGCCGGAAGCGATCTTGCCGATCACCAGATTAAGTGATGCCATTTCAGCTGTCTTCCGCCTTCGTTACACCTCTTGATCGTTGAACACCTGTACTTATAGGCATTCAACCATATCCAAACTCGACCGCGACAACCGCTCTACGCCGCCATCCTTAACCAATACAGAATGACCCCAGCACATGGCATGACCCGTTTCTGAGTCCATCAGAATCATATGAAGAAAGAAGACGTTCCCAGCGTTCATGACCAAAGGGTTGTTCTCATAAAACATCGGAAAGTCGACCCAAATAGGATTGTAAATTGCACCCATTCCATAACCACAGGCCTTCATGCGAGCATCACCAAAGCCGTGGCGGTCAAAGACTTCTGCATGGGCGGCATAAACGTTGCCCATGGGATCGCCTGGCCTGATCGCTGTTTCACAGGCTTCAAGAGCTTCAACGGTCGCAGCGTGCATACGTTTTTGATGATCATTAGCTTTACCAATCACCAGCGTGCGCATCATGGCGGCGTGATAGCGCGCAAAAGCTCCTGACCACTCAAGTGTCAGTTGATCATTGGCGTCCATTTTCCGGCGGCCCGAGCTATAGCGGCACAACAGGCCTTGCTCACCAGAGCCCACAATGAATTCATTGCCAGCGTAGTCACCACCGCCTTGAAAGACGACGCCTTGCATAGCCGCCAATACATCGCCATCGAAAGCACCGGGTCCAGAAAGCCTGATTGCTTCGTCCAAGCCTTGGTCAGACAGTTCTGCGGCCTTGCGGTGGTATTCAATCTCCTGTGGGCTTTTAACACGTCGTGTTAGGCTAATGACATCAGAGGCGTCTACGATTGTAGCAAAGCCTTCCATCGACCTGGAAAGCAGTTGCCAGTTGTAGGCAGTCAAACCAGCCGTCTTCATCTCAACGCCTAGTTTTTTGCCTTCAAGCCCCATAGCGGACAGCAATTTCTTGAGTTCGTCCGCTGGGTTGACGCCTTCAACATCAGGCCAAACATGGATCTGGTCATCACTCAACGTCGAAGTGATCTGGGCTTGCCGCAGGTCCGGCGTTCGAACAAACAACTCTAACCGACCTTCGGCTGTCATGATCAAACACTGGAACATTGCAAAGCCAAATGTGTCGAAACCGCAGAGATAGAAATGGGATTCCGGCGCAAAAAGGATCATGCCATCAAGCCCTTGCGCAGCAATGGCGGCTTTGCCTCGACCTTGCCGTTCAGCAAATTCTTCTCTGGTAAAATGTAGTGTCATAGCAATCTCCAAGCCAAGTCTTATCCATTGGCATTAGAGCATTTATTCTAATGGGTAAAGTCTAGTGAAAGGGCCTGAAATACCTTTGTTCAAGTCGCGTTGAAATCCCTGTTCGCGCGCCCTTCCGTGGGAATTTTTCGGTATAATCCCCATCTTTTGTTTGTTACAAACTGATCGGGCGTTAGAATTTGCTGAAACAAGCCCTAATGAGGAGGAACGAGGGAATGAAAATCAACACGAGAAAAATCGGCCTTTATTGCCTTGGTGCGGCCATCCTGGCTGGAGCGTCCTGGGGGACTTTCTTCTTGGTTCCAGAAGGTCACATCGGAGTAGTTACACAGTTCTCGGCGGCTGTCCGTCAAGCGCCACCAGGACTGCATTTCAAAATTCCGATTATCAACGGTCAAAAAGATTGAAGTCCGGGAAAAGAAGAATGTTGAACGTTTGAACGCAGCAACAAAAAACCAGCTTCCTGTCACCGCTGAGATCTCTATCAACTGGTCAGTTAACCCCGACGCGACCCTTTCTTTGTATAAAAAGTACGGTACTCTTCAACAGTTCGAAGATCGTGTTCTAGATCCCAAAATCCGTCAAGCAGCCAAAGACGCTCTGCCAAAATTTAACGCCGACGAACTGATCCGCGACAGAAACGGCGCTGTTCAGATCATCATGGCGAATCTCGTTGAGCAGCTGGCGGGTTACCCCGTCACTGTACGTTCTCCTCAAATCGAGGATTTGACCCTACCGCAGCAATACATGGACGCAGTGATGTCCAAAGAAAAAGAACGTGAAGCCGCACAGCGTGAGCTATATGCCCTTGAAAAGCAGAAACTCCAGGCACAACAGGAAGTACAATCAGCGGAAGCCTCAAAAGAAGCGACTAAAAAAATCGCCGATGGTCAGGCCTATAAGACCACGACTGAAGCAGCCGCTGAAGCCGAAGCTATCCGCCTGAGAGGTGAAGCCGAGGCCGCCGCCATTAAGGCGGTTGAACAAGCCTTGGCCGGTAACCCACTCTACGTTCAATACCTGCAAGCAAGAGCCTGGAACGGACAACTGCCACAAACAATGATCCCTGGCGGTGCTGTACCATTCTTGAATATTCAGAATTAAATCACGACAAAAGCGGGGCCAATCCGATTGGCTCCGCTTTCCTGCTTGACTGCAAATCTCCCAGTGCCTAAAAGCCTGCTGTCTGGCGAGTCACCACCTTAGTCGCCAAGTATATTTTTTGGGCCCGATGGCAGAGTGGTGATGCAGAGGATTGCAAATTCTTGTACGTCGGTTCGATTCCGGCTCGGGCCTCCAAAACTTCCCCAATGAAATCAATAGCTTACGGCTAAACTCCTTTTGCGAGTTACATATTTTACCGCGCAAATCGCGTAAATCGCGCGTATCGCTACGTTCGAATGTTGTTACATCGTTCATTCTTGGTCCTAAGAATGTTCCCTGTGACGACACGACGCTATGTGCGAATCCCGTACCAAATCACGCGGTTCTTACGCGCTTGCTGAAATCCCAACAGCCCAAGAACGCGAAACGGATTTTAAGACCGAATTGCACCGGTCGGAATCAACAACTTAACCCTATCGAATTCGTCAAACCCTGCACTTTCCGCAGGAGTTACGAAGCGAATTTGTCAAACCAAGAGGAAGACATGCACACTGAATTTAGAAAAGAACTAGCAGATCACGAACGAAAAACCCTCGAAGCCTTGGTCTTCAACGAGCGTTACAATGGGTTTATCCGAGCATGGTGCGATTCTGAAGGCCATACGGACAAGGAGATCCCCTACATGGGGTGGTTTTGGCGTGATGTTGATTTCTACGGGCGATCAGTAACCATAGGTCACGGTGACGGCTTTGTCGGCTTCATGGAGAGCAATAAGTGGGGCTACCCTCAAAGAAACCTCAATGAAGGAGAGTACGAGGAGCTTATGTCCCGCCTTGACGAATGCCGCACCGCTAAGGACGCCAGCGAAATACGCGAGGCCACTGGCCGCCTAGATAATTGGATGCAGGGGCTAGATAGAGTCGGCGACTGGTCCTAACCCCATAACAACAGAAAGAAGAATGAAATGGCTAAAAGAAACTGGACGAAGCTGCCCGATGACGTAGGTGGTCACTATGTTCTCGACGGCATAGGTGCCGTCGTGGGCTGCACATACAGCCAAGGAGACACCAACAGCGGGTGGCGGGGCACCGTCACATTAGGAGAGTGCACATTTTACGCTGCATACAACGACGCTCTTACACATAAATGAAATCTAATACGATGGGACAAACACCATCCATTGTTTGGTTCAAACGTGATCTGCGAGTGAATGATCACGCCCCCTTGTTTAAGGCGGCGACTTCCTACCGCCGCGTTTGCGAACCTGTAGTTTCTCTTCGCGATAAAGACGCGGCGCTTGTGCTGGAAATGATCGTACACCTGAGAGCGGCTACCCCATCAGTTAAACCATGAATCCGGCTTAGACTTCGGAACCACCAGACACGCGGCGTCATATTCCGCAATCAACGTATCAATCGATACGATTAGGTCGTCGTGTGTCTCTTCAGCATGGGCAACAACGGTCTGGTTCAAGTCTGCGATAGACTTAGCCAGACCCTCACACGCCGCCCTTTGGCTTATTACGGGCTTCCCTGCTTCGCAAGCGGTCAAGAGCCACATTCCGATCGCCACCGTTACTAGGTGTTTCATCAATTCGCTTCCTTGTTTCACTGTCGGCCTGTTGTTGGGCTTGGCGCTGTTTGGCCTTCTGCTCTTCGGCCCCTTTTCGGCGCTGTTTTGCCCCATAGCCCCAAAGCAGCACTAACCCCGCCAGCCCCGCTAAAAGCGCCTGAACCAAGGAGCTGTTGAAAACAAAATCTATGATTACTGCGATCATGGGTTGCGCCCTGTGGCTTTGTCATTCCGGCGCGCATACATCGCGACCAATCCGCCGATCACAACACCAATCGCGACACACAAAATAGCGATGCGCCACGGGCTTTGTGAGTTGGTAACAGCATCTTCTATTGCCCCGTCAGGCAGCTTCTCTTTTACCTTCTCAAGAACTTTAATCCCGTTGTCGACGGTTAGAACACCGCCACCGAGTGCCGCACTGCCAGCCGCCCACATTGTGCGGGACTTCTTGAGTGGTTTAGGTTTGGGCTTTACGAATGCGCTTTCATCACCGAGGACAACCCATGCGGCGTCTCTAACTTGTGCCGCCGTCA